>CAZCMD010000010.1:0-55672 GCA_964499695.1 uncultured Desulfatiglans sp.
CGTCTGATAACCTTTTTTCTATATCTGTACGCAATGCCTTTTTATCCAGCTTTCCGGCATTTGTCATGGGCATATTTTTTAAAAAGACAATTCGCTCCGGGAACTGAAGAACCGAGGCATTCTGGGATTTTAAAAAATCAATTACCCCTTCAAATGTGAGTGAAGCACCATTTTTTGTTTCTATATAGGCGCATACCCTCTCACCCATGAGTTTGTCAGGCATGGGTATAACCCCTACAAGGGTAACATCGGGATGCAGTATGATCAGTTTTTCTATGTCAGTAGCGCTTATACTCTCGCCACCCCTGTTGATCATCTCCTTGATCCTTCCGCAAAGGGTTATGTACCCCTGTTCGCTTATCGTAGCAATGTCTCCTGTCTTAAAAAAACTGTTTTCATCAAAGATTTTAGAATTTTCTTCAGGATTATTGTAATACCCTGAAAAAAGAGATGGCCCCTTTACCAGTAATTCACCGGGCATATTACATGGTAATTCAGCCCCTTTTGAATCAATAACCTTATAGGTATCATATGGGAATGTTGGCCTTCCCACAGTATGGCAGATAGTCTCATAACTATCTGTGGTGCGTGTAATACAGGTCATACCCTCGGTTGCGCCATATCCATTATAATAGCAGATGTTTAACCGGGCAGTGATCTCCTTTATCATCTCGCTGTGGCTTGCTCCACCGCCGGAGTGCATTTTTTTGAGTGAACTTAAGTTATACTTGCCTATATCTTCATATTGAAGGAGCCTTTGTGCCAGAGTGGGTACCCAGATTATTGAGGTGACTTTCTCTTCTTCTATTGTCCGACATATGTCAGCATTATCTGTAGATTTTTGAAATACTAGTGTTCCCTGTGTGATTATGCTCCCCAAAAGCCCCTTTGAAAAGGAGAGGTCATGGCCCACAGGGCCTACAATCATATTAATATCTTCACAATGCTGATCCCATGATCTTGAACAAAATTCAACAGCACAGGCAAGACTGTTGTGTGTACGGGGTACTATCTTTGGTTCACCGGTTGTCCCGCCTGTAGGCCCCATATGGGCAGCCTGCCTTGGATCAGGCCTGCGGTTTAAGAGCAGGATTCTATTTTCCTTTGTTAACGGGGTTTCATGGATCATATCTTCCATGCTTTTAAAAGTCGTGCCATCAATCCTGCCACGGACCGTAATCACGTTTTTTATCTGAGGATGATCTGTAAGTACACTTTTGACGAGCGGTGCATAATCGAATTTACTTGTTCTTGCCGCTACAATCCAGTATTTTGCACCGGTAAGCTTTATAAGCCTGTTTATCTCAAATTGCCGGTACCTGTCGATCAGAAGCACAGGGATTGCCCCAATCTTCTGGCATGCAAAATAGACAAAAATAAATTCATTCCAGTTGGGCAACTGTATAAGGACACGATCAAGGGGTTGGATACCAAGTTTGATCAGGGCAACAGCTAACCGGTTAGCCTTTTCGCGCGCCTCACCATATGTATAGCGGCTTATCCTGTCAATAAAAGCCTTTTTGTCAGGATGGATATCAGCAGCCAGATCAAGATAGTCTCCAAGTGTAAAACCGCGCCACCAGCCCCTTTCGATATACCTCTCTTCATCTTCCGCTTTATATGGAACTGCACCTTCAAGTAATTTGAACATCCGTGACCTCCATATGGGTTTAAATCTCACAACCGATTTTTGCCCCGTCTTTCATTGCATCTACTATCAAACCCGGTTCCCTGCAGCTTCCTATTATATGAACTTCAGGCACAAGGTCTTTAAACCTTTCTACAATGCTATTATTAGGTTCCCAGTCCTGGGTGCTGATAATATTTTTCCCTCTAAGGGTATATTTGCGCTTGTCTTTAAGGCTTATTGTCAGCCCACTGTCAGAAATGGTGCGGTATTCAACATCAGACCATATGGATACATTATTCTGTTTCAGCCATGGCCACAGACTGACTATATCATCTATGGTCATACGGTCGCCCAGTTCATTTTCCGGGCCGTTATGCGCAATAGTTACCCTGCGTCTGCGCTTTACAAGATATTCGGCAAGTTCACAACCATGCAGTGTGCCACCCATTATTACCACACTCTTTCCAACAGGCATCCAGATCTTTGATAATTTTTCTATCTGGGCTGAAGTGAAGAATTTCAGCATAAACTTGAGCATGCCATGGAGTTTATCAGTATTGATCACTTTAGGGTTATCAGCACCCGGAACCCCGATTTTACCATGTGCTGCACCTGATGCAATCACCAGCACATCGGGGTGTTCATGCTGGATAATCTGAGATGTTACTTCTGTTTTTAATTTGACCTTTACGCCCT
Source organism: uncultured Desulfatiglans sp. (assembly GCA_964499695.1). Classification (GTDB taxonomy): domain Bacteria; phylum Desulfobacterota; class DSM-4660; order Desulfatiglandales; family HGW-15; genus JAAZBV01. The sequence continues at coordinate 2,327 of CAZCMD010000010.1, forward strand.
CTTTTTTCATTTGGGTGGCAAGATATCTTACAAACATAGTCATGTCATCGGTCTCAAGGTCTTTCACAATTGCTGCGAGTGGAATCAAACCGCCAAGATAGCTGTTTTTTTCATACAGGGTTACATCATGCCCACGCTGCGCAGTAACACGGGCTGCCTCCATCCCTGAAGGTCCGCCTCCAATAACGAGTACCTTTTTTTTCTTTTGAGCAGGCCTGATCTGGAATTCAGGGAGATGCTCCTTTCCAAGGTATGGATTTGTCCTGCATGCCAGCACCTGATTACGGTTACGGCAGTCAAAACAGTAAAGGCAGCCGTTACACCAACGGATATCATTAATACGTCCCTCTTTTGCCTTGTTGGGGAGGTCAGGGTCAGCCAGGAGACGCCTTGTCATGCCCACAAAATCAAGGCTTCCTTTTTGGAGATACTCTTCACCCAGCATTGGGTCAAGACGGCAGGCAGTCCATACGGGGATCTTTACGCCCCCTCTCTTTACCGCTTCCACAAGCGGAACAGATGCACCCCTGCCATTCCGGCTCCAGTCATAATCTTTTGGAAGATCATCCGGTGGGGCAGGGTAGAGTATGCGGTCAGGCTGTATCAGACCTCCCCTGTGGCCATACCTCTCTCCGCGCAGGTTAAGGCCGTCAGCCACCTCAGCCACACATTTGGCAAGCTCCACACCCTCCTCAAGGGTAGTAGCCCTCGGGTGGTTGTATTCTACAGCGTTCATGATTACATGAATAGCAAAGCCAGGACCGGTTCTTCTGCGGGCCTCTTCTATGCAGCGGCGCAGGAACCTGGTGCGGTTTTCAAAGCTCTGTGGACCATATTCATCAGTACGTTTGTTCCATATCCTGGAGAGGAATGTATTTCCCTGGTGTGCTGTGCCATGATTAAATTCACAGGCATCAAAACCAGCCCTGTAGGCCCTCTCGGCTGCACCTGCCCACAGGTTAATCTGCTCTTCCAGCTCATCTCTCGTCATCTCTCTGCTGGGTAAAAAATCAGGCCCTGGAAGCTCTTCTTCTGTCATGGCAGAGGCGCATTTAATATCTCTTATTTTAGGGTCCCTCGGTAAAAGCCCGGTCGGGTTCCATGGACCAGCGTGCTGGAACTGGATAGAGGCCTTACAGTCATGTTTATGTATTGCATCGGTCAGTCTTTTGAAACCGGGTATCAGGCGGTCATCGTCCATGTGAAGCTGCACCCCTTCATAGTTACCTTCTGAATCATAATGGACATGCTGAATGCCGAGCGGATATTCTGTGCCGCAGGACTCAACAACCAGTAGTCCAACGCCACCTTTTGCAAGCCTCTCATAATAGGTTATCATCCGCTCACCGACATTCTGATCAGGGTCAACAAATGAGGTGCCATTAGCTGTTTTGATAATCCGGTTTTTCACCTTCATTGGCCCGATCATGCCCGGCTCAAATAATTTTTGAAAACTGTAACCCATAAAATTCTCCTCTATATGAAAAATTGCCAGTTTTCCGAATAAATTACAGATGAATATTAGAGTTTTTCATCCACAATCCCGGCCGCGGTTTTGAGTGTTAAAACGGTCTTTTTTACCCCTTCAACCTCGTCAGGGGCGAGCTGGTACTCGAGTATCTCCAATACCCCGTTTTTACCAAGCCTTACAGGGACAGACATACTGATTCCTTGAACACCATATTCACCATCAACCATAACAGAACATGGAATTACATCTCCGGTGTTCTCGACAATCGCCCTTACAATCTTTTCCAGACCAACAGCACATGTCCAGCCTGCTGTTCTTCCTGACTGGAGCTCTTCAAGCCGTTTTAATATATTCGGGATTTCAGAGCGGATCTTTGCCTTAATCTCTTCGCTTACATTTATCTTTTTTTCATCGATTTTTGCTGTACTGAAAAGATAAACCTGTGTTGATCCGTGTTCTCCAATAACTATCCCATCCACCTGACTTACCTTGACATTATAGGCCATTGCAAGCATCTCCCTGAAACGGAATGAGTCATTTATGGAGTAACCGATAATCTTTTTGCGGTCAAACCCGCCTGAAAGCCAAGTGGCATAATTTAGGGGGTCTACAGGGTTGGTAGCTGTAATTACAATGGCGTCAGGGCAGTATTGTTTTATTTTGAATGAGATCTGTTTAATCAGTTCAATGTTTTTGGGCAGCATCTCCATCCGGTCGGAAATCAAACCCTGTGGGACACCGGCAGCGTTGATAATAATGTCAGAACCGGCCATATCGCTGTAATCCCCGGTCCTGATAATGACATCCCTTGAAGAAACCGCTGTACTTATATCAATTGCATGCTGCTGGAGGAGATTCTGCCTTGAACCTCCGATCATTAAAAATTCGCCAGCCAGCCTGTTTGCTGCAAGATAAAAAACTGCTGGCGCCCCGACACTCCCTGACGCACCGATTACAGTGATCTTCATATTACCTCCAATGCAATCTTTTTTGGAAGCACCAGAAAATATAATAACTAATTAATTTATAGCTTAAAAATATACTTATCACGAGACTGTCAATGATTCCAGATATTTCTATTAAAAAATACCAGGATATCAAAAAAAAGGAAGGCAATGTGTTGTTGTATGGTTTAAAAATTATGGGAATCTTCAATGCTCATCTTTATTTCAATACCCTTTTTCCCTTCGGGTGGCAGTTCGAGAGGTAACCTGAAGAGCAGGCTTGAGCCCTGATAAGTATGCTCAAATCCCTCTTCCGATTTCGATATGGTCATAACAGGGTAAAACCAGACTGTAATGGGGAGAGAGAATTCATATCTTACTAAAAATCCGTCTGTATTATTGATTAGCCTCAATTCCTTAATGTTATTTTCTTCACCGGTCTCATATATCTCCCGCCTTTTATCTGTTTCTGGCAGGTAATAGTACTTTGCCGGATCCTGGTCAGAATAAAGATTAATATTAAACTCACAGCCGAATATTTTTGAGATATAGTCTATTCCGTTATTATGAAAATTATAGGTAAAGGCCATCTCAGAATCTAATGAGACATTAATAGCCTTTGATAAACAGGGCGTTATAGTTGATAGCTCAAGTTCAATCTTAATATTATCTTCTGTTGAAACAATATTTTTCAGGTTATATATTTTATCTGAAAGGTCTGCATCAGGATTGTATTGCGCCTTCGAATAATTTTCCAGAGAGGTCTCATTTGTAAAATAATGATCTAGTAGTGAGATCCTTGGATAATGGTCATACACGAGAAGTGATTCAATATTATCTATACCTTTATTATGTATATCATGTATTGATGAAATGCCATCGTTTGAGGCATTTGTATCAGTATGAGCTGCACTGATACTATTATGGTATGCCTCTTTTCTTCTGGTTAGGGTGTCGGTAAGATTATACGCCTTCTTAAAAAAGGAGACATCAAAAATACCGCCGCCAGAGGCAGGAGATATACCAATGCCCATTTTATTATTTTCAATTATTATCTCATTATGCCCGTCTTTATCGATATCAACAAAAACATACTCAAGCTGACTGGGCTTATCTTTACTGAGTATTTCCTGGGCCTTGATAAGATTTTCATGTATTGCCCTCCTCAAATGCCCAAGATAAAGGCCTCCAAAAACCCCATGCCAGTAGGCGCAGTTGCACTGGGCACGCCAGATGTGTGTCTGTGCCTCTATATTTTCTTTAGCCTTTTCGCTTAAGAAAAGCATTTTTTTATGCATACGGTTTGTTTCATAATATTTCACAAGAAAATTATCCCATATGCCGCCACGAACAAAAGGCCGATAGCTATCCCACAGGTTATCGTTCTTAAACCTCTTTATGATATTTTCAAGCGCATATGACTGGTCTGGCGGCAGTGCCCATTCTGTCATCTCCTCATAGGATGCCTGAGGGAGATAAATCCTGCCAAGAGGAGGGTAGGTGGCAATATAATCACTTGGGAGCGTTGTTTTAAGCCAGTCGCTGTTGTTTTCTATAGCATTGAAGAATTTTTCAAGCCACCCCTTTTCTATTACCCATTCATGGGTTCCGGGCCATAACCCGAATTTTTCACCATCATCACCGTATACAGCAACGTTTCGGCCCAGGCTTGCTTCATGACGTAGATGACCGATCACATCCTCAACCATCCTGAAGGGTATCAGGTAGCGCATTACCATTGGCGTTGCCAGTATTTTAAGGATGTGGCCCTCTTTTTCTGTGATATAACTGCCATATATCTGATCGGGTTTCAAACCGGAATAATACAAATGGGTATCATCAACAATAGTATAAGAAAGCCCTGAATCTTTTAAGACAAGGGGCAGGGTGGAATCCCATACCCTCTCAGTGAGCCAGAAACCCCTTGGTTGTTTTCCGAATTTTTCATTCAGGTATGCATTCATCAAACTGACCTGGCCAATGGCATCATGGGCAGGGATCTCAGCGAGCAAAGGCTCAAAAAAACCACCTGACAGCATCTCAACCTGTTTTCTTTTTACCATTTCACCAATAATTGAGAGATATTCATTTCGGTTTTTTTCTATCCATTCAAGTAGAGGTCCTGAAAAATGAATACCTGTTTTTATTGATGGATGCCTGTAAAGGATATCCAGAAGGGGCCGGTAGCATTTATCCATGGCCATACTGAATACATGATCAAAATTTCCAACCGGTTGATGACAATGAAGCACCATTACCAGGTTAAGCATATTGATTACCCCCTGTAAACCCCATCAGACTTTCGATCTGCCGGAATAATGATAAAGAGTCTCGATCTATTTTTTTCATAAAAACCATATCACTCCTTAGATCATCAAACAGATTCTGGAATTGCCATAAATCAGGGTTTAATTTGTATTTCTGGATAAAGACAATTGAATTAAGAATATTTGTTAAGTAAAGGTTTATATTATTATCCCTGATTGATGCTATTTGCCCTGTAAGAAACAACTGAATAGATTTTACTATTCGTTGCTGCTGCAGGAGAGTGACAGGGTTAAAAACTGTATTGTTAATGGAGTTTGATTCCACCTCATCAGGCTCTCTTTCAAACAGGCTTAATAAATATTCAATTTCATTATAATTTATCGGTGTATCACCTGAATACTTGAATAGTTTTATCAAAAGATCATTAGTTATGGATTGAATCGAATTAACCAAATAATCCGGCATAGCTTTATCTGCTGATGTGAGGCATTTGATGTAGTTATATATCTCTTGAGGTCTTTCACACACTGTTTTAAAAAACTTTTCTTCTAACCCTGTGGAAAGGATCCCCGCTATTTCTGACCTTACATCAGGCATCAGATCGTTCAGGGTAAAGGTATTTGAATCAATGAGATATTTTGCTAACGTATCAAGATCAACTGTCTGGCTGCTGCCGGACAATATACCATCAACCATATCTTCTATGTGTTTTAGATTCTTTATACTTGTCTTTCCTGAAATGCATTTAAACTCATTATCTTCGGTTTTTAAGGAAATGCTGCATATTTTTGTTCCTGCATCCATGATATCAGGATCATCTGTTTCTACATAAAAGATCCTGCTTTCACCTGCCATACCCCATTTTTCATTATGGGGTTTAACGATATTTTTCAGCCATTCCAACCTGTGGTTCTGATCCATAACGCACAACAGTGAATAGTTTGCGCTGAGGGAGACCATGTTGTATTTCAAAGGAAGCACCTTTTTTTTATAAACCTCAAGGCCATTCAGATACCTCTGATCGTTTGATATTGCCCTGTTAAGATAATCCATAAGTCCCTTTTCAAGGTCCTCTGTAGAGAAAGCTTCGCATAATTCAATGGCCTTTTTTGCATACATGAGGAGCTGGACAGCCTCCAGTCCGGAGATATCATCAAAAAACCAGCCACAGCTTGTAAACATGTATAGGGCAAACTTTTGAGACTCAAGGAGTCTGAATACCAGGTTTTTTTCTTCTTTAGTGAGTGATCCTGCTGAGTGTATGCGGATAAATCTATTTTTTTCTTTTTCATCAGGATTCAGCATCACTGATATATAGCTGTTACGTGCCTCCCAGCAGTTTTTTAACAGGCCCTCTGTCTCTCTTTTAAAAATGGCAGATAATTTTGTATTAAGCCAGTCAAGCCCTTCTCTTAGAGGAGTTCTCCATGACTGCGTCCACCCTGGATGCTGGCTCACACTGCACCCGCAGTTTGAACGCCATCTTTCAACTCCATGTGCACAGCTCCAGGCGCTGTTTTCAATGATCTTTATTTCTTTTTCAGGTGGGTATTTTTCAAGAAATTCGCCATAGTTGGTAAGTGTAATATCATCTTGATGTATTACTGTATCAAGAACCCAGGTTAGGGCCATTTCACCGAACTTGAAGTGGTGACCATAACTCTCTCCGTCTGTTGCCATACTGACAAGGGCAGGGGTATTTGTCTCTGATGGATAGGTTTCAATAATCTTTCTAAGAAAAGCCTCTCCTGATCCAAGAAGTTTTTCATATGCGATGGCTTTTGAGAGTGGCCCATTGTAAAAGAAAATATCAATATAAAGGGATCTGTCTTCTGATAGAAAACATCTATAGGGCCGCGTGTAGTCCACTCTGCCACCGGATACATCCTGCCATTCTGATTTACCAGGGTTAATACCCCTTAACATATATGCCTGAAAAGGGGAAAGTATGGTAAACCTGACTCCTTCCATGGCCATTACCATCAGGGTTTCTTTGTTTACTGCTGTTTCGGCAAGCCACATGCCCTCTGCCTTTCTCCCGAATCTGTGGGAGAAATCAGCTAACCCCCATTTCACCTGCGTTACTTTATCCTTTTCAGATGCGAGTGGCATTATTATATGGTTATACACCTGTGCTATGGCATTCCCATGTCCTCCAAATGTCTTGCAGCTTTTTTTATCAGCTTCAATAATCTGTGAATAAATCCAGGGGTTATTTTTTTCCATCCATGATAAAAGGGTCGGGCCGAAATTGAAGCTGATGTGTTCATAATTATTAACAAGTTTTTTTATATATCCATTATCACCATGAAGACGGCTTCTCGTATTAGGGCCATAACATTCACGGGTAATCCTTTCATTCCAGTCATGATAAGGATAAGCTGTTTTTTGTATATGAATGGTTCCTGTCCAGGGGTTTTCTCTTGGGGGTTGATAAAAATGGCCGTGAATGCAAAGAAATCGATTGCTTTTTTTCTTCATGATACTCTCTACTCGATCAGGTTTAATATTGCTTATCCAAGTATCCCTATCCTGTTATTATGATTTGTAATAATATCCTTTTTCTATCTAAAATGCATATTTTAAAATTTTAAATTATTCAGGTAAATAAAAATTTATGATATTGTGAAATAATAACAAAATTTTTTTTACATGAATCTATCTCAATCTGTTAAGGAGGATATCAAGATGATATCAATAGATAAACTGAATAAGTACGGGGAGATACTTCTCTGGGGGCTAAAAACAGCAAGAACTAAAAGTTACAAAAATAATGATAACATCCTGATCAGGTTTGATCTATCTGCAATCAGGCTTGCTGAAATACTTCAGTCTAAAATCTTAGATATGGGGATGAACCCTATACTTCGTATGAACAGCACACCTCAGATGGAAAAGAATTTTTACGAAAGAGCAAATGAGAGGCAACTGGCATTCCAGGTCTCTGGTGAAAAAGAATTTAATGAGAATCTTAATGGTGCGATAAGTCTTCTGGCTCCTGAATCTATTACCCATCTCAGGCATATAGACCCCAGGAAGATAGGGAAGGCAGCACTTGCACGTAAACCGCTCAGGGATATTTTATGGAAAAGAGAGGATAAAGGGTATTTCGGATGGACCCTCTGTATGGTACCAACACAGGGTGCTGCAGACACTGCCGGTATCTCTCTGAAACAATATTCTGTACAGGTTATAAAGGCATGTTACCTTGATATGAAAGACCCTGTAAGGGGATGGGAAGAGACCTTCAATAATGCAATGGTCATTAAAAAATGGATCAACCGCATAAAGGTGGCATATTATCATATTGAATCTGAAAACATGGATTTGAAGATAACTCCAGGCGAAAAGAGAAGATGGATAGGGATATCCGGTCATAATATCCCCAGTTTTGAATTATTCATGTCGCCTGACTGGAGAGGCACAGAAGGCATATATTATGCCAACCTGCCTTCTTACAGGGATGGAAATTATGTCGAAGGAATCAGACTGGAGTTCAAGAAGGGAGAAGTAATAAAAAGCAGTGCAAAAAAGGGAAAGGAGTTTGTCGCAAAACAGATCGCCATGGATAAAGGTGCAAGAAGGGTAGGGGAGTTTTCGCTTACGGACAAAAGATTTTCCAAAATAGACAGATTCATGGCAAATACCCTTTTTGATGAAAATTATGGGGGCAGATACGGAAACTGTCATCTGGCAGTTGGCATGTCTTATTCTGATACCTTTGATGGTGACCCATCAAAACTTACCAAAGAGATTAAGGAGAAATTAGGCTTCAATGACTCTGCGCTGCACTGGGATATAATAAATACTGAGGATAAGATCGTTACTGCCTGTCTAAAATCGGGCGAGAAAAAAATCATCTACGAAAACGGTATGTTCAAATACTGATTTGCTTAATAAATAAAAAGAAAGCCGCGAATAAACAGCATTCGCGGCTAAATTACTTCGGTTCTTATATTCATTAATTATATCTAACTTCGATCTGACTTAGAGGTTGGGTTGATAAGTTAAAATGCCTACGCGCTAAATATAATAGTGGCTTCCCCAGATGCCGTTGTTATCTCCGATACTGATATCAACTAAATATAATATTTGGATACGACCGGCAGAAAAGATGCACATGCATCCGAGAAGCTCTTGTACATACCACCTGTGACTTCCTTTTTTTATATTAACCCTTGGAAGAATCTACCAAATATAATGATTACTATCCTGTGGTTTAGGTGTTTATGTTGAAGCCAGGTGGCACACCGTACATACCTATTTTCAAAGAACCTTTTTTATCATTTAAATAATGGATCGGACCATTTCTTGTGTAACTTTAAAACAATTTCCAATCGATAATAAAATATTTAAAATTCTGATGAACCTGTTCTTTTAAGGGTATAACTGAAAAGTTAAAAGATGACTAATAACTTATAACTTGAGATTGGGTTTGTTCATTAGTAATTCTTTAAACATCTAATGGGTCAGGCTGAAATATTTTTTCTAACGCAATACGAGTACATTATATGATTTCTAACTACGGGTGTCCATATTTATTTAAAGAAGATAGAAAATATTTTTTTGGTTTATTCATGCCATCCAATCATATCTGATCGAGTTCCATATTTATCTTCTTGATATAGCTATTTAATTTTTCCAAAAGCGGTGTTCCAGGATAGTTATTTATCAGGTTTTCCAGTATTGTTTTTGAAGACAGCAACAGCTCTTTTTTCTTTTGAATATTTTTTTCTTCATTCGCTGACATAAACAGTTTTGCTGCCTCTAACCTTTTGCTATTAATGTGTTTATCAATTGCCAGGTTTTTTAACTTCTCTGCTTCAAAATTTGAGCCTTCAGTGGTAAGGGGCATTAGAATTCTTATTGCCTCTTCATATTTTTCTTCTTCTATCTTTCTTTTTGCATCTTCGAGTGTGTTGATATCTTTACTGCTGGAGATATTATTTTTTTCTTCAGCGGTATCTACGCTCTTGAGTGCCTCCTCAATCATATCTATTTCAGGCCCCTCCTCGGCTGAAAGGCGCCATCTCAGCAAGATAAGCCGTGCTCCTTCAAAATCATTCTGCGATAATAATTTTTTCACATTTTTAAGTTTCTGTTCTACCTGAACCGCTTTTTCTGGTTTGATATCTGATATCTTTTTTTCAATTGATGTATCAAGTGTTGGTTTATTTTCCTTTGTTTTCGCAATTACATTTTCTGCATTCCTGAATGTATTGTTTTTATCATTTATATGATCAACAAGTTTCTCAAAAAAGAATTGGGCTTCTCTGGTGTTGCCAACCTTTATTTCCATATCTATTATATCTGTGAGGAGATTAACCATGTCAGGCATTGATTCCATTTCATTATAAATAGCTTTAGCTGTAGGCAGTGCCTCCTTTGTCATGGAATTTCTAGATAAAGAGTCAACCAGCATTAAACCTATATCAGGGGTGAGAGCTACTTTTCCATATCTGGATTCGAGTTCCCGGCATTTTGAAATTACACCATGAATATTATCTGCCAGGTAATCTTCAAATATCTCTTTTTTTAGGGATGAATATTCATTAATAATTCCCTTTTCTATCCCCTGATCTAAAGTCCCGTTACCAAAAAGATACCTCTCTTCAAAAATGCCAAGGCTGTTATAAAGAATCTGTATGGATCTTATGTAATCCTCTCTGGTGCCATTTCCTTTATTCAACTCCTTAATCTTTTCATATGTCTGCAATAATGAGATGGCGGTCTTTTTCTGGTCATCGGATATGTTATTATTCTTAAGATAATTATTTATTGCCTCCATTTTTTGGTCAAGCTTCTCACTGGAAAGGTCAGGGAGGGCATAGAGCTCTACTATCTTCTTTTCTGTTCGTTTGGGTATTGCAACACAACCTGAAAATGTTAGAAGTAAAATTAAAACAAAGAATATTTTTAGACTATTCATTCTTATCTTTTCCTTTCAGAGGACTGAATTCTCTTATATATGATGACGATGATTGATCTTCCTGATTAATATAGATTTCAGTAACCTGCTCATCTATTGTGTTATTTTCATTTTCAGTGACAGGGAGTCCATCCTTTTTAGATACGGTTATGGGTATCATACTACTGTTCTTTGTTGCCTGTATTGACGGCGCAGTAAATGCAAGGTCAGAAATGTTAATCCCTTTTTTGTATTCCTTGCTGTCAACAATCCCCTTTGCTGAATCAATCCAAATCGGGAGTGCACCTGATGCGCCGGAAATACTAAAACTTTTTCCTTTCATAGGAAAATTATTGTCATAACCTACATATGAGGCAATTACATATCCCAAGTTCAGATCGAATTCACCTGTAATACTGTCCAGACCGGGTATATATCCGACAAAACTTGAATTTGTAAAACGGTTTGCCGTACCTGTTTTCCCATAACATAAAACAGGTAATTCCATATTACCGCTTTCAAAATCCATATCCATCTTGACTGCATCCTTAGCCCTTTGACCTGTGCCGTTTTCCACAACATTTCTCAGTACCTCAATAATAGAAGCAGATATTGTTTTCGATAACACAATCTTCTTTTCAGGTTTGTACTCCCATATCGGTACGTCATCCCGGTCAGTAATTTTTGTAATTATTGGGATCAGACCTTCTTCTGTATCAACTCCTGGAATGGTACTAATTTCGCCACTCAGTATTGATTGATAAGCAAGAGCACCTTCGATGATACTTATAGCGTTAGGCCCAAGTGGAAATGAAAGCACAGGGTCAATGGGTGTATAAATGCCCATATCTTTTGCAAGCTTTTTAACATATGCAAGGTTTACCAGTGATTTGAAATCTCTGATATGTAACAGGACATTTATGTCATACCTGGAATAGCCTGTTAATTCCTTGTAATGTTTGTTCATGTATTCCTGAAGGTTTGTCAATATATCTGATGGGACAAGATCATCTACCCAGACATCCCCAATACTGAATTTACCTTTTCTATCAATAAGATCATTTATTGTGGCCTTAAAAAATTCCCTGCCATTTATATCCATCGGATTTTCAGTATAAATTACCCTCTCATGGCCATCATCTGTTTTTAATAGATATAACCGATCTAATCCTCTGTTAAGACTATTTTCAATGGTTGAGGGATTATCGCTGTACAGGGTAAAGAGCAGATCAATATCCTTCAGGTCATTAAGCATCTGGGCATTGATTTTTTTCAGGCGATCAAAGTTGTATCGCAATATGAATTTGTTATTTTCTCCAATAATTTTTCTTGAATCAATGCTAAGATGAAGCCTGTTAATATTATCAAGGGCATATAAATTCTCATCAAATAATATATCCGTTTCAATGCTCTTACATGCCATATCAAAGGCAGCCTCTCTTATGGTATTGGGTGTAACCAATACCCCTTTATCATCCCTTATCCGGGAAACATAGTCATCATATGATTCATTATTACCACGAGTTAAGCCAAGAATTTTTACAATATCTTTAAATTCGCCCATGGTAAGCTTATCAGTCAGGTGGTATAGCAACCACACTGTTGCCAGGTTCTCTGATTTTACACCTGCCCATGTCATGGATACTGATTCGCTTTCAGGTTCATGATCAGGGTTTGGTAAATAATAGGTACCCTGATATGAATAAAGATCACGTACATTATAGAGCTTATCAAGACTGTGCCATTTAAGCTGCATAGCGGCAGTATAAACAATGGGTTTAAATATTGACCCTAGTTGTCTTTTAGCATCAACAGCACGATTAAAGTGCCTGTTAAAGTAACCCCCAACCATTGCCTTTACCATTCCATCCTTGAGAATAACCACTCCACCTTCAAGTTCAGGGATAGGTGCAAGAAATATTTTTCTATTTTCTTCTGTATCAGACAGGGTAACAGGGATATAATCACCTTCATTAAAAAGATTAATAAATTCATTTAAGTAATTAAAATCATATTTATAATTATAGCCATACTTCCACATTGCCCAGGCATTTGCCACTTCTTTAAGCGCTGGAATATCAATGATTCCGGTCATGACATCATTCCAGGCGACCGATATTTCCGGCCCGTTGTCAGTTTTGACAATGCTGCTGATTTTTACAAAAAATGGGAGGCCAGATTCCTGAGTCTGGTAATAGGCACCCACCTTCTTTAAATACCTATCCTTGAATATTTTAGCATCCATACCGGAGAGCCTTATATCAAGTAGAGGCAGGTTTTTCTGGACACTTTTCAAGGCGGCATCCTGGATCTCTTTATTGATAGAAGTGTATATCTTGATGCCTGATGTTGCTATATTATCAACGCCTTCATCATGAAGGATTTTCTTGAAATATTCAGACTGGAGTTGGTCCCTTATATAGTCAAGTATTACATTTAAACGATAAGTAACCTTACCTTCATTAAATGAAAGATCCTGCTTAATGGCTGCAAGATATTCTTCATTTGATATCATGTTTAATTTCAGCATATTTTTAAGCACATAATTCTTCCGGATATTTGCATTTTTTATGGCCTTGTTCCTGGCTTCATCAGTATTCTTTGTAAACGGGTTATATTTATATGGCCCCTTGACCATGCCGGCGATATAAGCAGCCTCAACAAGATTAAGGTCTTTTACCTCCTTATTGAAAAAATATTCAGTGGCTATTCGTAAGCCTTTGCCGAATCCGGTGACCTCAAACTGGTTAATATACATTTCAAGGATATCCTCCTTGTTATAAAAATACTCAAGGATTAAACCCTGAAAAAGTTCTTTCAGTTTTGATATGTATCCGTTTTTTTCTCTTTTAAAGACGTTTTTAGCTGTCTGCTGCGTAATGGTACTTCCGCCCTGAACAACCTTTCCAGCCTTCATATTTGCAATAAACGCCCTTGTAATAGCCTTGAAATCAAAACCTGAATGGTGGAAAAAATTACCATCTTCAGATGCTATCAGGGCCTTGATATATATTTGAGGAATATCTTTGTAATTGATATATTTACTGTGTATTTTTTCAAAAAATACGCCTAATGGCGTTACATTATCATTGTAATAGACCGGGCTTTCAGAAGATATAATACTGGCAATTACTCCACGGTCAATCTGGTTTTTGACTTCCTGCCGCACATATATAAGAAACCCGGCAAGAGAAAAAATTAATATTAAAAACAGTGTAAGTGTTATGGTAATAAATTTTTTTATTTTTTTATTCATTTTAGCTATTTGTTTTAATCCTGTTAAAAAAATTGTACTTTTTTAAAAGACATCATAAATCAGATAATCCAAATTTTTTCAACAGATTTAGTATTTATTATTATTTGACCTTCATAGTTAAATAAGTTACATGTCGCTAAATAAATTAAGACAACACAAACTACTAATATCACCAATAATAGGGGGGAGCTGTATTGAAGAAGATCAAAGTCGGTATTATTGGAGGCACAGGACTTGATGATCCTGAGATTTTAGCAGATCGGGTTGAAAAGGATGTTGATACCCCCTATGGGAAACCCTCTTCGCCTCTGACAATGGGAACAATAGGGGATACAGGTGTTGTTGTCCTTTCAAGACATGGAAAAAATCATTCCATTTACCCTTCGGCAGTTAATTACAGGGCAAACATATATGCGTTGAAGCAGGAGGGTTGTACACATATAATTGCTACTACGGCTGTTGGTTCACTCAGAGAAGAAATCGAGCCCGGGGATATAGTATTCCCTGATCAATTTATTGATTTTACAAAAAAAAGGCCTCTTACCTTTTTTGATAAAGAAAAGGTTGTACATATCTCCATGTCAGAACCATTTTGCGAAAATCTGCGTAATGTCCTGATAAAAAAGGCCAGTGAATTAAACTTTTCTCACCATAAAAAAGGGACAGTCATTACAATAGAAGGGCCAAGGTTTTCTACAAAGGCTGAATCACATATGTTCAGAGGATTTGGGGCTGATATGATAAATATGTCCACTGTTCCTGAAGTAATTCTGGCAAGAGAGCTGGGTATCTGTTATCAGGTCGTCGCCATGTCAACTGACTATGATTGCTGGAAAGAGGATGAAGAACCGGTTACATGGGAGATGATAGTTGCAATCATGAATAAAACAGCCGAAAAAGTAAAAGAGCTTATATTAAAGACATTACCTGTAATAAAATTTATTGATGACGGTTGCAACAAGGGGGTTGCCTGATATGACTATCAAATCCTATATAAGAAGTATACCTGATTACCCTAAAAAAGGTGTTATTTTCAGAGATATCACAACACTTATAAAAGATCCGCTTGGATTCAGGATGGTTATAGACAGCTTTACCCAGCGCTATGTCAAGGAAAATACTGATTTTGATATTATTGCAGGAATAGAATCACGCGGGTTTATAATCGGCGGGGCACTCTCTTATTCCCTTGGAAAGGGTTTTATACCCATTAGAAAAAAAGGAAAGCTCCCCGCAGAGGTGATATCATATGAATATGAACTGGAGTATGGAAAAGATACAATAGAAATCCATAAGGATGCAATAAAACAAGGAGATAAAGTCCTTATCGTTGATGATCTTTGCGCAACAGGTGGAACAGCTATAGCAGCGACAGCCCTTGTTGAAAAACTAGGGGGCATAGTATCAGAGGTTGTTTTTATAGTAGATCTTCCGGATTTGAAAGGTTCTGAAAAATTAAAAAATATGGGGTATAATGTATACAGTCTATTGGAATTCGAAGGTGAATAATGACAAACAACAGCCAACTGGATAAAATATTCAGGCTTTCTGAAAATGGGAGTAATGTACGCACTGAAATTACTGCCGGCATGACAACCTTCCTGACTATGGCTTATATTATTATTGTCCAACCGATGGTTCTTTCAGGAAGGATGTTTGGCTTTGATACAGGCATGGATTTTGGTGCTGTCATGACGGCTACCTGTATTACATCTGCTGTTGCAACTGCTATAATGGGGATTTATGCAAGATACCCCATTGCCCAGGCCCCTGGAATGGGTGAAAATTTTTTCTTTGTCTTTTCAGTGTTGCCTGCTGTGACCGCAGCAGGTTTTTCAAATTCATGGCAGGTCGGACTTGGTATTGTCTTTATATCCGGTATACTATTTCTTGCACTCTCATTGTTTGGCATCAGAAAGGTAATAATTGATGCTGTAAGTCCAAGCATGAAAAATGCAATAGCTGTTGGAATAGGGTTATTTATTGCCTTTATCGGGATGCAAAACGCAGGTGTTATTATTTCAGCTGCAACGATCGCTTCAACACCTGATGGTCCAATTATCAGCGGCGGAACACTTGTTAAACTCAATCCTCAAATATTCTCAGTTGATCTTATTGTCTTTGCAACCGGTCTGTTAATAACCGCAGCCCTGTACGCTAGAAAAATTCGAGGTGCCATTATACTGGGAATTATAGGCGCAACATTTGTTTCCATTATAATAAAATTGGTTGCATCTTCAGGTTCAGGAATAGCCGAATCGTATTTTTTTACAAATTCCAAGCTTATAAAGGACTTTACACTTTCTTCAACTTTATTTTCTCTCCCCCCATCCATTAAACCTACTTTCTTTAAAATGGATATACTTGGGGCACTTTCTATTTCCATGATACCCTTTATAATTATTTTTCTGTTCATGGATATGTTTGACACAATAGGCACACTTATAGGCGTAAGCGAACAGGCAGGGTTTATTAAAGATAACAAGCTTCCAAGGGCTGGCAAGGCCTTTGTATCTGATGCTGTTGGAACAGTGATAGGGGCGTGTACAGGGACAACAACTGTAACAAGTTTTATTGAAAGCGCCGCGGGAGTGGAGCAGGGGGGGCGTACTGGGCTAACAAGCATATTTGTGGCAATCTTCTTTTTGCTGGCACTTTTTTTAAGCCCATTAATAAACATGATAGGTAGTTATACAACAATTACCGCCCCTGCGCTTATTGTAGTTGGTTCAATGATGATAAAAAATATTCTAAAGATCCGATGGGATGATTTCAGTGAATCAATCCCCTGTTTTCTAATGATCACAGGTATCCCATTGACTTATTCCATTTCGGATGGGCTTACAATGGGTTTTGTAAGTTATCCGTTTATAAAACTTTTAAGTGGCAGGGGCAGGGATATCAGTTGGCTCATTTATGTACTTGCAATCATGTTGATTTTATATTTTATTCTTATCCGATCAAAAGTTTAAGGGAGTTCTTTAATAACACCCTCCCATAATGATGAGAGCGCCGGACTAGTTGATATAGCTGTTGCGATCACCTTTTCAACCTTTATCTCTTCCATGCAGTCAGGAAGGTCAATATCGGTGATCACCACTATTGCCATTATCTTTAATCCGCAATGTTTTGCTACTATAACTTCATGTACTGTGGACATGCCTACCGCATCTGCCCCAAGCATCCGCATAAGACGAACCTCTGATGGCGTCTCAAGACATGGGCCTGTAATACCTATATACACCCCCTGTTTAAGATCTATCTCAAGTTTCATAGCATTTTTTTTTGCTATCAAAATCAACCCGGGGTCATATACCCTTGACATATCTGGAAAGCGGGGGCCGAATTCATCAAGATTAGGACCTATTAGAGGATCTATACCGGTAAAATTAATATGATCATCTATTACCATAAGATCACCGGCTTTATACATGGGATTAAAACCACCGGCAGCACTTGAAATAAACAGATACTCCACGCCAAGTTTTTTCATTACTCTTACGGGAAAGGTGACCTCCGAAGGGGTATATCCTTCATAAAGATGAAAACGCCCTTCCATTGCAAGCACCTTTTTCCCGGCTATGGTGCCTGCCACTAGAAAACCATCATGTCCAGTTACTGTGGAAACAGGGAAATAGGGAATATCTTTGTAGCCTATTCTAATATCAACAGTCATTCTTTCTGTTAGACTGCCTAACCCTGTACCTGTGATCATACCTATTTCAGGTGTATATTTTATATAAGATTCAATAAATTGAGCTGCCTTGTATATCTTTTCGATCACTTAAATTCTCCATCAAGTTTTGCTTTATATATATATGATTGATATGGAGATGGTAATAAGATAATCCGGCGAATAAATCAAGCATGGTTTGTAAGAAGCCGCGAACTTGACAAATAGTCAATTCTATGAGAATTTGACCAGGATTTTAGGAGGTCAATATTGGAAACCGATTCGTTTAATAGATATTTCCAGCGAAATCTTTTTTTAGGTATGATTTCATTCTTGCTGATTTTTACTTTTATTGCCTTTCCATCAGGCAGATTACCTGATATTGCTCATCCTCTTTCTAAGAATCAAAGGCCCTATAAGACCGATATTATAAGCAGGCTTGGTAAAAACAGTCATATCACTTTTCATTTAAATAAAGAAATTGTATATATTGATATAATAGATGATGCAGCAGAACGATATAAGATAGATCCGGCATTGATTAAGGCCATTATTCTTGCTGAATCAAGGTATGATCACATGGCGGTTTCAAAAAGAGGTGCAGTGGGTCTGATGCAGTTAATGCCTGCAACTGCCGATGCACTCGGAGTTGAAAACATTTATGATCCTGTGCACAATATTAATGCAGGAGTTAAATATATCAAGCAGTTACTTGAATTATATAATGGGGATGTTGAACTTGCGCTAGCCGCATATAATGCTGGAAGCAATAAAGTAAGAAAATATAATGGTATCCCGCCTTATAAAGCCACAAAGACTTATATCAAAAAGGTGTTTGAGTATTACTTGAGCTATCAACTGGCAAGTCAGGCCTGAAACTATTTACCTTTTACTAAGCAGAATTGTCTATATTGATATCTTTAAATTAAGGTTTTTATGATAATAGATATGCACATCCATTCCGCTTGTTCGGATGGATTATATTCTGTTGAGAATATTTTTATAAAGGCATCTGAGATTGGTATCGGGCTTTTGTCCATTACCGATCATGATTCAATTGCATGCCAGGAAAAGGCAAAATGCCTTGCTGAAGAAAATAATATCAGTTATATTTACGGGATTGAACTTAGCGTATCATTTACTCACCCTTTTTATAACGGATCAAAACCGATTTCTCTTGATTTTCTTGGATATGAATATATTCCTGAAAATGAGGAACTTAAAAAGAAACTTGTTGAACTCAGAACCTATAGAAAAAAAAGGGCTGAACTTATACTTGAAAAGACTAATTTTGAACTGTCAAAGGAAGGGAAAATTTTATTTACATTAAACGATATCGATGAAATTGAAAGATCTGTTGATGAGGCTTTTGGAAGACCCCATATTGCAGATTATATGGTGAGAAAAGGGATGGTAAAAACAAGGCATGAGGCATTTGAAAAATATCTCATAAAATGTAATGTTGAGAAGATGCCATTATCCCTTGAAGAGGTTTCCAGTCTTATTAAAAATGCGGGAGGAAAATTGTTTCTGGCACACCCGAATCACCCTAGAGGCACTTCGCTGATAAAATTAACTCAGGATGTTCAGGAGCAACAGAAAATAATAACACAGTATATTCTTCCATTTATTGATGGTATAGAATGCTGGCACTCTTCCCATGACAGGAATAGTATTACGCAATATCTTGAATATGCAAAAAAGATGAAACTCCTTGTTTCAGGAGGATCAGATTGTCATCAAAATCCTCTTCTTATGGGGAGTGTAGAAGTCCCTGATTATGTTTCAAGACAGTTTGGCAGATAACCAGATTATATAAAACAAGGAAACAAGATGAGCACATTTTCAGTTGGGGTGATATATAAACACAAGTTTGAACCTGCAATCCATGAGGCGAAAAAACTTGTTGAATGGCTGCAAGGAAAAGGGCTCAATGTGTTTCCTGAAGAGATGGGCCCCAGCAGTCAGAAGGAAGATCCCTCTGCTAATCCTGAATTACTGCCTGTTAACGACCTCAAATGGATTATTGTCCTTGGAGGCGATGGTACTCTTTTGGGAGCATCCAGGAAATATGGACGTCATGGGATACCGATATTGGGTGTTAATCTTGGAGGTCTCGGTTTTTTAACATGTATACCTATTAATAAACTTTATCCTTCGATAGAGATGATTCTTAATAACAGTCTTGATATTGAAGAAAGACTCATGCTCGAGACAAAGGTTATTAGAAACAATAGAGAGGTATTTAAATTCCAGACACTGAACGATGTGGTAATAAATAAAGGTCCTTTAGCAAGAATAATAGACCTGGATGTGTTCATTAATGATGAATTTTTAACAACATTCAGGTCTGACGGTCTTATTATTTCTACCCCCACAGGGTCAACAGGTTATAACCTGTCAGCAGGGGGACCTATACTATATCCGACTATTTCAAATGTAATACTTACCCCTATATGTCCGTTCACCCTCACAAACAGACCCATCATACTTCCTGACACAGTTGTCATTTCTGTAATGATGTTGAAAGAAAGCGAGGAAAAGGTAAGCCTGACCTTTGATGGACAGATCGGCTTTGATATTCTCGAAGGTGATAGGATACTTATTTACAGATCAGATTCAAATATTAGACTGTTTAAATCACCGGATCAGACCTATTATGAGATTCTTCGTAAAAAAATGAAATGGGGAGGGGCCACCTACAGTAAAGATGCAGACAAATAAAAAACTATTCATGGTTGATAGATCAAAAATAAGCTATATCAGATGGATCATGGAATCATATGATGGTATGGCTATTGTATCTACAATTGATCCGTTTAAAGCAGTTATAGAGTTAAAAGTAGCACCAGGGTGCAATACTATTATTGATGAACTTCTAAATTCTTTAAGAATTGATGAAAATATAAAATTAGACCCCATATAATCCTGTGATCTATACAATGAACAATCCTAAAAAAATAAATTATTACTATATTGCAACGATGGGTTGCCAGATGAATGAGTATGACTCTGATTCTCTTGGCAGTATTTTACAAGGGTATGGCCTTTCTTCTACAGATTTTCCTGAAAAAGCCGATTTGATTATCATTAACACATGCAGTGTAAGAGAAAAGGCCGAACAAAAGGCATTCAGTCTTCTTGGACGAATGATAGTAATTAAAAAAAAACGTAATGATATTTTATTAGGGATAATGGGATGTATTGCCCAGCAGGAAGGTAAAGCGCTTCTTAAGAAATTCCCTGAGCTTGATCTTGTAATCGGAACAAGAGAAATTGGAAATATAAGCAGGATGCTTGATCGTATTGTAAATTTTGGTGAGAGGATAGCTGCAACGGATATTTCATTAGTTTCTATTCATGATTTTCATCAATCCCACAATTTTTTTAAAGGCAGGATAAAGAGCAATCTTTCTATTATGGAAGGGTGCAATAATTTTTGCAGCTACTGTATAGTCCCATATGTAAGGGGGCGCGAAGAAAGCAGACCTCCTGATGAAATAATAAAAGAGGCTGAATCATTGGTAACTCAGGGTGTTAAAGAAATTACTCTCCTAGGGCAGAATGTGAATTCATACTCTGCCGGCAAAGGTGGAAAGGTAAAATTTTCTGAACTTCTTAAAAGATTAGCAGAAATCGATGGCCTTTGCAGAATAAGGTTTACAACATCACATCCAAAGGATTTATCGGATGATCTGATTAAAACATTTATGAGTGTAAAAAAACTATGTCAACATATCCATCTGCCGTTTCAATCAGGATCTGACAGGATTCTAAAACTGATGAACCGTAAATATACATGTGATGATTATCTGCGGCTGGCTAATAAATTAAGGGATATCTCCACTGATTTTGCGATCACAAGTGATGTTATTGTAGGTTTTCCCGGAGAAAGTGAAGAAGATTTTAAAAAGACCCTTGACCTTATTGAAAAAATAGAGTTTGATAATCTATTTTCTTTTAAGTATTCAGACCGAAAAGGAACCAAAGCCGCTGAGATGCCTGATAAATTAAATGATATGGAAAAATCGTCCAGACTCAAAATATTACAGGATCTGCAGAAAGATAAGACATTAAGCAGAAATAAAAGACTTGAAGGAAGGTCAGTGGAAATCCTTGTTGATGGCTTAAGTAAGCTTGGTACGCAGTATTCTGGTAGAACAGATACAAATAAAATTATAAATTTTCATTGTAAATTTAATGTAATAGGAAGAATTATTCAAGTTAATGTTAAACATGCATTTATTAATTCCCTTCATGGAGAATTATTGGTCCGTTAAATATTGAGCTAAATAGGCAACAACATTAATATGAAAACTATTGATATAGACTATTCTAAAGAATTAATCCTCATCGTAGATGATGATCCTTTTTTAAGAGAAACCCTTGGAAAATTGCTTGAGATAGTTGGCATCCCTTCACATTCAACTTCAAATGGTGATGATGCCATGAAAATGCTTGATAATAATACTTACACAATGATGTTAACTGATATGAAAATGCCTGGCGTTGATGGTATGGACTTAATAAAAATGGTCTGCAAGAGCCATAGTGTAAGTATAATTGCTATGACCGGTTTTTCAGAAGGGTATACATATGTCGATGTTATAAATGCAGGGGCAAGTGATTTTATTAAGAAACCTTTTGGGATTGAAGAACTTGAAGCGAAAATTCGTAGAATAATCAATGAGAGGAATCTTCGCAAGGAACTAAACAGATTATCAATTACGGATTCACTAACAGAACTCTACAATCAGAGACATTTTTATTACAGGTTAAATGAAGAGATAAAGAGGGCAAAAAGACAGAGAAATTCTCTTGCACTGATATTATTAGATCTAAATGACTTTAAAAGTTATAACGATAAACATGGGCACCTTGCAGGAGATGAAGTTATTCGTGATGCCGGTGAAATAATCAGAAGCTATATCAGGGATTCTGTTGATTCAGGATACAGGTATGGTGGTGATGAGTTTGCTATTATTTTAATTGATGCGGATCTGAACATTGCTAAAGGAATAGGAAGCAGAATAGAAAAAGCATTTATAAACAAAAAAAAGGTAACAGTAAGCGTTGGTTATTCAATATATCAGGCTGATATGACAGTTAAAGAGCTTGTTGACATTGCTGACAAAGAACTATACAGGGCAAAACAGAATAAAATTAAGACATAATATAAATATTCTGATAATGTATATTATGTAAACTAAAATATGCATGAATTTATATCCATAAAGGTTATTACCATGTTTGTATTATACATGTGCCCTGCTTGTTTTATTTTAAACGAAATTAAATAGTTATTGACATATTGATCGATATTATATTATTTATCACAATCTTTTATTGGAGGTCCTTTAATGAGTAGTGTTGTTAAGAAACGCCGTAAAAAAATCAGGAAACACAAATACAGAAAACAGATGAAGAAAATGAGGCATAAGAATAAGTAATTCTTTTTGATACTTATCATTTAAAAGCAGTTCCATTATAATATGGAACTGCTTTTTTATTATATAGATTCAACCTTTATTATTTCAGGGACATTTTGCTTTAATATCTTTTCCACCCCCATTTTTAATGTCATTGTCGACATCGGGCAACCTGAGCATGCACCGGTTAGCTTGACTTTTACTACTCCATTATCGGTAACATCAATAAGCTCAATATCTCCACCATCAGCCTGGAGTGATGGCCTTACCCTGTTTAATGCATCTTCAACCTTTTCTCTAATCATATAAAACCCTCCTCTCAAAAAATAAGAACTACCAGAATAGCTTTACCCTGCTGTCCAGATAATCCAAAAGCCCCTCTGAATTACCTGGTGACCAACCTAGGCTTTTACGCCACACCTCATCACTTTCCATGCATAGATATAATCCAGGATTCAGTCCTGCCCATTTTTGCAGCAGGTTTGCCATATAGGAATACATCTCAATCCGTACCGGTTTAAAATACCTGGATTTACCATCAAGTCCTTGAATAAATTCGCTGTCTAAAAGGATACTTTCAGGATGCCTATTCAGGATTATCTGCTTTAAAGATGGTAAAAAGCGCAGGCAACCCAGGCTAATCCACAGTATTTTATCTGGCTGAATAAATTTAGCCATCAATTCGATAGTATTTAAATATTGCTCCTTCCATTTATCATGGATTACCAGAGGGTCAAAGTGAAATCCTGTAGCAAAGCCTTCATCCTGACATTCTTTAGCTGCAATAAGCCTCTGTTTTATAGATGGCGCCCCATGTTCTTCATGAGTTACAATATATGGACTATTCAGTGACCATGAGATAACAATTCTTTCCCTTGTCTTAACCTTTAGCAGCCTTTTTATTTCAGTTGTTTTTGTTTTATACTCAATCATAATGTTTTTTCGATGTTTGACAAATTCGGCTAAAATATTACTGAAATGGTGAATTTCATCTAAAGCAAGGCTGTCAGTGAATTCACCTGTTCCAATTCTGAATATTTTTTCTGGATACTTATCTACTATTTCCCCAATTTTCATCAATTCATTTTCAAGATTAATAAAAACTCTTAGAGATGGTTTATTAAAATATGCCTGAAGAATACAGTAACTACAGTCAAGAGGGCAATTTGTCCCAATGTTTAAGATATTGTATCCGCAACAGATATAGTTATTTGTTCCCGGACATGGTTTTAAAAATTCACCTTTAAATGGAATCAGTCGCAAGGTTTCTTTATCCATGTCATATATGTCAGTAGAAAAACAGTCATCTGTATCGTTAATTGAAATTACAGGGAGATTATTTAACCTGTTCAAAATATCAGAAGTCAGAGAAAAATGCTCTGCGCCCTCTTCCTTGAGTATTTTTCGTATCCTATATTTCATATTCCATCATCCAGCCATGGGTCTTTAATATCTATAAAAGCCATTTTGGCATCTGTTAATTTAATAAGTATTCCAATTAATTCCTCACCATTATTAAAGTTTATCTCCAATTTATATCCTTCTGACTCAAAATAACGTGGGTTTACCACCCTGACGTTAGCGGGAAGGTTTAACTTTTTTATCTTTTTATCAAACATTTCCTGGCATCTTGAAATAGTTGGATTTCGTCGTATTCTTAAATAGTCCATCAATTCTTTTGTCTTTTGTGGTATGTTTTTCTTATGGTCATCAAGAAGGTTTTGAAAAAATTCCTCATCCATAAATGAAGATAATGAACATTTATATACCCTTGAAATATCACTAATATATTCAATAAATTGAACTTGATAATTATAGCTTAATCTTAATTTGGTTAGCCAATCACTGATTAGTAAAACATCGGGTGTTTCCATTTGAAGTAACAGTTCAATAGTTTTAATTTGTAAATTACCATTTAAAATAGCTTGCTTTATTGTATTATCAAGCATATTGATCTTTAATAATGTAGAATAATCCTTTCTGTTCACATTAATTAGTGAACAAACATCATAAATAATATTAATATCTTTAACTAATTCATTCAATACATTGATTATCATGCTTTTTTCAATTATTGAAAACTCTCTTGAAAAAAGATTGTCATGCAAAGCCAGCATAAGTAGTTCATGGTCAGACATTCCTGAGCCTGTGAGGTCAAAACAACAGACCTCTTTAATTCCAAGTTTTTTTAAGGCATTTATTCGTCTGTACCCTGTTACTACTTCAATAGATTGATCATTTCTTTTAACAATACTGGGTTTATTTATAAGCCCAATTTTTTCTATGGAGTTGATAAGTTTAGAATTATCATACCCATAACTCATGCAGAAGGTCCCTGGCTGATTTGAAAATTGATCTATGTTGATTATGATGAGTTGGCTATTTCTAGCTACATTTGAAAATGTCATTTATTCCTGTCTCTTGTATTGATTGAAAGTTATAATAATCCCATTTATATAATTGATCGTATAATGATTTACAACCTAATCCAATATATTTTTAGGATTTCCCTCAAAGGGTTTTATAATTGACAAAAATTTATGTTTTTTATATCTATGCAGGAATTTTATAAACCTCACTTATGAGTTAACATGCAGAAACTGTTTTCACCTTTCGCAATAAAAAACTGCCATTTTAAAAACAGGATAGTGATGCCTGGACTGGCATCCTTTCTTATAGAAAATGATGGTTCGTACTCTGATAAAACAATAGAACACTACAGACTTCGCGCTGCTGGTGGTCCTGCAATGATAATTATGGAGGCACATGGTGTGGCACCCGAAGGGGTGGTTTCCAATCATCAGGCAAGGATATATGATGACAGATTTATTAAAGATATATCCAGAGCAGCCTCAGTAATTAAAAATGAAGGCTGCATCCCTGCAATCCAGATCCATCATGCAGGCAGACAGGTTCCTTCAAGGGTGATAAACCGGAAACCATTTGCACCTTCCCTCCTACCCTGCCCATCTATTAAAGGAGAAGTTGAGCCTCTTTCAATTAAGGGCATAGAAAAGATTGTAACCCAGTTTGGAGATGCGGCTGAAAGGGCAAAAACAGCAGGCTTTGAATTGATTGAAATACACGGCGCTCATGGTTACCTGGTAAACCAATTTTTATCCGGTTTTTCTAATGTAAGAGAGGATGAATATGGTGGAACTACTGAAAGAAGATCAAAATTTGCCAGGGAAATAATAAGAGAGGTCAGGAAAAGAGTCGGGCCGGATTTTCCATTGTCATTCAAGATCAGTGCACAGGAATTTGTTCCAAATGGTTTGACAACAGAAGAAAGTATTGAAATTCTAAAGTTATTAATTCCTGAAGGTCTTGATGTAATACAGGTTTCAGCAGGAAATGATGCCACTCCGGAATGGATATGTCAGTCAATGTTTATGAAACAGGCATGTCTTGTCGAATCGGCGGCAAAAATAAAATCAGCAATAGATATTCCTGTTATGGTTGTAGGCAGAATAAATGATCCTGTTATTGCTGACAATATAATAAAAGAAAACAAGGCCGACCTTATCTGCATTGGTAGAGGTCTTCTGGCAGACCCTGAACTACCTAAAAAGGCCAAGGCAGGCAGACTGGAAGACATTAGAAAATGCATAGCATGTAACACATGTATGCAGAGTATTTTTCGAAATGGAAAAATTGAGTGTCTCGTAAATCCAACACTTGGCAGAGAGAAGGAACTGGTTTTAGAGCCTGCTGATAAACCAAAAAAAGTCCTGATTGTAGGCGGTGGCCCAGGAGGAATGAATGTAGCCCATATTGCATCAAAAAGAGGACACACTGTTGATCTTTATGAGAAAAATAGCCAGCTTGGTGGGCAGTTACTTTTTGGTATTAAACCTTTTTTTAAAAAGGAACTGAACCAGTTACTTGAATATCTCCTGACTCAAATAAAAAAAGAAAATGTAAATTGCCACCTTAACCATGAGATAACTCTTGAAGAAATCAAAATGCTTAACCCGGATGTTGTTATTATCGCAACAGGGTCAAAACCTTTTATGCCACCGATTAAGGGTATCAATAACCGGAATGTTATGACAGTACCTGAAATCCTTAATCGTGCCGTTACCTTAAATGGAGAAAATATTGTTGTTCTGGGAGGAGGATCAACCGGGTGTGAGATTGCCCTTGATTTGTCACAAAGAGGTTGCCATGTAACAATTATTGAACAATTACCCAAAATAGGCACACAGATTGAGGCAGTAACTAAAAAAATGCTGTTAAAAGGGTTGAAAGAAAACAGGGTAAAAATCCTTACTGACCATACTTTAAAGGAGATAACATCTGATGGGATTTATGTTGTAGATAAGAATAAAAATGAATCCTTTATTGAATGTGATAAACTAGTTGTTTCTACAGGAAATAAACCTGATAATAGACTATCTGATGACTTAAAAAATACAGGTATTGAAACATACATATTAGGGGACTGTGTCCAGGTAAGGGGTGCAAAAGAGGCAATATATGAGGCTGCAGTAATAGGTGGTAAAATCTGATAAATATGTCTGAACCCCGGGTTCATTTCAGGATTTCAGACATATTAAATACTATTTTTTTGCTTTGGCTTCTTTAATCAAGTCTTTTCCATATTTCTCAAGGTATTCATTAACATCTTCCTTCCAATCAGCCATTACATTGTAACCCAGGTTTTTAAGCAGCCTGTTTTCAAGTATGCAGTTATGAGGTCTTTTAGCCGGTTGAGGAAAGTCAGAAAGCTTGCATGGTTTAATCGGGGTTTTAATATTGAGTTGTTCAAAAACATGCTGAGCAAATTCATATCTGCTGCAATACCCTTCTGCAGTTGCATGAAAAGTACCCTTAAGGTCTGTCTTAAGAAGTGTTTTGATCTGCAATGCCAGACGATATGACCATGTTGGTGAACCTACCTGGTCATCAACAACCTTGATGGTTTTTCTGGGACTTTTCATTGCTTTCACTAGAAGCGCATCAATAAAATCATTGCCATTTTTACCATACAGCCAGCCTGTCCTTATTATTATATAGCTGGGCGCATTTTCTTTGACAGCAACTTCACTCTCCACCTTGCATCTACCATATGCAGAAATAGGTTCGACAGGGTCATCTTCGAAATATGGTTGAGGTATACCCTTCTGTCCGCTGAAAACATAATCGCTTGAAATATGAATCATCCGGCAATTATAACGCGCAGAGCCCTGGGCAAAATTTCTGGGGCCCTCTATATTAACCTTTTTTATTCTGTAATCATCCTTTTCACAACCATTTACATCTGTATAAGCGGCACAATTAATTATCACATTCGGCGACATTTTATGAAGGCTGTCAATCGCAGCATCCCAACTGATAATATCAAGTTCAGACCTGGACGGTGAAATCACTTGATGTTCATCTTTCAATACATCCCTGCACTCACTTCCAAGTAAACCACTTGAACCTAACAGCAATATTTTCATATAAAGAACTCCTCCTGTTTGTGAAAAATAGTTAATTATAATGAAAAAAATAACAAACACCAGAAAAACTTTTATTTTGATCCTTGTATTTTCAGGTTTTCTTCTGATATTTGATCTGTTTCTGCTTTTGGTTGGGTGCATGATGGACATATTCAGCACAATATTGATGATAATGGTACCGCTGATAATCCCTATGGCACAGGAGTTTGGTATTAAACAACTTGAACTTGCAGTGTTCTTTATGGTGAACCTTGCTATAGGTTACAACACACCGCCGGTAGGATTGAATCTTTTCATTTGCCAGGGCTATACTGGATCGGCCTGCATTAAAATTATATACCTCTCCCCTGCCCTTTCTTTTCATCAGCCTTTTAGTGCTTACCATTATCACCTGCTGTCCCTGGCTGAGCCTGTTTTTACTGGAAATAATGGAGTAGTGTCCATCCAAAAACTGTCGTTTTTAGAATCAAGCGGTCAGCTTTCATCAAAAAGCTTTTAAACCAAGGAGTTAGCTGACCGCTGATCGCTGACTGCTGAAAGCCACATCCAGAATTTGTTTCATTCTGGATGGACATGAAGTAAAAAATTACAGATATTTTATCTAGGTTTTTTTATCCCGAGTTTTTTCATTCTGAAGAGAAGTGTTGTGGGTTTAAGCCCGAGTATCTCAGCTGCCCCTTTTGGACCGCTCACTTTCCAGTAGGTGGATTTGAGCACCTTTTCTATATGATCCCTTTCAACATCAGCAAGTGAGGCATTGAGCTGGTAAGAGTCAGGGGTCAATGTGCCAACACGGTTAGTATGAAGACCTGAAAAACTGATACGCCTGCCGTCTGATAGTATTACTGATCTTTCCACAAAATGCTCAAGCTCCCTGACATTGCCAGGCCAGTCATAGGTCAACAGCTTTTCCATCTCCTCCTTCGGGATAAACTTGATTGGCTTTGACATCTTTTTAGCGAATTTATCAATAAAGTGCCATACAAGCATTGGGATATCCTCCTTCCTCTCACGGAGAGGAGGTACATGTATAGGAAAAACAACAAGGCGGTAATAGAGATCCTGTCGGAATTTTTCTTTAAGCACCTCTCCATAGAGATCCTTATTGGTTGCTGAAATAACCCTGAAATCTGAGTGGATGGTATTTGTGCTGCCAAGCCTTTCAAATGATCCTCTCTGGAGTACCCTTAATAACTTGATCTGTAATTCCAGGGGCAGATCACCGATTTCATCTAGGAATATTGTGCCTTCATGGGATATCTCGAATCTTCCCTTTTTCCGTTCATTGGCCCCTGTAAAGGCCCCTTTTTCATGCCCGAACAGTTCACTGATTATAAGTTCAGAGGGTAATGCAGCAAGGTTTACCGATATAAATGATCCGTTTTTCCTTTCACTTAAATTATGGATGGCCTTGGCAACAAGTTCCTTTCCCACACCTGTTTCACCAGTAATCAGAACTGTGCTGTCAGTTGAAGCGACTTGGGCGATCTGGCTTTTAAGTGTCCTTATTGCCTTTGATTCACCAACTATCATTTCAATGGGATTTGATATCCCCATCTCCTGTTTATAAAACAGGGCTTCATCCTTGAATCTTGTTTTAAGTTGCCTCATCTCTTCAAACATCCTGATATTTGATACTCCCACTGATATCTGGTTGCATAAAAGTCTCAGATAGCGGAGCTGATTATCTGGAAATGGCTGACCTCCCAGTCTGTTAAAAAGGCAAATATATCCATGTTTATTATCAGGCATTTTAATGGACATGAGTATAACAGAGTTGATATCTGCCTGTTTGAAGTAACCTGAAAAAGCAGGTTCACATTTTAAAGTATCAGGGATAAATATCTCAGTGTTTTCCTTAAGATCTTTTAAGAGTAATTTAATAATGGAATTAAATGCCTCTGATTCAAGAAAGGCAGTGTCAAGGTTTCTGCTTGCTGCTACCTTGAAATTATTATCGTGTGTTGACACTATATAGGCACACTGTGTGGCCATTGAAAAATCTATTGCCACATCCAGAACCCTGTCAAGGAATGCGGGCACATCCTGTATTATTTCCAGGGATTCATTGATGCGGATTACCTTATCGATCATTATCTCGATCTTGCGCTCACGTGGCATTATTGCCATTAGTTCTTTGGGCAGGTAGCCGTGATCTACCTTTGCAAATAATCCCCAGGCCTTTTCCATGTATTCTTTCCTCCTGGCGGTATCTCCTCTTTTCAGGTGTTCATTACCAAGCATGATCCTGGTTTTGGCAAGTTCAATTTCAGCTCCGGATAATTCAAGCCATTTTTCACTTTTTTCAAGCTCGGAAATTTTATCCAGTTTACCATCCTTTTGTTTAATGGCCCTCTGCCTGTAGGCAATTCCCTTGTAATAAAGATTATCGCCCTTGATTGATTCAGTTATTACATCATTGAAATTGAGTTTTTCATAATAGTATCCCCTTAACTCAAGGCCATACAGGTATTCAAAAAACCAGTTGCTTTTAATATGAGGATACCCTGTATCCTTTGGATAATCTGCTATTCTCTTATGACATTCAAATGCACTGTCATAGTCACCCTTCTCATAATAGATAAAGGCATTGCATGTATCTGCCATTAACTGCATAAGGTTATCTATCTTGTCTGGGTATTCAAATGCCCTTTGTATCCATTTTTCTGCCTCATCGATATTACCGACCTCAAGGCATGAATGGGCATAAAGGATACTCGAAAAGACGGCGGCTTCCTTAAGGTTCAGTAAAACCGCCTTTTTATAAACGGCCTCCATCATGCCCATTCCCCTGGCAATTCTACCGTTAATCACATATATGCGCCCCATATAACCGTCACCCATAAGGGTAGAGGTATCATCACCGAATTCTTCAAGCCCTGATATTGTTTTTTCATAACTTTGCAGGGCCTCAATAATCCTGCCTTTCCAGAACATGATCTGCCCCATGCAGAGTGCTGATAAAATTCGGGCAGATGGTATTCCCTTATTTTCTACAATCTCAAGTGTTTTATTTATGTATTCAACAGCTTTCTGGGTATGTCCTGATGCAGCAAGTGCGCGTGCCAGACGGAGATTTATTTTAGACAGGTATTCCCACCTGTTAAAATGCCTGGCATGCCTCCATGCATCTGTAAGTACAGGTATTATCTGATCCAGAGGTTTCATCATCCTTGATGCCTGAAGGCTTCCTATTACGCTTTCAAGATAATAATCAATGGTCTCTTTTTTAGGGGCATTAATATTAAAAAAGTGCAGTGTCCTGTCAAAAAATTTATAGGCTTTTTTTTTCTCCCCTGATATTGAAAGCATTTTTGCGGCATCAACAAGGGATTTAAGATGATCCTCAGAAATATCCGCATGCAGATATAACCCGGCCATATAAAGCTCTTTTTCAGGGCTGTCATGCATATTCTTTTCGTAGTATTTTAATAATCGCCTGATAATTCCGGTTATTGTTTTTTTCGGAACATAATCCAGTAAAAAATCGGAGATCTCATCAATATCAAAATTGTGGTATATCTTGTTATTATCAAGATTAAAAAGGCCGTTGGAAAGGAAGTCTCCTATCAGGATATGGTGCTGCTCATTATTTTTACCCTCGTTGATTTCATCAATTTCTGAATACATGAAATGAGAAGGCATGAGGGTAGTCAGTATAAACAAATCCCTTCTTTCGGGGTTCATTTTTTGCCATTGGGCTTTTATATCCATAAGATCGATCATTGCCTTGTTAAACCCTGCCCTATTAAATCAGATTAATTTATTGTATGTTGTTTTATAATTACATATCGTTTATTGCTATCAATATATTAAATATTTTTCAATATATTGCATAAAATTTAAATAAAATATAACAGCTAATTATGATTTTTTATTTACAATTGTATCCAATTATATTAGACAGACAATAACTTCCCTCGAAAGGTTAATATATGCTCGTTGATCATGCTCCATCTGTAAGAGGTCTGCGCGGAAACATGAGGCGCGTCAGAAAAAAAATCATCCTGCGTCTTGCTTTTTTTATTTTTGGAGTGGCCCTTTTTTCTTTTTCATGTTTCAATCTAAGGCTTTTTAATGACAATAAAAAAATTTATCCCGAGAAAAAATTCTTATCATCTGAACTGATTCCAAAAAATACAAATAAAATGCCCCTGTTACCCCAAACAGTAAAAAAGACTATCCCGGTCTCTGCAGGTGATACGCTGATGGAGCTTCTTATAAATGAGGGTCTTGAAAAAACTGATGCGTGTAACATAATAAAATCTCTTTCAGAGGTATTTAATCCAAGGCAGTTGCGTCAGGGCCAAGAGATTATATTAAACTTTAACACTAAAAATAATCTCGATCCACTTACGTTTCAGAGCCTTAGCCTTGTGCCTGACCTTGCAAGAGAGGTTCAGGTAACCCGTTCTTCTGAAACTACCTTTGTTTCAAAGGAGATTTTACATAAACTTGAGAAAAAAATCATCAAGGCAAGGGTAGAAATAAAGACCAGTCTTTATGACGCTGCCATTGATGCAAGTATGCCAATGGAAATCCTTATTAAGATGATCAGGGCCTATTCTTATAATGTTGATTTTCAAAGAGATATACAAGCCGGAGATTATTTTAAGGTTATTTACGAGAAGATAGTTGATAATAATGGGAATTTTGTCAAAGGCGGTGAATTATTATTTTCGTCTCTTAGTACCAGCGGCAACCAGAACACCATCTACCGTTTTAAAACGACGGATGGTGAAGTAGATATGTATGATGCAAATGGACATTCAGTGCGTAAGACTCTTATGATAACCCCAATTGATGGTGCGAGATTAAGTTCAAACTATGGCATGCGCCGTCACCCTATTCTGGGTTACACCAGAATGCACAGGGGCCTTGATTTTGCAGCACCTTCCGGAACTCCTGTTATGGCAGCTGGGGACGGTATTATTGAGCTTGCAGGCAAAAAAGGGGGTTATGGCAATTATATACGAATCCGTCATGCTAATGGTTACCTGACGGCTTACGGCCATATGAAGAAATTTGTATCAGGCACCCGGAAAGGATCAAGAGTTAAACAAGGGAATATAATAGGCTATGTTGGTTCAACCGGTATTTCTACCGGGCCTCATCTTCATTATGAAGTCCTTTACAATAAAAAAAATGTCAACCCTGCTTCAATAAAGACACCATCAGGCAGAATCCTTAAGGATAATGAACTTGCAAGGTTTATTCTTGTAAAACAGGAACTGGAAACACTTTGTCAAACCAAAAAGTTGGAGAATACTGTTGAGCAACTTGATTGACTTATAGGCAAACAAGTCCATAACCTTTTTCTCATATGTCAAAAAAAACAGCAGGAATGTCCGAAGGGTAAACGATTTTTTTTACTAATTTGCTAAGAGAAAAATGCAGACACCTTTAAACCCCGCTAATTTATTAAATATATAATACTCATTAGTATTTGGCTTAAATATTGCAGATATTACTCAGCATGAACATTCTAATTGCCGATGATAACTTACCTTCAAGGGTACTTTTAGCCAAACTTCTTACAAAACTGGGGTATGAAGTAATAATGGCCTCAGATGGTAATGAGGCATGGGAGATTATACAGAAAAGTAATATCAATTTTGTTATTACTGACTGGATAATGCCAGAAATGGACGGCCCTGAACTCTGTAAAAAGATCCGAAGTACTGAACTCGGACACTATATCTACATAGTTATCCTCACATCAAAAGAAGAAAAAAGTGAGATGATTGAAGGTCTTGAGGCAGGGGCAGATGACTTTATAGTTAAACCCTATGATAAGGACGAACTTTTTGTAAAGATACGCATAGGAGAACGTATACTGCGTCTTGAAAAGAGTAAAGAGGAACAGAACCGAAAACTTACTGAAGCATATACTACTATAAAAAAAGATCTGGAGGCAGCAGCAAAGATCCAGTTAAGCCTTTTGCCAAAATCTGATGCCATAATATCAGGTGTTGAATTTGACTGGCTGTTTATGCCTGCTGCTTTTATGGCAGGGGATATACTCAACTATTTCTGGCTGGTTGATGATTATATAGGGTTTTACCTTCTTGATGTTGCAGGGCATGGTATCCCATCAGCCCTTCTTTCAATAACCTTGAGCAGATATCTTTCACCTGTTGACAACCAGGACAGCCCATTAAAGAAATTTTTAATTATACCCCCTTACTATGAGTATACAAAGCCCAAGGATGTGGTAGAAGACCTTAACCAGCGTTTTCAGGCCTCTGATGATTCCATGCAGTATTTTACAATGGTATACGGCATTATCAATGCAAGAACCGGACAGGTCAATATTACCCAGGCAGGACATCCGTCACCCATAAGGATTGAAAAAAATGGTTCCACCTCATTTATAGGATCAGGTGGTTTTCCTGTTGGTATATTCCCTGAGGCAACATATGAAGAACACGAGTTTTATCTTGAAAGCGGTGACAGGTTTATATTGTATTCAGACGGCATAATAGAATGCCCGAATGAGAAGGGTATAGCCTTTTCAACGGAACGTTTCGTTGAGATTATTAAAAGTAACAATGAATTACCGCTGCACAGCCTTATTGCTGATATAGAGAAAAATCTTAAAGAGTGGAAAGGCGGAGGAGAGTTTGATGATGATATATCTCTCCTTGCCTTTGAAATGAAATAATATAGGCAATGAAGGGCATGTATTGAAGAAGATCAGGTTAACCATAGAGAGCGATCTCGAAAATGTTGCACTAGCCGGTATGGCGATCAATAAGATATGCTCTCTGACACCTTTGACAGAAATGCAGTTATTCCAGGTGGAACTTTGTGCTGTTGAGGCAATAAATAACAGCATAATTCATGCATACAGCAGCAAATCCGAAAATGAGGTGGATATAATACTTACAATTAAAGATGACCTGATAGAAATAGAGATCTGTGATCATGGGAAACCTATGAACCTTAATATCCTTGAAAAGGCTGATATTAACCGTTTTGATGATGGCATGAATAAAATAATAAATCTTTCCGAGTCTGGCAGGGGTTTGGGTTTTATTAAGGAATTTATGAACAATGTTACCTACAAAACCGATGACAGGGGGAATCACCTTGTCATGATAAAAAAATATTAAAAATTTTTTACCCTTTTTAAAATGGAGAATTTAATAAAATGAAAATACTTGAAGAAATTATCAATAAAACAGGTGTGCTAAGATTAACAGGCCGACTTGACGCCGCATCTGTAAAAAATTTCAAGGACACAGTTTCTTCCCTGGTAAAAAAAGAGATCTGCAATATTGTTATAGACATGAAAGAGGTGGAATTTATTGACAGCTCAGGACTGGGAAGCCTGGTATCATGCCTGAGGATTGTGAACAATGAAGGGGGCGATATCAGGCTGTCATCCCTGCAAAACCAGATAAGGTCCCTGCTGGAGTTGACCAGGATGCATCGAGTCTTTCAGATATTTGATGATACCGATACAGCGGTTAAGAGCTTTTAGTATATTTTTATTTCATACTCGAAATGCCAATATTATATCGATACAGCTATTTAATTTGACATTATACGTCATAATATTGGCAAGCGTCTCCTTAATATCACATCTTTTTTGACTGATTGCATCTTCGATACCAACTCAATCTATATTTAACTGATTTTTTATCAATTTAAATAATTAATAAATCTATCCAAAATTACCCATAATGGTACATATATTGCAAAATTAAACAAAGGAATAATGCAAACATTTTATAAGCAGGGTTTGCGTTGTAATTTATCAGTAATATCATAAAGTAACATGTGTTTTATATATAGAAAAATGTGGAATATTAAAAAAGATTATATCGCTTATTTTTTATTACTTACCTCTATTTTCGTTTCAGGGTGCGTCTCATCAAAAATGGAGACCAAAGAGCCAGGGGATATTCAGAATTTGTCTTTAAATAATAAAGACAATAACGAGATTCAGTTTGCAACACCCGAGATAATAAAGATGTACGAGGCAAATCTCGTAAAGGAGTATTACATTGGCCCTGGGGATCAGATTAAAATAGATATATGGAACAGGCCGGAGTTATCCGGAGAGCATCTGGTCGGGCCATATGGACGGATTACCCTGCCCCTTTTAGGCGAGTTTAATATTGGAGGTAACACGGTTAATGGCGCAACAAAATCCATTAAAGAGGCATATTCAAAACTCTACTCTGATCCGATTGTAATGGTCACAGTGCTCAAGTACATGAATAACAAGGTATATGTTTTAGGCCGGGTGAGTAACCCAGGCATAATCCACCTTGACGGACATGCCACCATACTTGAGGCACTCTCTATGGCTGGAGGGCTTCC
The DNA here is from genome assembly GCA_964499695.1 of uncultured Desulfatiglans sp. Lineage (GTDB taxonomy): Bacteria > Desulfobacterota > DSM-4660 > Desulfatiglandales > HGW-15 > JAAZBV01. The sequence goes on from CAZCMD010000010.1 coordinate 39,054, forward strand.
TACTGTTGACAAATCAGCCTTTCTGTCAAAATGTTATATCATACGAGGTAAAGAACAGATCATATGGATAGATCTGCTTCAACTTCTGGGAAAGGCCAACCTGAAACTGAATATAGGTCTTGCCAATAATGACATAATATATATACCTGATTCAACCGATGCATCTGTCTTTGTAATGGGTGAAGTTAATAACCCGGGCTCCTACCCTATTCAGACCTCAGGTATGTCATTTCTTGATGCTATCAATCAGGCGGGCGGGCCAACTGAAAACGCAAATAAAACAAAAATTCGCCTTATAAGGGATATGAGAGAGCAAAAAAATCCAATTATTATTAATCTTGATGAATTTTTAAAAAATGGGGATTTTGCTCAAAACCAGACCCTTCAGGATAATGACATTATTTATGTACCTAAAAAGGGCATAGCTTCATTTAATTATTACCTGAGGCAGATAGACCCGTTCCTCAGGACATTTATTACCGGAAATTTAGTACAGGATGAAATTTCGGATTAATGAAAACAGTATGATTATCCGATTTTATTAATGGATTTAAGTAGATATTTTATAAAAATGATATGACGCAACAGGATACTAACATAAAACCGAAAAAACCATTTGACCCTGTAGCCACCATTATGCGGCACTGGATCAAGATTGTTATATTTGGTGGAAGCCTGTTTGTAATACTTACGCCTATAGCCTTTATATTTAACAAATCATTTTATCAGGTCAGCGGCAAGCTCGTGGTATTGCCTGAATCTGAGTCAGTTATTTCCCGTACAGATGAAGGATCTGTAGCCGGTTACTATAATCAATTCATTAATACGCAACTGGACCTTATACAAAGCCCCAAGATACTTGAGAAGGCTATAGATAAGCTGCCTACTGATATTAAACAGCATTATTTACCGGAAAATATGACGCTCTCCTTTGCAGCAAGGTTGCTTGGAGGTGGTCTGAAGGTAGAACAACCCCGTGGCACACATTTCATAGATGTTACTCTTTTACGAGATAATGATAAAGGTATCGTTGAAATGGTTAATGCTATCATGGAGGTATATACTGAGGAATATGAGAAAGATGAAGAAGGAAAAGATTTCAGACGCCTCTCATTTCTTCAGACTGAGAAACAGAATCTGAGCGCTGAAATAGAAAAAAAGACCATCGAATTAAAAAGGATCTCGGAACAAATAGCATCCAGTGTATTTGCAGGCAATAATGATGATGCCTCCCAATTTCAGATCTCCTATGAAAAGGCATACAGGGATAGAGTAGAAAAGGAAAAAAAGCTTAAAGCAATAACAATGGAGGCTGAAACATTAAAGAAGCTTTCACTGGATGCCCAAATAGAGGAGATAATTGTTCAGAACTCGGTTGTTTCAAAGCTCGATATCCTTGCGCAGGAGTCTTTGCACAAACTAAGGGATTCACAAGTTGGTCTCTCAGATGATAACCCAGGGAAACATCAGGTAGATGCAAGGATAAAAGACATAAAGAAATACACGGAAGAACAGAAAGGTATTATCAAGGAAGAAACCAAGAAATTTTTATATGAAAAGAGAGAGACAGAACTTAAAGAAAAGATCATTCATGCAGAAACAGAACTTAATGCCGCAAAAATGATTGAGGATGAAATCCTAAAAGAACGGGATCTGCTACTTAAGAAAAGAGCTGAAATAACAACAAAGGAATTGACATATAAACAGATCGAAACCAGCCTGGAACAGATGAAAATCCAGCTTAACAGGGTGGATACCAGGATATATGAATTAAAACTTGAATCAAAAGCCCCGGGTAAAATCAGACTTGAAAGAATGGCTAATAGTCAGGCAATGATTTCCGGCAGCAATCTTAAAAAACTGATCATACTGATTTTCATGTTTGCATTTGGAGTCATTACATTAGGGTGTGTCCTATTTGATATACTTGATGACAGGATCCGCAGTGAGAAAGATATTCTGAATAGTCTGGGCACACTTCCTCACAGGCCAATTGATGATTATTTACAGGTAGGGATGAAAGGAACACCCTTTGCACGGGTGCTGATGGATGATCCCACAAACAAGGTAGCACAATCTATTCACAGCCTTGCCATAAAGTTTGATAAAGAGCGCAAAAATCATGAGGCAAAAATTGCTGTATTCACAGGTGTTGACGCTCAAAGCGGTGTAACTGAAATCCTGCTCAATACTGCCTATGCCATGTCAAAACTTTGTTCAAAAATCCTTGTTATTGAAACCAATTTTGCAAATCCTTCCCTTAAAAAACTGATCAATATCAAGAGAGAGAAAAAAGGTCTTTTAGACTATATAAAGGGCCATACAGCACTGTCAGACTGCATATCACATGATAAGGAAAGAGGGATAGACATATTGCTCGCAGGGCATCTTCCGAGCGATGATGAACTGGTAAACCTTGACAGATCAAAGATATCAAAGGTTATTAAACAGGTTAAAGAGAAATATGATTTTATCCTGATTGACACAATGCCAATGCTGATAAGCGACCTGGCTGAATTTCTGATAGTGCAGGCAGATATAATTCCACTGGTTATTCAGGCAGACCGCAGTTATTATCAATATGTATTTATGGCAGGGCAAGCACTCTTTAAACTGGAAGTCCCTGCGATTGCAGCGGTATTAAACCTTGGGGCACCCAGATACAATACTAAATTTCAGGATACTATTGTTAGACTAATCCAGCCTTTTCAGGAATTGGTCAGAAAAACATATCTTACGACAATACACCCTGAACAGGATGAACCCTATCCTTTATTCAGGATGTCCTGGCAGTCTGTTAACACAATAGGTACATCTTTCAAACTGTCACTTAAAAAAATTAAAAAAATATTAAATCATCGAGCAATCATTAATGCCTGCAAATCAATTTTTGTATTATTTCTCTTTGTTCAGGTGACCTTATTGATATCATATGTTGCCTCTACTGCAAATGTTGATACAGCCAGTAAAAATAAAGTAGATAATAAAATTTTTACTAAAAAAAATATTTCGGCATCTGTTGATAAAGATACAATTCATGATTCTAACAAAAAGGCCATCAAGTCCATATCTATAGCATCAAAAGGTAATAACAATCCAGAAAGGGTGAAAAATGAGCAATGGATTCTGAAACAGGATCAGTCATCATACACAATACAATTGATGATTTCATCTCCAAGGTCTGAAGATCTCCTCTCGTTTATAAAGGCTAATAACCTGAAAGGAGTTGCAGCTACATATAAAGATATTAACAGGGGGAATAACCAGTACTCTATAATATATGGGATCTATCCAGACTATCAAAAAGCGAAAGATGATTTTTTGACATTACCGAAGACAGTTTTTAGTACAATACCCCGGATAAAAAGTATCAAGACAATACAGCAGCAAATTATTGTTATGCGAGAAAAAGGCTAATGAACATACTTGTTCCCATAATGATGTTTGGCTGGATACCTCTTATTCTATTTCTTTTCACTAAATTTCCTCCAAGAAGAGCTGTTATAATTTCATTCATTTTTGCATGGCTGTTTTTACCAAATGCGGCTTATCACCTGCCGGGACTGCCTGATTATACCAAAATGTCTGCCACCTGCTGGGGGGTTTTTATTGCTGCAGCGGTATTTGATTCCCAAAAATTAATCTCATTCAGGCCCAGGTTAATTGACTTTCCAATGTTGACATGGTGTCTGTGTCCGATTGCATCATCCATTACTAATGGACTTGGAGCATACGATGGGTTTGCTACAGCATTATCCCAGACAGTAACATGGGGTTTTCCTTATCTGATTGGTAGAATTTATTTTAATGACTTGAAAGGTCTAAAAGAATTTGCCATGGCGATTTTTATCGGTGGCATCATTTATATGCCTTTATGCTGGTATGAAATCAGAATGAGCCCTCAACTACATAATATACTATATGGTTTTACTCAGCATTCCTTTGCTCAAACATATCGATATGGCGGCTGGAGACCAATGGTTTTCATGCAGCATGGTCTCGCCGTAGGAATGTGGATGGCAAGTGCTTCATTGGTTGGCGTGTATCTCTGGATATCAAACTCAATAAAAAAAATCTTCCATATTCCATTATCTGTAATGGTGATATTACTGATAATAACATTGGTTCTGTGTAAATCAACAGGTGCTGTTGGTCTTTTTCTTATAGGGCTTTTTATTCTCTTTACCACATATAAAATAAAAACAAAGTTATTAGTCCTATGCCTTTTACTTGTACCATTAATATATATACCAGTCAGGGCAACAGGTTACTGGGATGGTGACAATCTGGCTCACTATATTTATGATAATTTTGACCAGGAAAGGGCGTTATCATTGTGGACAAGATTTGATAATGAAAACATGCTCACTGAAAAGGCTATGGTAAAACCAGTGTTTGGCTGGGGAGGATGGGGGCGTTCAAGGGTATATGATGATCAGGGAAACGATATCACAATAACAGACAGTCTATGGATAATTATACTGGGTACCAATGGTATGGTGGGTCTCGGAGCATTAACCATTTCGATATTACTACCTGGTTTTATTCTTATAAGACATTATCCAGTAAAGGAGTGGATTAACCCTGATTTAGTTCCAGCAGCAGCATTAACCATTCTTCTTAGTTTATACATGATAGATAATCTTCTTAACGCAATGATTAATCCAATTTATATTGGAGCGGCAGGTGGGATTGTCTCACTTGGAAAAGAAGCTGTTAACAAGACCATTGAACACATGGAGGTTGTGAATGAATATTGGTTAGACCCTATATATAAACCAAGGTTTCTTTAGATTACATCCATTAAACTGTGAGATATTAGCTTTTTAAAAACATATTACTAAATAATAAAATGCCAATTATAGAAATTCTTATTGCTGCTGGATACCTGATAATATTAATACTATGCTTTGCTATACCCTTCCGTTGTAACTCTACCATTCCATCTGATCAGATTTTTTATCACCGTATCATTCCAGTCAGTATTGCCTTAATATTGCTTATCATGATCATCATAAGACTATTTAATATAAATGAATTTTTCACAAATGAGAGCAGGCTCATCGCAAAATATGAAGGCTGGTATGAAGAGCGCGGTACTGTCCAGCTATTATTTGTATGCAGCCTGATAATTTCCGGTATTTTACTATTGATTTATATGGAGCGTAAATTTAGTACGATTTGGCGTCATTACTCATGGTCAATTTACGGGACCATTGTGCTTATAGTGTTTATAACCATTAATGCTGTTTCATATCACCCTATAGATCAATTTTTAAAACGTGAAACAGGTGGTATAAAAATCAACAGGATCATTGAGTCTATTAATGTCATTTGGATCATTATCTCACTATTTAGAAGTTATAGGCACATAAATGATAAAATGAATGAGATAAAAAATTTACCGGGGTCAAGATATATTTAGAACCAAAATAGATTTTCATTAGGAAGAAAGACCATTCAATCATGGTAAAAGTTTTTGAAATATTATTAAAACCCCAGGAAGCTTCCTTAAAGTTACAGACAATTCGTTCTGCTTTCTGGGGATTTCTGGGAAAAGGAAGCTCTGAATTTTTCAGGCTTCTAGGAAATCTTATTTTAACAAGACTGCTTTTCCCTGAAGCATTCGGTTTGATGGCCCTTGCCAATTCAACATTGATGATGATAAATCTCTTTTCTGATACCGGTATCAAGACTGCAATAATTCAAAACCCAAAAGGTGAGAGCAGCCAATTTCTTAATACAGCGTGGATTATATCCATATTAAGAGGTATCCTGCTTTGTGTAATAATGATTATATTAGCACAGCCTTTATCTATCTTTTATAAGGAACCAGGCCTTAAAACCATATTACTTATAATGGCCATTAACCCATTGATAGGTGGATTTGAAAATCCCTCTTTGTCACTTTTTATAAAAAAATTCAGAGTCGATAAACTCGTTTTTTTTGAATTATCTCTTCAGATAGCTGGTCTTTTAACAACAATTATTCTCACGTATATATTTAGGTGTGTTGAAGTGATGGCTGTTTCTGTAACACTGAGCGTTTTTTACAGATCAATAGGATCCTATGTAGTTTCCAAACCGTTCCCTAAATTCAGATGGGATAAAGAATCGGGTACAGAGATATTCAATTTTGGGAAATTTATCTTTATTAACACAATGATTACATGGCTTGCTGGCAATATAGACATAATAGTAATTGGTAAATTTCTTGGTGTCGGTACGCTTGCATTTTTCAATATTGGTAAAAGTTTTGCCTATTTGATTTACAATATCTGCATACAAATAATGGCCCAATCATATTTTCCCGCGATAACTTCAATTCATCAGGAATCTAATAGAGTAATGAAAATTTATAAATCAACTACTTCCTTCTTTATCATGATAGGAATACCTATTGCAATATGTCTCTCAATCTTTGCCCGTGAAATTATACAACTGTTATATGACCCCAGATATGAAACAGCCTATATTTCCATGTCATGGCTTAGTCTGTTTATTGTATTCAGGTTAATTGGCGGTATAAATGGTGCAACATTGGTTGGTATAGGAAAACCATCCTTTGAAACTTTAAGCAATTTATTTGGTTTTATGATTGCAGCATTGTGCCTGACCATAGGTATTTATACTGGCGGTCTGGAAGGTGCAGCAATTGGAATATCTATTTCTTTTTTATTTACTGCTATAATTCAGAGTATTTCTCTATATCGGATAATGAGGAAAGAATACCTCATTGTTCTTTATCCATGGATCCAGACCTTAACATGTGTTGCAATTATTTTTCCCATATTTTTATTGTTAAGGCGAAGTTTACTTGTTGGTCATAATTATCAGTATGTTTATATGATTATATTTACAGCAATATCTATAATAATATCTCTTGGGGTATATAAACTATTTAAAAATATGGGACTATTTCTTTACAGTAAGGGTATCAAAACGATACCTTAAAACCCATATATTATGAAAAAGGATTAATTCGGTATATTTATTAACAAATGAAAACATATTTTAAAAAATTCATTCTCCGTATGCTTATTATACCCCTTGCGTTTTTAATAAGGTTGACATACCCGCTAAGTTATTTCTGGAGGCGTGTATATCATACAGCTTCTTTAAAGAGCAAAATTAAAAATTTAAATATCTCAGTAATATGCGATGGAAATATTTATGTAACAGGAACAGGGAATATTGCAATTGGCAGAAGATGCAGAATAGGTTCTGATGTTGAATTGCGAACAGTTGATAGCGGTTATATCAGTCTTGGGGACGACATAAGGATAAACAGGGGGTGCACAATTACATCCTACTCAAAAATATCAATAGGAAATTTTTCTATCATTGGCGAATATTCATCCATAAGAGATGCCAATCATGGAATGTCTAAAGACGAACCAATGAGGTATCAACCACATTCCTTTTCCCCAATAAAGATTGGAAATGATGTGTGGATAGGAAGAGGATGCTGCATCCTACCAGGTGTATCCATTGGTGATGGAGCAGTGATAGGTGCAAATAGTGTAGTTACAAAAGATGTTCCTCCATATGTAATTGTTGCTGGAGTACCTGCTACCAGAATAAAGGAACGATAGCTGAAATGAGTAAAATATTAAGAATTAAAAGGTAATGGATAAATTTATGGATGGTAAATTAAAACGAATTGCATATATCGGCATGGAGATTCCAGCATTATCTGCTACGTTTGTATACAATGAGATATTCTCTATTGAAAAAAACAATTTTCAGGTCACGCCGTTATCAGTCCATTTTCCGAACGATTCAGCGTCTGGAAATGAAATAAACAAACTGAAAAACAGGACATATTTTTTATATGAATATTCCATCGGCTCTTTTTTAGCAGCAAATTTTAAATGCATGTTCAGATTTACTTCAGGTTATTTTAAAACCCTTTTTCTTTCCATCTCAGACGCTATGAAGGTTGGCATCTTTTCACATACTGGAAAAGGTATTCTTTACAGATTCTTTGTCTCTTCAAAGGCCGCTGAAATTATTTTAAAATCAGGTTGTCTTCATATACACTCTCATTTTGCTCATATCGCTACCGATATTGCCATGTATGCCTCTGGTATCTCAGGTATATCCTTCAGTTTTACTTCTCATGCAAACGATCTTTTCCAAAGGGGGTGGCTTTTAAAAGAAAAGATTGAAAGGTCAAAATTCGCAGTTACGATTTCGGAATATAACCGACGTTTTCTTCTTGATAAGGGTGCATCCGCAGACAAGATTCATGTAATTCACTGCGGTGTAGATACAGGTTCGTTCAGGCCCAGGATGCCGGTACCAATATCAAGTATACCCAAAATTGGGACAATCGGGCGAATGGTTGAAAAAAAGGGCTTTGATACTCTTATAGATTCATGTGAGATATTAGTTAAAAAGGGACAACCATTTCATCTCGAAATAGCCGGTTCGGGCCCACTTCATGACGACTTCCAAACACGTGTTAACGATAAAAATCTGTCTGAGATGATCAGTTTTATTGGCGCCCTGCCCCATGATCGGATACCTTACTGGCTTAAATCAAAGGATATATTTGTACTGCCTTGCAAGAGGGACAGATATGGAGATATTGATGGAATTCCTGTCGTGCTCATGGAAGCAATGGCAATGGGAGTGCCAGTAATTTCATCAAGAATTTCAGGAATCCCGGAACTTGTTGAAGATGGGATAACAGGTCTTCTGATAGAAGAAGATGATGCTGAAGCCCTATCTGAAGCGATCTTAAAAATTTTATCAGATACATCCCAGAGAAATATCTTAATTCAAAATAGCATTGAAAAAGTAAAAAAAGATTTTGAATTATCTGTTAATTCAACCAAACTTTCCGATCTTTTCAGCGAGGCAATATCCTGATTATGCCAAATAACAAATATATTATTATATCACCGGTCAGAAATGAGGAAAAATACCTGCCAGATACTATTAAATCTATTATTAATCAAACAATACATCCTTTAGCTTATATCCTTGTCGACGATGGCTCAAAAGACAGGACAGCCGAAATCATTATGCAGGCTTCTCAGGATCATCCATGGATACATTATGTCGGAAGACCCGATCGAGGTGAAAGAAGAGTCGGTCCAGGGGTAATAGAAGCGTTTTATGATGGCTATGAGATGATCAAAGACAAGGATTTTGATTATATATGCAAGATGGATGGTGATCTAACAATTGGGCCATTATACTTCGAGGCTCTAGTAATAAAATTTTCAAATGATTCGCATCTTGGTTCAGCGAGTGGAAAATTATTCCTTGATCTTGGGGATGGAAAACTTGCAGAAGAACGTATAACGGACGAAAGCGTACTTGGAGGTATGCTTTGTTTAAAGAAAAAGTGCTTTGAAGATATAGGCGGCTTTATAAGAGAGGTGATGTGGGATGGCATAGCTTTCCACAGATCACGTATGGCCGGGTGGCGAACATGGAGTTTCCGTGACCCTGAGCTGATGATATATGATCACAGGTTGATGGGTTCATCCAGTAAAAGCATATATCATGGTAGAATAAGATGGGGATGGGGGCAGTTTTTTATGGGTACTCATCCGCTTTATATTATTGCAGTAGGAATCTATCGCATGACTGAAAGGCCTTTTATTTTAGGCGGCTTACTTATTGTTCTTGGATATCTTAAAGGATGGGTAACAGGGTCAAAACGTTATGATTTTCCCGGATTCAGGAAGTCTCTGCATGCATGGCAGCTGGAGCGTCTGAAGATCGGTAAACGCCTGGAAAACATTCCGCCTTTAGTAGAAAGCAAACTGAGTGAAAATAATGCCGCAGAAATCAAATAATAATATGACTCCTGTGATATGGATAATTTACCAGATCAAGAATAGTGAGGGATATAATTGTCCGATTTAATCAAAAACCAGATTGATCTGTCGATTATTATTGTTTCCTATAATACAAAAGACCTTACGCGAAAATGTCTGGAAAATATAAAAAGATATTCTAATGGGGTAAGTCTTGAAATCATTGTAGTGGACAATGGTTCAAAAGATGGTTCAACTGACATGGTATCAAAAGAATTTCCGAACATTAAGCTTATAAAGTTAAATGAGAACAGGGGATTCGCCGGAGGCAACATCCCCGGTATGAAAAAGGCAACGGGCAGATACCTTCTTCTTTTAAACTCCGACGCATTTTTTTCCGGAGGGGTTTTGGAAAATACCATTAATTATATGGACAACAATCCCAATGTAGGGATACTGGGATGCAAACTCACTGATCCAGACGGCGGCATGCAGGCGTCAGCGCGTATGTTGCCAAGCCCATTGAACAAGATCCTGCACATTACCGGTCTTGCCGCCCATTATCCAAAATCTCGTTTTTTTGGCAGGGTTGATTATTCATGGTGGGATCATTCAACGCCTAGAAGTGTGGGATGGGTAGTTGGTGCCTTTTTTATGATCCGACGTGAGACAATGGAAGAAATAGGTTATCTTGATGATCTGTATTTCCTATATTTTGAAGAGGTAGATTTCTGTCTGAGAGCGAAACGTGCCGGGTGGGATGTCGTATTTTACCCTTATGCACAAGTCGCCCATCTTGGAGGCCAAAGTTCATTAAATGTCAGGAAAAAACCCTTCAGTGGAATGCAGATCAATTATATCAGAATGGCCAGTGAGTACAGATACTATAGAAAACAATACAATTTACTATATGTTCTCATGTCTGCCTCAATTGAATTCTTCTGGAGTGTTGCTGTACTAATTAAAAATAGTTTAAATACCTCAGAAAAGGGTAGATATAAGCGTAGTGAAGCTATTACCGGCATGAAGCTTATTGTCTCCACACTCATCAATGATAGATTTGGGAAGGGTAAAAAGGTATTTTAAATATGGTGCCTTTAAAAAAATGAAACATTACTGAAATCGTTTTAGGCTTATGATGAATAATAATTATTACATTCAGTATCTTAAAAACCAGGGTGTTAAAATAGGAAAGCATTCCCTTTTTTGAAAGTAACAGATATGTACATCCCTACATTACTGGTGATGAAAAACAATTATTAATAATAAATTTCGATATGACAGCAGGATATTTCTGCAGCAGGCTGCCTGATAACAGAGATCATATTTCTTAATTAAACTCGAGAAATATCTCCTTTAGTATGCCATTAATATTAAATGGAGGGTTTTATGAACAGAAACAGGCTGAATATATTACTTATCATAGAGCAATGCAATCCTGAGTGGGCATCGGTCCCTCTGGTAGGTTTTAATTTTTATAACAGTATAAGGGATCTTGTTGATACTCAACTGGTGACACATGAAAGAAATAAAAAGGCTCTTGAAAAGGAAAGCCAAGGCTATAAGATTGATTATATAAAAGAGTCCTCTTTAATAAAAATTTATTATATGTTTATTAAAAAGATGACTTTTTTTTTCAAAGGTACAAACTGGCCTTTACTTCATACTCTGTCTTATCCTATTTATGCTGGTTTCAATCGCGAAGTCTATAAACGATATTCGTGTAAGGTATTGGATTCCGAATATGATATTGTTCATGCCATGACACCTATGATTCCGAGATACCCTGTTAAAATAATAGAAGCCTGTAAAACCACTCCTTTTATACTGGGGCCTGTAAATGGCGGAATTCCTTTTCCCACAGGTTTTTATGATACCGCCAAAAAGGAGTATGCCCATTTTAACTTTCTGAGAGGTTTCTCCAAGTATATTCCGGGATATGCAAAGACATATAAAAACGCTGATATGGTGTTGTCAGGATCAACATATACTCTTCATATGCTGAATGAACTGTTTCATCCATCAAAGCTTAATATTGAGCTTTTCTTCGAGAATGGAGTTAAAAAAGAATTCCTTTTTACTCCTGAAAAATCTAAAAAGGAGATAATCGAACTGCTTTTTGTTGGGAGACTTGTCCCTTACAAGGGCGCGGACATGCTTATAGATGCACTGGCGAAGGTAATAGGAACTATAAAAAGCAAATTACATTTAACAATAGTAGGCGATGGTCCTGAAAAAGCCTCACTTCAAAAACAAGCAAAGAATTTTAAAATAGATAATATTATCGATTTTAAAGGGTGGGTTAGCCAGAATGATATTATAAAATATTATAAATATGCCGATATTTTCTGTTTCCCCTCTATAAGAGAATTTGGTGGTGCAGTCGTGTTGGAAGCCATGGCTTGCGGAACTCCGAGTATTGTCATAGACCATGGAGGTATAGGGGAATATGTTACAGCAGAATCGGGAATTAAAATTCAGCCTGTATCAAGAGAACACATCATTGATGAAATGACAGAAAAAATAAGTTTACTGGCAGATGACAACGAGCTCCGATTTCAATTTGCACAAAATGCTTTTAAAAGGGCAGAACTATTTGAATGGAACAACAAAGCTCAGACATTAATTGATATTTATCAAAAAATATTGGATAAGAAGGTTAAAAATTATTAACCTTTTTTATCATATCATTTACCTTTAGCCAACTGACATGATACAATTAAAAGATATGCTACTCTACCTCCAAATATATTACACCCTTTTTAAATGCCTTTAAGGGAAGGCTCATCCATCCTGTAAAATAGGAAAAATCATAATACATGATCATAGCTTCATAGGAGCAAATAGCACTATACTGTGCAATGTCGAAATCGGCGCTAATTCAATCATAGGTGCAGGTTTAGTTGTATCTCATGATATCCCGCCTAACACGATATGTGCAGGTAACCCAGCTCGTTTTGTATGTGACCTAAAAGACTATATTGAAAGATATAGAGAGTTATCAAAGCACTCTAATTTTTATATCGGAAATGAATATCCAGATCCCTATATAAAGGGAAAAAAAAGATTTTTTGAGACACGACTTGAGTTGTGGAATCGGTTTCTTTTGTTCCAAACTTTCTGAAGACAGGTTTAATGATCAGGGGTTGAAAAAATAGAAGTTTTATATCCTCTGTTTTGAAGAGGAATTCCAAAGATACGTGATATAATATAGCGTATCACACCAAAAATTTGGGGATATATAATTAGAGACACATGCAGACCATATAAAAAAGCATGAGAGAGATTTAGATCATATTTTTTTCTTTTAATTATCATCTTTATTAATGGTCTTAATAATACCAGTAAGGCAAAAATCGCCCCTGCTGCTTTTATATTAAAGATAATACTAAGAAAAAAAATAATTAATGGCAACACAGCCCCAATTATGATTCTTATCAACTGCCGTGCATAATACTTTTCTTTATATGTAATATATCTGAATCCTATCTGAGCATAAGCATGTCCGCTCCTGAACGCCCTTTTTAAATATTGTTTGAAACTGTTAATGTTCAGATCATGGTGAACCATTTTAGTATTAATCTGATAAATTACCCAGCCTTCCTGTCTGATTCTGTAACTTATATCAGGGTCTTCACCTGCAATAAGCCCTGCATCATATCCGTTAACCATTTCCAGCGCTTCTTTACGGACCAAAACATTACCCCCGAAAGTCTTGCATGAACCGTTTGAAAATCTGTACCCATCTCTTGCTGCTGATAGATTCCATTCAATATTACCTATCAGGTGGTATCTGTTTTTATGGGGGTACTTTTCTATTACACGTCCGATTATGGCTGCGATGTTATCCCTTATGTATGGGACTGCAATTTTAAACCAGTCAGCCTCAATTGCAGTGTCGGCATCCAGAAACTGAATCAATTCATGATGGGCGGCCTTATATCCTGCATTGCGGCCTTTACCTGGAGTTGGATGAATATCTTTTAATTCAATGATCTTTACCCCCTTGAACGATTGAGCCTGTAAAACACTTTTGTCATTCGAGCCTCCATCTACATATATTATTTCGATTAATTCATGAGAGTAATCAGCTTCTAATAATGAAGTTATACAATCTTTAATATATCGTTCAACATTAAGTCCAATAATTACTACACTGATTGGAGGGTAATGAATATTCATAATTAAAAAGCTTCCTAGGCCAATTTATTTTATCTCTGCTTCTACGTCTTAATAAAAAATATGATACTGCTTTTATTCAAATAAAGTTTTCCAAAAATCTATTACATCTTTTTTTTCTATTTCCTTTGAATAATTTTCTCTTATATAGAACGATGCATTTTTCCCCATCTCAGTGAGACCATCAGGATTTTTTCGATAAAGCTCCAGGGCTTGTTCAACTGTCTTTGCAAATAAAATAATATTCCCGGTTTCTATAGGAAAGCAAAAATCTTTTTTAAAATATTCTTTCCCTCCCATACCATGATATCCTATAACAACACATCCACATGACATTGCCTCTGCAGGTGGTAGCGAAAAACCCTCAGGGTAGCCAAAACTCAAAAAAATGAGAGACTCTCTAAGTATTGCAACTGTTTCATGTTCAGTCTTATTTTCTATAGGGATAATATCAAAACCATCCAGCAATCCCCTGAATTTGAGCATGTTGATTACATTAAGGGCATGATCACTATTTCGCCTTGGCATAAAACATATCTGCTTCTTCTTATCAGAGGAATAAGAAAAGACACTTGAATCAATAGCATTGTGCACTCTGAATACAGATGATTTTGGAAATGTATATTGGAAAAACTCTTTTCCATCCTCAGATACAACCATTATGGCAATTACATCTTTATCAATATGAATATTCCTCAGGTCATCCATATCAAATGAATTACCATTAAAAGTGAGATAAGTCCCCTGATTAAAAACAACTTTTTTTGCCATGGATTGGAATATTTTATTATAAAATTTATATTCCGGATGTCGTTTATAATTATGGAGGTAAAGAAGGCCATAGAACTCCGGGATTACAACATAATCTTGATTTCCAAGAGAGGCAGTTTTGATATATTCAATCTTTGTTGAGTTATTGAACCATTCACACCTGAAACCTTTACTTTTATGAAGTACACATGCTGAAATGTCCTGATTATTTAGTATATCAACATGGTTATAAATTTTTTTGACTCCGCCGAAAGGATTTTTTGTATCGGGACATACATAATATATCATTGCTTTTTCACCTGTTATCCAATGAAAAAATAAAATCCTTTAATAAAATATCAGCTTCGTCTATGCTGGTTTTTATATCTGTGGATACCTGAAAACAAACCCATGACTTAACAGATCCCTTTAAAAGAATGTCTTTCAGAAAGATAATCAGATGTTCCTTAAAGCTGGAGGATATTTCCTCTCCATTTGTAAGCCAGTAATAAACAAGACGAGGTTTGTTATCTTTTACAACATGCATTCTTCGAACAATTTTATATTTGTCATTATCATCACCTATACTTATGCTGTCTTTTCTCAGGATCACCCAGCCTGAACCAGAGTAACAATCCTGAGGAGAATGGACCTTATGACGATCACCTTTTTCCTGGATTGCAACCAGATACACTGTATTATTATCTTTCTGATAACTTCTGATTATCAGGTCTCCCTGTTCTACCCAGTTTTTTTCCCTTTCACTCGGTGAAAGGTTGGTTCCTTTCCATCCATCTATATTCATTGTTATATTATCGAGTGAATAGCCAATTTCTATATTTTTTTGTTTCTGATCAAACCAGTATAGAAAAAAAACAACGACTAAAAGTATCAGGAATATTATTTTTAGTTTTTTTGCCTGGTTATCTGCTGCCATTTTCTTTTCTCCCTGTGATTTTTCTGATTATGGCCCAGGTAACAATAAGCATCAATATATGTATTAAAGCAGGCAGCCATTTCCTGAATGCCCAGATGATTTCAGATAGGTTAATACGCCCTGATGCATAACACCATCCCATTACAAGATAAAGCAAGCTGTGTGATATAATGACATATGGGGCACATAGTAAAAGCAGGTATAAAAATTTGCTCCAGTTATTTATAAATAAAAATTCCGCTACAATACAGGTAAGGATCATATGCATCATAAGTGATGAGATGGATTCCCTGAAATATTGAACAGGGAGTTCCGTGTCATAAATATACATAACACAGTTAATTGTTTCACACGCACTTCCGGTTGAATTGAGTATTTTGCATGATATCTTTGCAATAATATCTCTTAATGGCACACTGAATATAGACTCCATAAGAAAAGATGTGGTAGGCAGCATTAAAAATAGAAAGCAAAATGGAAATAGCATTTTGCTTGCCCATGCGGTTCCCATCAGATACCATACAATACCATAGCATGTGACAATAAGCGAGGTTGCCTGTATGATATGAATATCAACAAAAATGCCAACAATAAAGATTAATAACCCGCATACTATTATAAAGAGTCCGCCCCTGTTACCATTAATTTTTTTAACGGGGTTTGTGATAAGCCTGTACAGGAATATTATTATAAAAAAAAGCGGGATAAAAATACCAAACCTGTCAGGAGGATAGGTAAGCCATGCGGTTTTCATCCATAAAAAAATATCCTTGTATATAAGGATGATTTCAATCAGTATGCCTATAGCCAGCACAATATATGAAATCTTTTTTAATATACTTATTTTTTCTTTGGTCATTTAGTCTCATCCATACGGTTAAAGAGACAGGCTTCATAATATAAAAACAGCAGGGCAAGTCCGAATATAAACATGCCAGAGATATCATGATAAAAACTGAGGGCGGTTTTTTCGCTAA
>CAZCMD010000011.1:0-55503 GCA_964499695.1 uncultured Desulfatiglans sp.
GAACCGACACGGGCGTAAAGCCCACTGGATTTTGAGTCCAGCGCGTCTACCAGTTTCACCACTCCGGCATGATTTTTTGTGGGATTATAATTGATATTCATGTCATGTCAATATCTTATTGACATGATATTGTTGTATTGTTAATATCGCACCCTCTTCCGGGGCTGTAGCTCAGTTGGGAGAGCGCTTGAATGGCATTCAAGAGGTCGTCGGTTCGATCCCGATCAGCTCCACCAAATCTAGTCATAAAAAAGCACCCGAAAGGGTGCTTTTTCATTTTTCCCCGGGTTGACCAAGTCGGGAATTTTTTAACAAATTCAATTAATAATTAATAAAGTTTTATATACATGGTGACGATCAGACATTGGGAAGCACCGCATATTAATATGTTAAACTATGCTAATTGCCGAACAAAACTGCAAAAATACTTAAAGAGGGTAGAGGGACAGCATGATGCTGACAGGAGCGGGACAGGATAACAGTTTGAATATTCTCCAGAAACAAAAGCCGGACTATTCAAAAGATGCCATCAAAAAGATGGCGGTACTTTTTACAGATATTGTAGGTTCGTCTGAATTCTTTAAGAAAAACGGTGACATAGAAGGTAGAAAGATGTTAAAAGTCCATCAGGATCTTGCATCTCCTGCTGTCGGTGACTTTGGCGGCAAGGTGGTCAAGATGCTTGGTGATTCTGTTATGGCCTATTTCTTAAATCCGGAGGATGCGCTCAAGTCAGCCATAAAGATACAGCAGAAATTTCAGGCATATAACACTGAAACAAAAGGCAAGGGCGAGATTCATATAAGGTTGTGTGTGCATTATGGAGACGGCATTATTGATGAGGGAGATATTTTTGGCGATGTTGTTAACATGGCTGCAAAATTTCTGCCGCTTGCATCAGGCGATGAGATACTGATTTCAAGGGAACTCCATTCCACAATAAAAAATATCCCTCTTGTGAGATTTGATAATTTTGAAGTGCCAAAGTCCAATAGTGCAATCAGGGATCTGAAACTGTTCAAGGTTATCTGGGACAGCCGGATAGCCCTTGACCCGACTATGAAGACGATTGCCCATCTAAGGCCGATCTTTAGCCTCGGGAGCCGGCGCTTTGATAATCTATGGAACAAACTGATTTCAGAGAAAAGCAGGTTCTGGTCTGTTGCGACAGTGGAAAAGGAACAGATCAACAGCGACCGTTCAATAAGCCTGATAGTAAAAAAGACCGCTGTCGCCTATGAGATTGCAAGGCATATTTCAGCATACCTTCATACAAATATGGGCGATGAAGCTAATCTGTGCCTTCCGTTACAGGTCATTATAGACAAAGGGGCTTACATAATCGCCGGCAAAATATCCCTTAATAACCTCAATCTAAATCTTAACCAGCTTGAACCGGGCGAAATATACACAACAGAAATGGCCTTCCAGACAATGGTTAAAGAAGGGATCCAGAATATAAGCCTGAACAGCGGGAAGGGCTCCAACGGGTCATTTCTTGTATTGTCACAGGGTAATGAGAATCAGGAAAGCTCAACTATATTCAGATACCAGCAGGCCCTTGTTAATGGCGATTTTACCCCATGTTTTTATTGCGGAAGCCAGTCCCATGACACAAAGAGCTGTCCCTCAAAAATGATTACGGAATTATCGGAATATATTGAAAAACTCGGGTATATGCCCCTTGAAAATATAAACAGCCTTTTTCTGAATTATCTGCAGGCAAACCCGGCCACACTGAAAAATGTTGAGACTGTTAACAAGAATGATCCCATATTAACGGCGCATAATGCCTTTTATGAACTAAAAAGCGTTTTTCAATTAAGGCTTTTACGGACAATATGGAATACAAAGGAAGATAACTGGAACAAGATAAAGGCAAACCAAGAAGAGAGTGAACGCGGTGGCCTGCTATGGATCGGGTTTGACTGCCTCAGGGTATCAAATCACAATCAGGTTGAATCCATTGTTGAAAGCGAGATAAAGAAAAAAAATGATGATTACAAGCTGTACTGCCTTGCAGGGCTTATGTATATTGAAAACAACCAGTTAAAGAGTGCCGCTGTAATACTTAAAAAGGCGCTTGAACTTGCCGTACGCACACCCGAAAAGATTTATATCCTCTTTCTTTTATACAGGATATACAGCCTGTCCAGAGAAACAAACAAGGCAAGGGAATCATTAAGGAGGATACTTAACCTTTCACCTCACTGTACAGAGGCGACCTATTTTGAGGTCCTTCAAAAGTTCCATAGTGGGAGTGTCAACTCTGCCATTGAACAGCTTATAAAGCTGATCAGGAAAAACAGGGATTACTATATCTATGCATTGATTGACCCTGAGCTCTCTATCTATCAAAAAGAGATATCTGCCCATCTTGATATTCTTTTAAAAGAGGCAAAAGAAAAGGCTGAAAAGATATTACCCATGGCAAAGGATGAGCTGACAGCGCTTGAAAAGGTAATCGGCAAAGAGGCAGAAGAGATAATCGAGGCCAATACACATATAACAAAAATAAGCCAGCTTATTAAGACCAACAGTTTTTTTGGATATCTTGAAGTTATACATTACGGAGAGGATATTTTTAATCTCGGTAACAGGATTGTCAGAGGCCGTGAAACTAGGCTGATAAAAATAGAGGAAGAACTTGACCAGTTGATGCTGCGATGTAAAATTTTTCTTGATGTGTTGCCATATGATTTTATGTCTAAACCTGTATCAAGCAAGCTGAAGGCTATGGAATACAATATCAAGATGGTGCATGAAAAAATCAGGCATCAGGCGGCAAGGGAATTCAATGACACCCTGGAAACACTGAAAAAATATTCCGGTGAGCTGATCGCACTGGAGCAAAAATTAAGGCGCATGGATGCGCTGGCCCAGTTTTTAGGGTTCCTTGTAAAATTCTTAAAGAAAAACCTGGTATTCCAGTCTGCAAACCTCATTATATCGCTCCTGCTTTTCCCTATCATGGTATATTACTTGAACTTTATTATGCCCAACCTCAACCTCTCAACAAACGGGATATGGCATTACCAGAAGGTTCTGATCATCCTTGGCGGCATAACAGGTGTAATACTCTCCAGCCTTACATCGCAGAAAAACAGTTCAAAACAGTAGCTTTTGGATATCACCTTTTCTGGCATAACAAAGTCACTGGTCATGTGAGTTTCAGGAACACTGTTACGAGGCCCAGGTAAATAAGCAGGCTCAGGATATCATTGGATGTTGTTACAAACGGGCCTGTAGCAAGGGCCGGATCGATATTTATTCTTTTCAATATCAGCGGTACTGCTGCGCCATTAAAACCTGACAGGAGAATAATCATCATGAGTGACAGCGCAATTATTAGCCCAAGTCCGATATTACCGATCCAGAAATAGACAACAGCGCCGAGTATAACTCCGCATATAAGGCCGTTTGTCAATGCAACCTTCATCTCAACCCACAACCTTTTCCAGATATTTACCAGACTTATATCACCTGTTGCCAAGCCCCTTACAGCAACTGTTGCAGCCTGGGTGCCGGTGTTTCCTCCCATAGCCATTATTACCGGGAAAAAGAATGCAAGCGCGATCAATTTTTCTATGGAATTTTCAAAACGGCTCATTACAAATGCCGCTATGAATTCTCCCATAAGCCCTGCTATAAGCCAGGGAAGCCTGGCCTTTGAGATTTTTATATATGATTCCTCTGCTATCTCCTGGTGCACAACGCCAGCCATGAGGTTAATATCTTCATCTGTCTCTTCTTCAAGTACATCAATAATGTCATCGTGGGTAATGCGTCCCACAAGCCTGTCATATTCATCAACAACCGGTATCGCTACAAGGTTATATTTTTTAACGAGCTGCGCTACCTCCTCCTGATCTCTATTTACATCAACTGATATGATCTCGGTATTCATGATTTCACGTATTAATTTTTCAGAGGGTTCCAGGATCAGGTCCTTCATCGAGACAACACCAACCAGTTTTCCGAAATCATCCACCACCCACAGATAATAAAGATTTGCCACCTCCTCTCTTTTGGCCTTTATTATCTCTATTGCCTCACTGATGGTAGAATGGTCTTTAACCGCCACATACTCAAGGGCCATGATACCGCCCGCGCTCTCTTCATTATAGGGCAACAGTTTTTCAAGATCACCCGTCACCGTATCATCAAGGGTCTCTATAATGTCCTTTGCCCTTTCGGCCGGCAGGTCACCTACCAGGTCTGCCGCATCATCCGAATCAAGCTCCTGAACTATCTCAGTGATGGCCTTGTTATCCAGGTCATGAATGATACTTTCCTGTACCGGGGCCTCTATCTCAATGAGTACCTCTCCTGCCCCCTCAGGTTCAAGCATTTCAAAAAGATAAATTCTTTCTTCAGGTTTCAGATGTTCAATAAGGTCTGCAAGGTCAGCAGGGCGCAGATTATCTATGAGTCTGGAAAGGTACTTACTGTTCTTGTCACTGATAGAGTTTTTTACTTCCGCTATCAGTTTTTCATCTATCAGATTTGACTGCATGTTCTTCAAACTGCTCCTGTTTTATATACTCCTGAGTTTAGCTGTTATAAACTGGGTAAAATCAACCCCGTCAGGCACCTCTTTTTCTATATTCCCAAGGGGTATCTCTGCCCTGGCAGCGCTCTTGTGGCCTCCGGCTGAGCCATACTCCCCAAAGAGTTTATTCGCCAATTTGCCTGCATCATACCTGAATCCGGCATTCCTGAATATTATGATAAGCTTTTTCCCGCTAATCCCTGCCGCAACTGACCATGTCACATCAGCCATCTTGATAAAAAAATCCGCTATCAGCACAAGTGTGTCGGGGTTATCCACAACACCCATTGGTATAAAGACCCGGTCTTTTATAAAAATGCAGTTACCCATTGCCTTTTTATAGCTTTCCAGGGTCTTTCTGGTAAGTTCGGATGACTCGATCTTTTTTATATTGTTGGTATTGATGAACTGAAAGAGATAACGGAATGCATTGATATCATTCGGCGTTGATTCTCTCACGAAATTGTCTGTATCTGTCTTTATCCCGTAAAAAAGCGCTGTGGCAAGTCTTGGTGAAGGTTTTATGCCCGCCGCCCTTAGATACTCCGTAAGTATGGTAGAGGTGGCGCCGTATTCCTCTTTTATATCCATAAACAGGGCCTTTGACTGCGCTAAAAAAGGGTGGTGATCAATAATAATATCATATTCATATTTACTCAACAGCTCACCATGTGAAGGTTGGGAGTCTACTATCGCAAACCTGGTTACCTTCTCCGGGTTCATCTTTCGGATATGCTTCTGATCGAGCTTAAGCAGGTTTATCATGGCAAGGTTGTCATCCCTCTTGATGATATTGGTATGATAGATATTTATGTTACGGGTCCTTCTCCAGAATATCCTTTTCAGGGCCATTGCGCTTGCCATTGCATCCGGATCAGCATTCATGATAATTGCCAGTACATCATTCTGACCGACAACATTCATGAGCAAGCGTACCCTGTCTGCCACAGATGTGGATCTGGGGAAGGGGGCTTCCATTTTTATTGGCAGGTTTTTATTGGGCATTTCTTTATTTTCTGATATTTTTTATAAATTAATTTATATTAACTTAAATCAAGGCGGCTTAAATTTCAATGTTTTAATGTTTTTTTGGAGTGTATCTGTAAAGGCGGCAAAAGATGAGAAAATATTTAATCTCACCATTCTGTTCAGCGGTTATTGTACCCGGACTGGGTCAGATAATAAACGGCCAGATCAAAAAGGGGCTTGTTCACATGGGCCTGGTGTTCATCATTATTATTGCCTTTGTGATAAAAGTTATAAAAACGCTAATGCCTATTTTACTTGGGCTTGACCCTGAAAATATTAACATTGAGGCAATACTGGAAAAGATTGATTTTATAGATTATGCTGTTCTCAGAGTTATTTCTTTTGCCTTCCTTTTATTGTGGGTATACTCCATTATCGATTCCTTCATAATCGGGTTAAAGATCGAAAATAAAAAAAATAAGGCGATATGAAAAGTTATTTTGTTGATGAAATTGAGGCGTCAGACATGGTTCTGATAGATAACTACCTCGCTTCAAATGGCAGGGCGGCTGGTGTTAATAAGTTGTTCTGGATAGAGTTGCCGGAAGAATTGATCGGCACCCTTCAATCAACCCACTCGGCATGCAGCCCATACCGGTTTGCTGTTGAAACAGGGGATTCATGGGTAAAAGCAGAATTATTTATCCGGACATCAAACAGTATAAGCTGCGAATGCAGCGGATACGCTAATGAAAACCAGCGGGCCTATATCATTAAGTATATCGACACGATGATACTTGATCTTGGTATCCGGACATAAGATGTTTCAATGTATTTTATGCCTGATGCGCCTTCTTAATTAGTGAACAGATATTCGTTGATTTTATCTTTAATCTTGTTACTTATAGTCTCATCACCAAGGAGGCCAACACGTATACTCACTTCTGTTTCTTCCAATGAATGATATTTAAAGGAGAGTTTAATCTGATCCTTTATTGAGCCTGTAGTTAATATTTTCCCTGATGTCAGTTTTCTTTGTCTTTCATATATCTGATATTCAAGATTTTCAATGGCCAATATCGATGCATCAAAGGCCTTTTCCAGTGTGGCAGGATAGATTACAATCAGTTGGCCATCATAGAATTTATAACCGCCTACACCTAAAGCTGCCCCACCAATAAAGGCCACAGGGGCGCAGGAAGTTAATGCGATGGAAATCAGGATAGCAAGTATACATAGTTTTCTGGACATTATTTTTTCTCCTTTTATTTTTGGTAGAGGGATTCACAAAATCGGTAATGCCAATATAGATAATAGTTATATAATTCGATGTCAATATATCTTATAACATATCGATTTCAAGATTAATGTGATTTAATTATTGTACATAAAAACTGTTGTTTTGAATACGAGCTGTCAGCGATCAGCCTTCAGCAAAAGGCTTTTAAAACAAAGAGTTGGCTGATAGCTTAAATCTGTATGCTGAAACCATCATCCGGAAATTATTTCTGTCTGGATGGACATTATTTAACATATTGGTTTGACTTGGATTATCTCTTTTGGTAATCAAGGTCAATATTTGTTCACGGAGGAAATGTTGAAATGGACTACAAAACAACCTTGAATTTGCCTAATACGGAATTTCCCATGAAGGCAAACCTTGTCACAAAGGAGCCTGAGATAATCAGCCGGTGGAAATCCGAGGGGCTTTATAATAAAATCAGGCATGAGTCAAAAGATAGAAAGAAATATATGCTTCATGACGGCCCGCCCTATGCAAACGGAAATATCCATATGGGCCATGCCCTTAACAAGATACTTAAGGACATCATTATCAAATCAAAGCAGATGGCTGGTTTTGATGCACCATATGTCCCCGGATGGGACTGTCACGGTCTTCCCATTGAACATATGGTGGACAAGGAGCTGGGCAGTAAAAAGAGGGAGATGTCACAGGTAGATATCAGGAAGTTCTGCCGTAAATATGCTGATAAGTATGTGAATATTCAGAGAGAAGAGTTTGAACGACTTGGTGTAACCGGGGAATGGGATAATCCGTACCTCACAATGAATTATTCTTATGAAGCCACTATAATAAGAGAGTTCGGTAAGTTTGCCATTAATGGCGGGCTCCACCGGAGTAAAAAGCCGGTCTACTGGTGCAACTCATGCCACACAGCCCTTGCCGAGGCAGAGGTGGAATATGAAGACGACAAGTCTTCTTCAATCTATGTAAAGTTTCCGGTTGTCTCTGACATATCTCAGGCCCTGCCATCATTAAAGGGTAAAAAGGTCTTTTTTGTCATATGGACAACAACCCCATGGACAATCCCTGCCAACCTGGCCATAGCGCTTAACCCTGAGCTGGATTACGTTGCGGCTGAGATTGAAAATGGCGAGGTTTTCATACTCGCGGAAGGGTTGTTTACAGACTGCATGGCCCTGTTTGGTCTTGAAAAATACCGCGTACTTGAAAAATTTAAACCGAATCTTCTTGAAAACATGAAGGCAAAACACCCGCTTTACAATCGTGACTCCCTTGTGGTTCTCGCAGATTATGTCACACTGGATGCAGGTACAGGGTGTGTTCACACTGCACCCGGGCATGGACGTGAGGACTATGAAACAGGCCTGAGATACGGTCTCGATATCTATTCACCGGTTGATGCCACTGGTCATTTTACCCCTGATGTGGAGTTTTTTGCAGGTAAAGAGGTCTTTTCTTCAAATAATGAGGTAAAAGAGAAACTGGAGAGCGTAGGCGCGCTTATCAGGGAAAAGACAATAACACATGAATACCCCCATTGCTGGCGCTGCAAAAAACCGATTATCTTCAGGGCTACTGAACAGTGGTTTATATCCATGGAAAAGAATGACCTCAGGAAAAAGGTCCTTACCGAGATAAAAAAGGTGGCATGGATACCCACCTGGGGAGAGGAGCGCATATCCCTCATGATAGCAAAGCGGCCTGACTGGTGTATATCAAGGCAGCGTGCGTGGGGTGTTCCCATTACAGTGCTCTTCTGTAAAGATTGCGGAAAGATAGTTATCTCAAAGGAGATCATTGATCACATTGTAAATCTTGTTGAAAAACACGGGGCAGATATATGGTTTTCCGAACCTGAAGAAAAACTTGTCCCTGAAGGCACCTGTTGCCCCGGTTGTGGCGGTAAGAATTTCAAAAAGGAGAAAGACATCCTTGATGTCTGGTTTGACTCAGGCGTAAGCCATGCTGCTGTAATGGAACAGAGGGATTATCTATCAAGTCCGTCCGATCTTTATCTTGAAGGAAGTGATCAACACAGGGGATGGTTCCACAGTTCTCTCCTCTGCTCAGCAGGCACAAGGGGTGTTGCCCCATATAAGAGTGTGCTTACACACGGATTTGTTGTGGATGGCAGGGGAAAGGCCATGCATAAATCTGCCGGGAATGTTATTGCCCCTGAGACACTGATTAAGAAGTACGGCGCAGAGATACTAAGGCTGTGGGTTGCAGGAGAGGACTACAGGGATAACATCAGGGTGTCAGAAGAAATCATGACGCGTCTTACAGAGGCATACAGGCGCATCAGGAATACCTGCCGATTCCTCTTAGGTAATCTTGACGGGTTTGACCCTGAAAAGGACAGGGTCCCATATGCCGAGATGTTTGAGATAGACAGATGGGCCCTTCACAAGCTCCAGGATATGAATGAACGGGTACTTAAAGGGTATGAATCCTTTGAATTTCATATTATATATCACACCCTTCATAATTTCTGTGTGCTGGATCTCTCATCCTTTTATCTGGATATCATCAAGGACAGGCTCTATGTCTCACCTCCGGGCTCTATCGCCCGCAGGTCTGCACAGACAGCTATGCAGGAGATACTTGATGTGATGGTAAGGCTCATGGCCCCCATACTTTCATTTACAGCAGATGAGATATGGCAGTACAGAGACAGGTCTGATAAATTTACGAGCGTACACACCTCTCAATTTATACCTGTCAGAGAGGAATACCGGGACAAGGCTTTAAACGAACGCTGGGAAAAGATAATCAGATTAAGAAAAGAGGTAACAAAGGCCCTTGAAATAGCCAGAAAAGACAAGCTTATCGGCCATTCACTTGATGCCACTGTTACCCTTGACTTGCCCGATGAATATAAAGAATTTCTTGTGCCATATATGAACGATCTCGCAGCCATATTTATTGTATCTTCAGTAAAAACCGGTAAACCAGGGGGTGAAGGGTGTTACGTAAGTGATGAGATCCAGGGGCTGAAGGTCAAAGTCGAGCCATCGTCAGATGTGAAGTGCGAGAGGTGCTGGGTACATGACCCGACCGTTGGCAAATACCCTGATCATCCCGGCATCTGTGAAAGATGTTATGAAGCCTTAAAGCAGATGGGATTAATCTGATTGAGAGACATAACTTGCGGTTATTTTAGTTGATATTTATTAAAGGTTAATAAAATGCATCCTGATCTTTTCAGTATTGGTCCCCTGACCCTGCATACCTACGGGTTTTTTGTTGCCCTTGGCTTTATTGCAGGCATAGCTGCCGCTATCAGATTGGGTAAATCCATCGGCCTGAATTCAAATAATATCCTTGATATGGGGTTCATTATTATATTAAGCGGGCTGATTGGTTCAAGGCTTCTCTTCATTATTATTAATTTACCGGAATATACTGCAAATCCCCTGAATATTTTTAAAATCTGGGAAGGTGGCCTTGTTTTTTCAGGCGGGCTTGTTGCAGTAATTATCGTAGTCCTTATCTATGTCAGAAAATACAATTATAATATCTGGACAATAGGTGATCTGTGGTCGCCTGCAGCATCCATAGGTGAGGGAATAGGGAGGATTGGCTGTTTTTTTGCCGGTTGCTGCTATGGCAGACCCTGTGACCTTCCCTGGGCTGTCACCTTTACAGACCCAAAGACCATCGCAATACCAAATATCCCGCTTCATCCCACACAGCTATATTCCTTTTTGAGCAGCATGATTATTTTTGCGGTTTTAATGATTCTTCACTCAAAAAGAAAATATGAGGGTCAGGTCTTTTTATGGTTCCTCATTTTGCACAGCACAGCAAGGCTTATTCTTGAAAGGTTCAGGGGTGATTCAAGGGGTGTTGTATTTTCAGGAAACCTTACCATGACACAACTGATTGCCCTTATCATACTGTTTGCCGCAGTGGTATTTCTTTTCATAAGAAAATCGGCTAGTAAAAAACAGGCATGACCTTTCGGGTTACTGCTTTTTCCAGCTTCATCCGGAAATAGCCTCTTCCCGGATGAATACCGGATAATTTTCTGTTGACAGAAAAGGTCTAACTTCCTATAGTTCTTGCCTCAAAAGGAAATTATTGTCAAATGTTGGTGATAGTTTTCTGCTGCTACATATGTAGTTCAGATATATTTCTTGATATAAAGGAAGGTCATCATGTTTAATTTTGAATTCTTAAAAAAGGAGCACACCATAGCAGGGCCGGGTTTCAACCGCTGGATGGTGCCTCCTGCGGCACTGGCCATCCATCTGTGCATAGGAATGGCATATGGGTTTTCAGTATTCTGGCTACCCCTCTCACAGGCAATAGGTATTACTGCCCCGGTAGCTGCCCCGGCAGACATGAGCTATATTGCCAGGGTCTTTTCATCATCATATGACTGGCCCGTTTCCATGGTCAGCATAATGTACACCTTGTTTTTTGTATTTCTGGGGATTTCCGCTGCCATATGGGGCCAGTGGCTTGAGACTGCCGGTCCGCGCAGGGCAGGTTTTGCTTCAGCTTTTTGCTGGTGCGGCGGTCTTGTTATTTCAGCAATCGGTGTAAGACTTCACCAGGTATGGATGCTCTGGATAGGTTCAGGTGTTATCGGCGGTATAGGCCTCGGGCTTGGATATATTTCGCCTGTCTCCACGCTGATCAAATGGTTCCCTGACAAGCGCGGGATGGCAACCGGAATGGCAATCATGGGCTTTGGCGGAGGTGCAATGATAGGCGCCCCTCTTGCTGATAAACTTATGACTTTTTATGCCGCCAGGACTCTTGATGCAGCCGGAAACGCAACCACAGTTGGTGTGTGGCAGACATTCCTGACATTGGCTGTTATCTATTTTGTATATATGATTATAGGGGCCATGGCATACAGGGTCCCGCCAACAGGATGGACACCAAAAGGCTGGAAACCTTCTGCTTCGGCTACAAATAACAGCATGATTACAAAGAATCATGTTCATGTTAGCAGGGCATGGAAGACACCCCAGTTCTGGTTCCTTTGGACAGTGTTGTGCCTGAATGTTTCAGCAGGTATCGGTATTATTGGCATGGCCTCTCCTCTTCTCCAGGAGGTATTCGGTGGAAAGCTGATTGGTCTCAATCTGCACTTTAATGAACTGGATGCAGCCCAGAAGGTACAGATTGCAGCAATTGCAGCAGGTTTTGCAGGACTTCTTTCAGTATTCAATATCTCGGGCCGTTTTATCTGGGCCTCATTATCGGATTTTCTGGGACGTAAAGTAACCTTTGCAATCTTTTTTATACTCGGACTGGCATTATACTCACTCTCTCCCACTTTCGGCAGAATAGGTGTCCTTGCAATATTTGTAATCGCCTTCTGCATATGCGTGTCCATGTATGGCGGCGGATTTTCCACTATCCCTGCATATCTTGCTGATATATTCGGCACCCAGATGGTAGGCGCTATTCATGGTCGTCTTCTTACTGCATGGTCTACAGCAGGTATCCTCGGTCCGGTACTGGTAACCACCATACGTGAATACCAGCTTGCCAGGGGAGTTCCCACTTATCAGGCATATAACGTAACGCTTTATATCCTTGCAGGGCTCCTTGTAATAGGGCTTATCTGTAACCTGCTTGTTCGTCCTGTTAATCCAAGGCTTCATATGACACAGGAGGAGCTGGATAAGGTTAAGATTGTTATGCAGAAATCAGAAAAGGCGGGTGCCGGAAGTGGTGTTGGAATGGCAGAGATAGGCTCCGAAAGCCACAGGATAAAGCTTGCATTCGCATGGATTGCTGTTGTAATTCCCTTGATTTACGGTTTTTATAATACTGTTATGAAGGCAATTATATTGTTCCAGTAATCTTTAAGAAACCCTGATCGATTAATATCGATTCAGGTTTAGGAATAAAAAAAGGCCATAATAAAATATGGCCTTTTTTTCACGCAGTTTCCATATCAATCATCAGATCAGTCAAAATTTTGGCTTTGGTCCGGCCTTTTTGTCTCTGCTCATGTTTCATATTTATCTATTATCTGTAACTATCTGTTATCACGTCTGATTTATGATTTTCAAAGTGGCATTATAATTGCAAATTTAAAATAAGTTTTCTACATGTAATACCATTGTTCTTGGCTTTAATAATTTAACAGGTGTGACCCCATTTTTATGGCAGTAAAAGATCAAAAAAATAGACTCAGGAACTGGTTCAGGCTGATAGCGGTAATGGTGGTTGTTGCCCTGTCAGGTGCAGCCTTAATCTTTCGGATCATCTCCTGGACAGACAGAGAAAAACGGAATGACCAGTTAGACCAGGCCGGGCTGGTTGCTCAGGCATTTGATATTTCCGGTATAAAATCACTTACCGGTTCAAAGGCCGATATAGACACCCCAAATTATCAAAGGATAAAAGCACAACTTGCTGCCATTAAAGAAAGTGACTCAAAATACCGGTTTGTCTACCTTATGGGGCAGCTCCCTGATGGTCAGCTCTTTTTCTATGCAGATAACGAACCTGCCGGTTCGCCTGATGAATCACCCCCGGGGCAGATATATAATGAAGCCTCAGAAGAAGACTTAAGGGCCTTTAATGAAAAAACAGCAAGCATTGATGGCCCTGTTACTGACAGGTGGGGGACATGGATATCCACCCTTGTACCTTTGATTGACCCTAAATCAGGTAAACTTGTGGCAATGCTGGGTATTGATATTGACGCTGATAACTGGAACCGGACACTTTCTGAGGCAGCCCTGACCCCCGCATTGTATACCCTGGCCATGATTGCAGTTATTTTTATTGGTGTAAGACTATTATGGCGAAGGACAAGGGTAAATTCTCCGGCACGCTGGATGTCCCATATTGAGATCATGTTTGTTGCAGTAATAGGGATCATTCTAACCTTTTTAGCCTATCATATACACAGAGATCACGAAATCCTGGACAATAAAAAGGCATTCAGGCAGTTGGCATCAATCAAGACAGGCGCAATTGCTGAAATGATGCGCGATCTGGAAAAAATTCAGATAGAAGGTCTTGCACGATTCTGTTCAGGTATTGACCATATTGAAGAGGGTGATTTTAAGAATTACACGGAATATTTGGTTGAGAAAAAATGGGTTCAGGCCTGGGAATGGATTTTTGTTGTTCCTGATACTGAGAAGGCCCTTTTTGAACAGAAAATACGGAATTCAGGATTGAATAATTTCAGCATCTGGCAGAGAGATGAGAACGGTAATAAGGTAGCGGCCAGCGGGCGGAATGAATATTATCCTGTTGTTTATATAATGCCCCTTGAAGGCAATAGAGAGGCTCTGGGTTTTGATCTGAGCTCAGAGCCTGTTCGCCGGAGGGCATTATTAGAGGCAGCGTCTACCGGTATGGTAACCTCAACTGATCCGGTCACTCTTGTTCAGGAGACAGGTACTCAAAAGGGGCTGCTCATTTTCCGACCGGTGTTTAACAGAAAAATTCCAGGAGAGCTTTACGGGTTTGCGCTTGCTGTACTAAGGATGGGTGTCTTTCTTAAAACCGTGTCCTCTGATTCTTCAGTAATTCTTGAATTTTTCATGCTTTATCCGGATGGCAATTCCATTAAACTCGCAGGGGCCTTGAATGTCAGACCTTCCGAAAGATCAGATATCACTGTCAAGCGTCCATTCTTTGGCTTTGGTCGTGTCTTTTCAATAACTGCTCATGCATCACCGGAATTCAAAAAACTTCACCCTGTTCAACGTACGAACGTCTCGTTAATTGCCGGGCTTACTATTACAGGCGCGCTTGTTATCATTATAGGCATGTTTGTGCGCCGCAGGGAATCACTGGAAAACCTGGTTATAGAGCGAACTGCCAAATTGGAGAAAAGTGAAAAACAGCATCGCACAATAATCCAGACTGCGATGGATGGTTTTCTGTTACTGGATATGGAGGGACGCATCCTGGAGGTTAATAAATCCTATTGCGATATGATCGGATACAGCCATCAGGAACTGCTCGGGATGAATATCTCAGAACTTACATACTTTGAATCTCCTGAAGAAATATCTACGAAGTTGAAAGGGGTCAGGGAAAAAGGTGAAGACCGTTTTATATGCAGACACAGGCACCGGGAAGGTAATATTTTAGATATTGAGGTAAGCGTCAAATATCAGAAAGACAGAGATGAAAGATTTTTCTGTTTTCTTCGGGATATCAGCGATCTGGAAAAAGAAAAAGTACGTCTTGCCAACGTGATAGAAGGCACTCATGCAGGCATATGGGAATGGAATGTCCAGACCGGTGAGATCAGAATAAACAAAATATGTGCTGAAATTATCGGTTACTCCGTTGATGAACTTGCTAACCTTGATTATAAGACCATGGTGAAGCTGATTCATCCTGATGACCGTAAAAGATCAGGAGAGATTATTGAAGCACATTTAAAAGGCGAAACCCCTTTCTATGATAACGAATACAGGATGCAGCATAAAAAAGGCCATTGGGTGTGGATTCAGGCACGTGGCAGGGTTATGACCCGGACCAATGATGGAAAACCGCTCAGGATGTTTGGCACCCATATGAATATCACCCCCATCAAGGAGGTAGAGGAGGCCCTGGTTGAGACAAACGAGTTACTTGCAAGAGCAACAGACCAGGCCGAGAAGATGGCAGAGGAGGCAAAACAGGCCAATGTAGCCAAAAGCGAATTCCTGGCAAACATGAGCCATGAAATCCGCACCCCGATGAACGGTGTGATAGGCATGATAGAGCTTCTGATGACTACCAATTTGACTGAAGAACAGCATGAGTATATGAAAACCATCCAGAACAGCGGAAATGCACTTCTTACGATAATTAATGATATTCTGGATTATTCCAAGATAGAGGCCGGAAGGATGGATCTTGAGATCATTGATTTTAATCTCAGGACTATAACAGATGAAGTAAATGATCTTATGGCCCTGAGGGCTCAGGGAAAGGGGCTTGAATATCTCTCTGTCATTGATCCTGATGTTCCATTGTTTTTAATGGGTGATCCTGTAAGATTGCGTCAGGTACTTGTTAATCTTGTTGGTAATTCCATAAAGTTTACCGAACAGGGTGAAGTAGCAATAAGCATATCACTCATGAATGAAAATCAAACGGATGCCACTATCAGATTCAGTATCATTGATACAGGAATAGGCATACCGGGTGACAAACAGGTTAAAATATTTGAATCCTTTTCTCAGGCTGATGGTTCAACAACACGCAGATATGGCGGATCAGGGCTTGGACTTGCAATATCAAGGCAACTGGTAAAGATGATGAATGGTGAAATCGGTGTGGAAAGCGAACCTGGCAAGGGCTCTACATTCTGGTTTTATGCCGTTTTCAAAAAACAGCGGGGATGCTCTGAAGAAAAACAGATAGTTCAGGGAGACATCAGGGAAAAGCGAATCCTTATTGTTGACGATAACAGTACAAGTCGACGGATCTTACAGAGATATCTGAAATCATGGGGATGCCGTTGTGGTGAGGCATCTGACGGATTTACTGCACTTACAGAACTGAGCACGGCTATAGCAGTTAAAGAGCCGTATGATATTGCCATAATAGATATGCAGATGCCTGAAATGAACGGGGTTGAACTGGCACAAAAAATCAGGGAAATGCAGGAGTTCAATGATATTATTCTGATAATGCTCTCCTCTCTGAACCAGCATCATGATATGTTTACCATGGACAAATCAGGTTTTGCCGCCCGTCTTAATAAGCCTGTTAAAAAGATGCAGCTATATAATTGCCTCTGCACTGTATCCGGCGAACAGGGACAAAAAATGCTCGACCAGGTTAAAGAACAGAAACAGGATCTCCATATTTCAGCGGAAAGAAAACGGCTGGCTAAAATACTACTTGCTGAGGATGATGCTACGAATCAAAAGGTGGCAAAAGGCATACTTGAAAAACTTGGGTACTCACTGGATATTGTCGGGAATGGAAAAGAGGCCATTAAGGCACTTAAAAAGACGCCCTATGATCTGGTGCTTATGGACTGCCAGATGCCTGAGATGGATGGTTATGAAGCAACCGGCGTAATACGTAATCCTTCGTCAGGTGTAATCAATAACAGTATTCCTGTTATTGCAATGACCGCCCATGCCATGGCAGGCGATCGTGAAAGATGTCTTGCCGCAGGCATGGATGATTATGTAACCAAACCGATAAAGATGGATTCCATTTCATCTATCCTGAATAAATGGCTGTTAAAATATAATGTTATAAAAGAGACACCTGTTGAGGCAAAGGAGACTGAGCCTGATCCTGTATTTGATAAAGATGCACTGATGGAACGGCTGGGATTTGATGACACGCTTGCTGAGACCGTAATCAGCGGATTTCTAGATGATATACCAAAACAGATCAGAAAACTTAAGAGGCTGATTGATCGTGGCGAAACCGAACAGGCAGGCAATCAGGCACACAGGATCAAGGGCGCTGCGGCGACTATAGAAGGAAAGGCATTAAGGGCCGCTGCATACGAAATGGAAAAGGCCGGAAAGTCGGGCGATTTTGAGAAACTATCAGAACTTTTTCCGGAAATAAAAAAACAGTTTGCCATTTTAAAAGAGACGATGGAAAATAAGTATCATCTAATTAGTGTTCATACAAAAACTGTCCTTATGTAAGAAAGCGGTCAGCCATCAGCTTTCAGCAAAAGGTATATAAAAAGACTTAGCTGACAGCTGATAGCTGAATGCTGAAAGCTAATTAAAAACAGGATAATTAATATCGGGGTATATGATGATAAAAGAAAAGATATGGGTTCTAATCATTGAGGATGAGATTACATCAAGGGGGATACTTGCAACTCTTTTAAACAAAAAGGGATTTGATATCATATGTGCTGATAATGGTAAACATGCGATAGATATTATAAAGTACTGCGCTCCTGATTGTATAATGCTTGACCTGATTATGCCAAAGATGCATGGACAGGCCTTTTTAACCAAGTTAAGAGAAACTGACAAGGATACCCCTGTAATTATAATGAGCGCTATTGATAATCAGCCGGCCCTTGTGACTACACTTGAAAGTATAGGTATCCAGGGATGGATGCCAAAGCCTGTTGACCCTGAGCTTGCTGCACAAAAGATAAAGGAAGCGGTTGAAGCAAAAAGAAAGAATGCAGATGCAAAGGCATGATTGAAGGACATATATCCCATAGTGATTCATGTATTCCAATTCAAAAGCAGGTCGGGTTAAAACCCGACCCAGCTGACACTAAAAAAGTTTAAATTTACGCTGATATTTTGTAAATAAATCGTTTAAAACCGTGGGTGGCCTTTACTTTCCTCCCACTATCCCCCTAGCAATTCTAATCGCCTCTTCCTGGGTAAATTTCCCGTGAATAAAAGCTTGTCCTCCGGTGATAGACTCGCGTATTACTGGTACCGTTATCAGTTTTCCGTCCACCACTATGGCCAGGATCTTACCTATATTGTCTCTTGTGATCTCCTCAAACTTCTTTCCACCGACTTCAGTGAATGTTAGGCTAATCCCGAAACCATCCTTTGTTTTTTGGACAGATGCACCCTGTATATCGGCATTGGAAAGGACAGATTCCATATGGAGGTATACCTTTCTATCGGAACCAGAAACCGTCATTTCCTTCAGGGCCTTACCTGGCTCATTCTCACCAAAACGAAACTGTATAGGCAATGTGCCGGCCCGTGCTATGCCGGGACTTAATGTTTTTTCAAGATTCGAACCTTTATTGATAATGTTAATACTTTTCATTACCTGTTCATATCCTTCTACCCTGTCAGCCGGTATACCTTCTGTATTGAACGCATAGAACAACACGGAATATATATAATCTCCCTCTTTAAAAAAATAATTACGGGCATTGGTGGAAAAAACCGTTTTAGCGTCAAGTATCAATGTGTTTCTACCATTTATTACGGTTTGAGATTTACTTAGAATACTCCATCCGGAATCGGTATTTGCCTTTATCTGATTATCACGTATCCCTTCAATAGTGTGTCCCAGACTGTACCACCGTGGATAGAAGACCGCAACCAGACCATTCTCCGGTGTGCCAAATAGGCATGTTTTACCATATTCATTTTCCTGAACATAAGGACGCCAATTACCGGGGACATCAACCGTATAGTCACCACCAGGACTTAAATAACGTTTCATACCAGAGGCTAAAGGTTTTTTATTATCAGGCCCTGTATATTCTTTCATGCCATCGGCAATTGTTTTTGGTTTTTTACTGTAACTATAGCTACCCATTACATGGTCATATTCTACTAACTTATCAGCAGGTATACCGTTTTTAGTGTTAGCAGAAAATGCAACCATATATTTGTAACCCTCATCTTCGAAAAAATAATCACGAAAACTTAATGAACCATCGTTACTTTCAAGTATCAATGTCCTTCTTCCATTTATAACAGTTACTGAATTAATAAAATCTTTACTACCTTCTTTTGTACTTATTTCTTGAACCCATGTGCGAAAGACCTCAAGTGATTTCCAGGGACTATATTCCGGGGTGTAGATGACTGCGATTGGACCATTCTCCGGAGTTCCAAAACGTATTAGTTCAATACTTTTATTGACAAGTGGTAATGTTTTCCAATTCGCAGGAATTTCCATTGAAATGTTTCCATCCGGACTTACATATTTCTTAACGCCTTGGGCAACCGATGTTTCATAGTGTTCAAAGGTTTTTGCTATTCGATCATAAAGCTCAAATGTTGGATCCGGACGTGTGGTAGCAAAATTAAGTAAATATATAATTGATTGGTATGGAACAAGGTAACTATGGGTACGCAAGGAGCCATCTTTCACCTGTTTATCATAATCAAGTATCAATGCCTTTCCTGATCCTATCTTGGCTTCAGTGGTGATTAAATTACCATAGCCTTCATCTGTCAGTTGTTTTTTGATTCTATCAAGTACTTCATTTAACGATAATGGGATTATAAAGATACGCAGAGCCTCAAGGCCGTTATCATTCGATCCAAAACTGATCACCTCTCCTTTATTAGCAAGATATTCTGGCAGGGGCAGCGAAGTTATCCAGTGGCTGGGTATATCCAGTGAAAAGTACCAGTCATCATTTTTATAGTTCTTCATATCGGAATTTTCAGGCTGGGTGATGTTTGAACCACTTGATTCTCCTTTTGTTAATCGCCCGGTTGAACAGGCGATAAAAGCGCAAATCAATATAAAAAGCATAAGAACTGAAACAAGAGTCTTTTTAAGTGTAATTCTTTTATAATCCAGTATCATGCTAATCCTCCTGTCTATTTGAGATCTGTTTTCTATGATCCCGGCTAAAGAAGGCAACTGGCGGTTTTGGACAAAGCGCTCCAACAGATTTACGATTGTCTGGGCATAATCAGTTGGTCTAACCTGTTTTAACCTGGATAGCACATACGCATCACATGCTGCCTCCTGGTCTGCCCTTAAATGATGGAATGCATGCCAGACAAGGGGATTAAACCAGTAGGTAATCTGAAAAACAGTCACAAGCCATGAAACACCAATGTCATGTCGCTTCATATGACCCAATTCATGTAAAAAAACACATTTCAATTCATCTATATTAAGCGTATCCAGAAAATGCTGAGGGAGTAATAGCTGAGGCTTAATATAACCAAAGATTGCCGGGCTTTTCACGCTATCTGTAACAATTATTTCAACCTTTTTTTGTATACCAAGTGTTGATTTGCATTCATCGAATAATTCAAGCACTGCTATATCATTTAATGGTTTTTCATGTTTAATGGTTTTCCAGAATTTCAAATTTTTATATATTGTTACAATTCCAAAAGCCATTACACCGATAAACCAGATGATTAACAATACCTCGGCAAAAGAGAGGTTAAAATCTGCTATACCTGTAACTGGAACAACATTGTTATCCTGCTTGTTAGTGATTGCTCTGTCTGAAATACCCTTATCAGTTGGAATTACAGCAGGTGAAGTATAGGGAGGAGGTTGCATAAAAGGCATATATAACCTGTGCTCTTCCAGATATGACATATATAGATCATTCTCTGGCGGAGCAGGGACATAATTATAAACGCTTACTGGGGTTTCAACTCCAAAGGGTATCAGCATCCTGAATAGCAGCAGAAGCCACAAGCAATAGCTCCACCATGCAGGCAGCCTTCTCTTTGTGAGTGCTTTTATTATGAATATCAGACAAATCAATATACTTATATAAATTGTTGATTCAAAAAGCCATGTTAACAGAGGCGATGTTATAAAGGATAACTGTTCCATAGTTATTTCCCCTTTTTCTTCTCAATGATTCGCTTTTTAAGGATTTCGATATCTTCCAGGGTCAGGTCTTCATTTTCCACCATTGTTAAAAGCATTGGTTTCAGGGAACCGCCAAAAATACGTTTTAAAAATAACCCACTTTGGGATTTTACAAAATCAGCTTCATTAATTAGCGGGTAGTAGCTGTATTCTTTTCCGGCTTTATTATAGCCAATAGCTCCCTTATTTAGTAATCTGTTAATAAATGTCTTGATTGTGTTGAGCTTCCAGTTCGAGGTTTTTTCTAGTTCTTTCATAATCTCCAGGGTGGTAATGGGATTATTTTTCCAGATAACCTTCATAACCTGATGTTCAGCTTCTGAAATTTCCGGTATATTATTCATATGATTTCCTCCAATTGTTTACGATCGTAAACAATATATTATTTACACATGTAAACAATGTCAAGGTAATAAATAAAAATTTATTAGAATTATTATAATATTCTGATATTACAAGATTAAATTGGTATTGTTTAGGTAGTGGTTAGTTATAAAGTAAAAAAATGAAAGATCGGTTGTTCTTGAAGAAGATCAGAAATACAGCGCTAGATCGGTGAGAACCCAAGCGGCAAAGAAAGTTATTGCTACATATATAAAGAGCCTGATGTTGTAAATCTCAGGAGACATTTTGTTCCATCCATTACAGTGGCACGGCTGAAGCAGGGCAGGTGTGACGATACAGGCGCT
This sequence comes from uncultured Desulfatiglans sp., assembly GCA_964499695.1. GTDB lineage: Bacteria > Desulfobacterota > DSM-4660 > Desulfatiglandales > HGW-15 > JAAZBV01. The sequence goes on from CAZCMD010000011.1 coordinate 21,740, forward strand.
TCATCCTGTCACGATGTAATTCGATTTTCCTCCAGCTTATTTATTGTATCTATATCGTACAGTTTCATCTGGGGACATCTCATTCCGATCAATTCCATATCATGCTTGGCAATGATATTGGTATGCTTCTCACATATTAAATCTAAGAGGCTCTTCACTATCCCTTGATTCCCATTTATTTATTGACAATAACTCAAACATAAATAGATTGCCAGAACATGGAAGTACACAGGTTTTTAAAAAAGATTTCAGGATATATCAATAAATGGATTGGATCATAAAAAGGTGGAGAGCAGAAGGAGGTTACAGGGAGGTACTCAGGCTTGCGATCCCCCTTATAATAAGTACCGGAATAACCTCGGTCTTATATTTTACCGACAGGATGTTTCTTACATGGTACTCTGCCGAGGCTATAGCTGCATCCATGCCCGCAAGCATGGTGACACAATCCTTTATGAGTTTTTTTTTAGGTGTTGCCGGGTATACAAGTGTTTTTGTGGCCCAGTATTACGGGGCCGCTAAATATAACCGCGTAGGGCCGGTAATATGGCAGGGGATTTATATCTCAATTGCAGGAGGCATACTGATTATTGGTCTGATGCCCTTTGCCAAAACCATCTTCAATTTTTTTGGACATGACCCTCTCATACAACATCAAGAGATCATCTATTTCAGGGTGTTATGCCTTGGCGGAATACCTGCACTGGCTTCTTCCGCCATATCAGGATACTTTTCAGGCCGCGGAAAACCCTGGCCTGTAATGTGGGTTAACTGTGTTGGAGGAGTGGTTAATATAGTGCTGGATTATGCGATGATATTCGGTAAACTGGGCTTCCCTGAATGGGGAATTAAAGGGGCAGGCATTGCAACGATTTTAGCCAGCACATCCACCCTTGTAATGTTCATATGCCTTATGTCCGCAGGGTCACAAAACAGGGTGTTCCATACCCTTAAGGGATGGAAACCTGACCTGGAGCTGATAAAGAGGATCATGCGTTTCGGGCTCCCGGCAGGCACCCAGTTTTTTCTTGATATGGCAAGCTTTACGGTATTTTTGCTTATACTGGGAAGGCTCGGTACAGTGAGTCTGGTAGCGAGCAATATCGCCTTTAATATAAACTCCCTTGCCTTTATGCCCATGATAGGATGCGGTAATGGTGTTTCTGTACTGGTGGGCCAGTTTCTTGGAAAGGGAAGGGCTGATCTCGCAGAAAAAAGCAGTTATTCAGGTCTGCACGTTACATTCATATATATGGTTTTAATCTCCATAGCATATGTTCTAATACCCGGCATATTCATAGCCCCGTTTGCCGCAAAGGCCGATCCTGCTGTATTCCCGGAGATTGCAGACCTGAGTATCATACTGTTAAGATTTGTCGCTGTATACTCCATCTTTGATACCCTGAGTATTATATTTTCATCCGCATTAAAAGGTGCAGGCGATACAAAATTTGTCATGTATATGACTGTTACCATCGGATGGGTAATAATGGTTATACCTACCTATCTATCCATTTATGTATTTAAGTTAGGAATCATGACCTGCTGGCTCTTTGCCACCCTTTGTGTGATCACACTGGGAATAGGATTTTTACTGAGGTTCTTAAACGGAAAATGGAAGACAATGCTGGTTATTGAAAGAACTGTATAGAGAACATCAAATATATGAAAATATTAATAATCAGGGCAGGGGCCATTGGCGATACGCTGATGCTTATGCCCGCCATAAATGCCATGCGAGATGAACATGAGATAATTGTTGCAGGCAGGTCGCCTGGCATTGAATATCTTAACCCTTATGTTCATAAGTGTGTTGATCTTGAAAGGGGAGAATGGCATAAGCTCTACAACGCTCACGCCCTGTTTGATACGCTTTCCATTACACCGGATCATGTTACGGGTTTTTTAAATGATAAAGAAAAAATAATTTTTGATAACCTCTCTCATCTTTTTAAAGGTGCAAAAATCAATATATTTCCGCCTTTCCCTGAACCGGATAAAGAGACCCATGTTGCACTCTATATGGCCGGTGCCATTCAAAGGTCAGGTATCCCGATTGATCCCCATGCCGCATTTGATGAGGCATTTAAAAAACCCCTGATGGGTCAAAAAAGAGGTAAAGGGAAAAGGATAGTGCTTCACCCCGGTTCAGGTTCAAGGGAGAAAAATTATCCCCCTGAATTCTGGCTGGAGCTGTTAAGGGGCATAAGGGATGAAAGCCTGCCTGAACCTTTAGATATCACTATTTTGGCAGGTCCTGCTGAACAGGACATAATTAACACCTTTGATAAAATCAGAGATGTTTACATCTCGCACAACAGAGAAAGTCTGCTTTCTATCCTTGATAATACTAACCTTTATATCGGGCATGACAGCGGGGTGACTCACCTGGCTGCAATGATGGGCATAAATACCATTGCCATCTTCAGGAAAAGCTCCATTCAAAACTGGCATCCTCTTGGTCCTGCTGTGAAGATTGTTGAAGAGAGGGGTGATATGAAAACAATACTGGATAAAACTCTGGCCCTTGCCCGTGAAGTGATCAGGCAGAAGGAAGGTATTTGTACCTGATATTTCGCACCTTTTTTCTGGATGAATGTTCATCGAGTACCATTCTTATCTTGCATGCAAGTTCCTGTGTTGCAAGGGGTTTAAGGATGAATGAATTTATCCCCATACTGGCGGCCTTTTCTTCATTGATGTTTTCGCTGTAACCGGTACAGATGATAATCGGCATATCATGCCTGATATTCCTTATGCTCTTAACAAGCTTTGCGCCTGTAATGCCAGGCATTGTCATATCAGAGATAACAAGATCAAAATAATCAGGGTCTGAGTAAAACAGCCTGAATGCCTCTGTACTGTCGGTCATCATGCTCACACTGTAACCAAGATTTTCCAGTATGTTTTTCCAGAGCCTGGTAAGGGCCACCTCATCATCAACAAACAGGATCTTTTCACTGCCGCACGGGATATCCTGCTCATGGGCCAAAAGATCGGACACAGGCTCTCTCTTTACCGCAGGGAAATAAATTTTAAATGTTGTGCCTGAACCGGGCTTACTCTGGACATTTATTGCACCGCCATAACTCTTTACAATACCATGCACCACCGCAAGGCCCATGCCTGTGCCCACCCCCTTTTCCTTGGTGGTAAAATAGGGTTCAAAGATCCTCTCAAGTATAGAGGGTGTCATGCCGTATCCTGTGTCGCTTACAGACAAAACTGTGTATTTGCCCGGGGTCATCTCAGGGTGAGATACTGTCAGGTTCTCATCAAAGATGATATCGTAAAGCAGCACCTCAAGTATGCCCCCATCTTCAACCATTGCGTGGGCGGCATTTGTGCAGAGGTTCATCATTATCTGATGTATCTGGGTCGGGTCAGCCATTACAACACCTGCATCCCCTTTGAGGTTTTCCCTTATCTCTATGGTTGATGGGAGGGATGCCTTTATTAATTTTAGCACCTCTTTTATCACAGGCTTGAGATACATGGGCCTGAGTTCATGTTCACTTTTCCTGCTGAATGCCAGTATCTGGGCAACAAGTTCTTTTGCCCTGTATCCGGCCTTCATGATCTCGCTTATTGAGTCAAAACAGGACTTGTTATTTCTGAGCTGATAATTGGCAAGCTCGGAATAGCCAATAATTGCCGAGAGGATATTATTAAAATCGTGTGAAATACCGCTCGCAAGGGTGCCTATTGCCTCCATTTTCTGCGCCTGCCTGAGTTTTTCATCAAAAACAACGCTCTGCGTAACATCATTAATAATACCCTGAACTGATAATTCACCATCATAGGCGACAATTGAGGCATTTATCTCGATCCGAATAATGGAGCCCTCTTTTTTAAGACCGGTAAATACACCGGATTTTGTAGGGGCGTTTTCATAGTCATCAGGCCATGCCTGGAGGGTTTTTTCTATTGCTTCATGTTCATTGGGGTGTATGAGATCCCATACGGTCAGGTCAATCCCCTCTTCTTCTGTATAGCCGAATATCTCACAGAGTCTTTTATTGGAAAATAAAAGTCTCCCTGACGGGATATCAACAATAAAAAGACCGAAGAATGAATTTTCAACCAGGCTGCGGTACCTGTGTTCTATCTGCCGAAAGGCCTTTTTTACTTCATTGGAACTGAATCTCATAATAATCCTCATTCATTGTGAAAGATTATCACTAACCCTGTCTTGCTGAAGTAATTCTAAAGAAGTCAGCATTATAGGCCCATAAAAAAAGGAAGGCAATGGAAATTTTTTTTATGCTAAAATCTGCTCTTTTACCCTCTCACTTACCGGCATATTTTACAGGCAGGGAAATGATTATATAGATTCAATAAAACTTGCAGGGTCTCCATCACTGCGTATACCGAGCCTGGTGAGTGAAAAATCATATTTTACCGGATCGTGAGGTATGATTCTTTTAAATGCCTCGGTTATCTGGATGGCTGTAAGCATGTTTGCCTGTTTACGCATGGTCATCCTTAGCCCTGAACCGATATTATACATATGCGTATCAAGGGGGATTATCAGCTTTGAAGCGCATATCTTATCCCACCCTCCAGGGTCTACCTCATCTTTCCGAACCATCCATCTTAAGAAAAGGTTAAGCCTTTTACAGGCACTCCCCCTGTCAGGTATGGGGATAAGGCTGTTTTTGATTCCCCCTGACTCTTGGTTAAGTCTCTTAACAAAGATAGAAAGACCAGGCAGGATGTTTTCATCTGTTTCCCTGTAACCCGAGAGGAAGGCATTTAAAAGGGAACCATCGGCCTTTATCATTTTTTTTACAGCCATAAGCATGCCCACTATATCGTCCCCTGTGGTAAAACGGTGTTTGAAACCGGAGAAACTTTTATGCAATCCCTTTTCGGTTGTATCCATAAGATATTTGTATGGAGAGGGCGACATGATCATCAGGATGGTTGAAACGCTCTTTAATATCTGGGCCACCCTGCCATAGGCAAGTGATGATGCAATGATTCCCACAATCTCCCTGTCACGGATATTGTCATAATCATACAAAAATTCAAGGGGATCAGGATGAACAAATTCTCTTTTGTGATAATGAGAATAGAGCTCTTCGAGTTTTTGTTTAAGGTTTATATCCGCTTTACTGTTGTTCATGGTAAATAATATCTCCACAAGGGTATAGGTTTTTGATGATAAGGGTTCGAGGGGTCAAGGGGCCGAGGGGTCAAGTGAAAGGCTTAAAAAAAAACCCTCGAACCCTTGAATCCTAGACCCCTTGAACCCTTTCTCTGTTTATTCAGGGTATCAGTTTCTATTTAGGCAAATGCACCAATAGTATAAATGCCCTTGATAACCATCTCCTATCAGAGTGTCATGCCGAATTCAAGAGATTGTCTGTTGATACTTATACCAATATCATCGTTTATCAGGTCGTATCGGGTCTGTCTGAAGGGAAGATAGACAAGGGTCTTTGCCCCTGTTTCAAAACTGATTTGGGGCAATAATGGGAAGACATTTTTTTTCATGACTGCTGCTGAGGCGAGTATCACCTTGAGCGCCTGAACCGCCTCTGAAAGGGGGAGGGTGACAGGGTGAATGCCCTTAACCGGGATCACATCTAACGGGGCGAATTCATTGGTCTGCATTATGGTAAACTGACGGGCAAGGTTAATGAAGAGCTTTGGCCTGATCTTAAAGGCAGGGGAGAAGTAGCTCATTGGCATTGAACCGCGAACACTGTCTATAATAAACGGCTGATTGGTTAGCCCTATAAAATCGCCATAGGTCTCAATATTAATGCCATTTGTTCTTGCAGTAATCCTCCAGAAAGGCAGATAAATCGTTTCATCATCCGGTTTACCTGAGATGATCATCTCAACCTTGGTAAACTTTCCCTCTCTTACCTCCCATGCGGCAAGGCAGTTGTCGCATAACAGCACCGCGCTCTCCCTTTCTCCTTTTAGATCTGCGCCGCACTCAGGACAGAGCATGGGGATAAAGGAGACGGTTTCAGGTGTTTTGTTTAATATCCGTGATTCGATTTCATCGCTGGAAATCCTTGACTCGGTAACGGGCTTTTTAAGGATGGCATCATAGAGCCTTTCATCTTCCATATAGAGAGGCAGATAGATGATACTCATTGTCTCACCAATAAATGCCCTGTGCAGTAAATCATCATCTGCCGCCAGATTTGTCAGCTTTGCGGCCTTTGTGAGGATATCGATAGCCTTGTGGGTAAATTTCATGAATCTCCCTGACGTATCACCCCTGGCAAATCTTGCCTTCATGGCCTGTGGTCTAACACCAAGTGAGGCAGGTATTCCCTTAAGATCAACCCCTGCCTGGGTTATGTCTACTATCCTGTGGTCTATGATTGAACTGCTGCAAAAAAAGACATTGCCTTTAAACCTGAGGTAGGGGATATGGATGATATCTTTATCAGGTGCTTTATGTGGTAGTATATACCTGAAGTAGTCATTTGAAAACATGTAACTCTGCACATCGCAGTGCGGGCAGGTTAATATTTTATCTGTCTCGTAAAGGTTAAGGGAGGCCCCGCACTGGGGGCACTCCTGTTCTATAACAAATCCCATCAGGTGCCCAGTTTTTCACCGCATTGATTGCAGTAGGTTGCCCCGGGAAGATTTTCAGTTGAGCAGTTTTTACACAGCCTTGTTACAGGTTTTTCATCAGCCGGATGGCCGCATCGAGGGCAGAACCTGGCATTTGGCGGAAGATTCTTACCGCAGTTTGTGCACTGGCTGAAGACAACCTGCTGATGACCGCATAACGGGCAGAATTTTGATTCGACCGGGATGGCATTTCCGCAGTCCGGGCAGTTACTGATATTTTGTGCGTGCGCCTGATTGCTCTTTTGCCCTGGCTTTAATGCATCCGCGAACATGGCAGGCATCATGAGGCCCAGACCCATACCCATACCTGAAGCGGCCTCGCCTGTTGATTCGGATGCCTTCTCCAATGCCATTGCTGCCTTCATCTTGACAAGCTTATCAAGGTCGTCAAAAACCCCAAGCCGGCTCTTGTCATCAATGGCCTTTTGTACCTCAGGCGGCGGGGTAATTGATGTGATGTAGAGCTCATGAAGGGCCAGACCGAATTTTGAGAAGTCCTCCTGAAGGCATTTTTGAAGGCCATCAGCCAGTTCATCATACCTGCCGGGCAGGTTTATAATGCTGTCAAGCTTTTCGCCGAGGTGATCATTAAAGCGGGAGACAATTACCTTTTTCAGATAGTCGCCTATTTCATCAGCACTGTACATACCCATTGTACCGACAAGGCTGTTAATGAAAAGTACAGGCTGTATTATCCTGATATTGAATATACCGTGCGCCCTGAGGCGTATCAGGCCGAGTTCCGTATCCTTGAAGGCAACAGGGTCCCTTGTGCCCCATTTGAGGTTTGTAAAGACCTTGAGGTTTACCATGTAGACCTCGGCCCTCAAGGGACTGCTCATGCCCCAGGGTGCAGAAAGGAGCTTTGTCAGGACAGGTATGTTACCTGTCTTAAGGGTATGTCTTCCAGGGCCGAATGCATCCACTGCCTTACCCTTGTAAAACAGTACAGCGGCCTGGCTTTCCCGGACAATCAGTTGCGCGCCGAATTTAATCTCACCTGAACCCTTTTCAGGTATCCTGTGGATGAGTGCATTGCCCGTCTCATCAAACCATTCGATCAGTTCAAGAAAAATCAGGTTGTCTGTCCCCATACGATTTTACTCCTCTTATTTAACTGGTTAAGTATGCATAGGTGTAAATATAACGATCCATATAATGAATCACCTGATTTATACCATAGAGCACTTGTTTTTATATAGGTGATGATCCCTTCTGTCTTTCCTTTAATTCATACATGGCCTTATCAGCCCTGTCTATAAGCGATTCGATTGTGTCGTTCTCCATTACCTTTGCTGTGCCGGCGCTGACAGAGAGGCTTATCTCCCCGTGTTTCTGTGAGACAAATCGCCTTTTTTTCAGGTTTTTATTGAATACCTCTATTCTTTGCCTGGCCATCTCCTCTGTAAGGTCTTCAATTATTACTGTAAATTCATCACCGCCATATCTGGCTATGAAATCATCCTTTCTGAAGCTTTCCTCAAGGCATTCGGATATCTTTTTAAGCACCTTGTCACCTGCGATATGGCCCAGTTTGTCATTGATATCCTTAAACTTGTCCACATCAAATACTATAATTGAAAACTCCTTTTTCCTGGCCTTATAGTCTTCAAAGTTATCTCTTATCTTTGCATCAAAGGCCCCGCGTGTGAAAAGCCCGGTGAGCCCATCCTTCATGGCTGCCTTCTGGTACTCCTTTGCCTTTACTGTCATCTGCTGTGCCTTTTTTTCAACCGCATTAATCCTCTCATTTAGCCTTTCTATACTCTCCTTTGCAGCGGCTGTCTTTTCTACTTCCTGCTTTTTCTTCAGGGATACAAGGTCCTTAATCTTGACCAGTTTTCCTATAACCGCCTCTTTAATCTCCTCTATTGTTGAATAGGTTTTAAAGGATTCTGTGATATTCCCTACCTGCATATTGATGTCAGATTCAAAATTTTCCATCTCCTTGATATTGGAAGCGCCACTAAAATCTGTGACAAGGCTCTTTTCAAGCTCCTTTACCTGGCCGAGTAAATTCATGAAGGTGTTGTTTATTTCACTGAAATCCTTTGATATCTTGATCTTTATCTTGCCGATAAAATCCAGAAGCTCATCTGAAGGTTTTTTGATGTCTATCTCGGCAGGTGTACCTTTGCATTCAAGCTTGATGGACTCGGCTGCCTTTTTCATGTCTTCAGACACAGGATAAAAATCCTCAAGCAACGCAGCCATAATCTTTTTCATGGCCCTGCATGAGTCAATGAATCTCTCTGTGAGCAGCTCTATCTCATTAATCTCTTCGCCGCCGCTCTCCCGTTCCTTTGCAAGCAGAGAGTCCTTAAGGTCGCGGTTAAGGGCCATAATATCATCAAGATTTATCTCACCTTCAGGAATCACTATATCTTTGATTGCCTTTATTTTCGCAGATATCTCTTTCTGGCCTGCTGCCAGAAGGTTGAAGGAGTTAAGGATCTCTATCATCAGCTCCCTTTCTTCTCTTCTGGACTCTAAAAGGTTGATGAAGTCTTTCTTTAATTGCCCTAATTCATCCTTTTTTATGTCTGCCATTAGATGCTCCATCTTGTTTTAAATTTACCTGAAAAATTTATTATTTAGTTTATACCCATAAGCTGTCGTTTTTTAATACGAGCAATCAGCCATCAGCATTCAGCTTTCAGCAAAAGGTATATAAAACAAAGAGTTGGCTGACAGCTTCAAATTAAAACTATATTTCAGTAAATTTATTCAAAAAATATGCCATGTTAACCATAAAATAATAAAAAACGGCGCCTCCTGAGTGGAAAGCGCCGCTATCCTGTTGATATCGATATATCCCCCGGTTTTACTTGCGTTCCGCCATAGGTATATAATCCCTTTTAGTTAGACCTGTATATACCTGCCTGGGTCTTTGGAGCTTCCAGTCAGGGTCTTCCATGCTCTCTTTCCATTGTGCAATCCATCCGGGGAGCCTGCCAATAGCAAACAGAACCGTGAACATATTGATGGGTATGGAGATCGACCTGAGCAGTATCCCTGAATAAAAGTCTATATTGGGGTACAGGTTATGGTCAATAAAGTATGGGTCTTTCAGGGCAACCTCCTCAAGCTCCATGGCGATATCAAGCAGCGGGTCACTGATACGGAGTTTTTCTATTACCCTGTAGCACCATTTTTTCATGATAATTGCCCTGGGGTCATAGGTTTTGTAGACCCTGTGGCCGAACCCCATGAGCCGGAATGGGTCGTTTTTATCCCTTGCCCTGGCAACATAGGGTGCAACCTTTCCGCCGCTTTGCTTTATTCCTTCAAGCATCTCTATTACTGACTGGTTTGCGCCTCCATGCAGCGGCCCCCAGAGGGCACATATCCCCGCTGATATGGCCGCATAGAGATTAACACGGGCGCTTCCCACAAGGCGTACGGCTGCGGTAGAACAATTTTGTTCATGATCCGCATGCAGTATCCAGAAAACGTTCAGGGCCTTTACAAGGTCAGGGTCTATTTCATAGGGTCGCACGGGTGTTTCAAACATCATATTCAGAAAATTGGCCGCATATGAATAATCATGCCTCGGGTAGACAACACTGTGCCCTCTTGAAATCCTGTATGACATGGCAGCCATCGTGCGTATCTTTGAAAGAAGCCTTGTGACTGTAAGGTTCAGCTCTTCCTGCTCAGACCTTTCCGGTATTTCAGGATAAAAGGCCCTGAGTGCGTTAACCATTGATGAGAGTATGCCCATGGGGTGAGAGCTTCTCGGGAAACTGGAGAAAAAATGCCTCATGTCTTCATGCACCAGGCTTGTGTCATTAAGCATAACAGAGAAACCATTCAGCTCCTTTTGCGAGGGCAGTTTGCCATTTATTAAAAGATATGATGTCTCTACAAATGTTGACTTGTCAGCAAGCTGTTCTATAGGTATACCCCTGTACCGCAAAATCCCCTTTTCACCATCCATAAAGGTTATTTCGCTTATACAACTGCCCGTATTTGCATAACCGGGATCAAAGGTGATAAGCCCGGTTGATTTCCGCAGTGCGGATATATCAATTGCCTGTTCGCCTTCTGATCCTGTAATAATGGGGAGTTCATAGTTTTTCCCGTTGATTGAAAGTACTGCTTTCTGTTCCATATATTCCTCCTGAATACCTGCATCGCTACTGTTATATGTGTAATTATTCACTCAATAATATGTAATATTTAAGAAATTGCCAATTTTTTAATGAGTTATTTTATGTTTCAGGGTGTTTCCGGTACCAGGTGTCAAATTATTGGCAAGAGATCCGGGCAATAATCATCCGGCATTGTTTTAATGAGCCAGCGCCTGTTAAGATCAAACCTTGAAAAGGTGATATGGATATAATCACCGGCCTTTTCAGCCATTTTATCCTGCCATGCATGGATATGATTTTTTGCTATCTCAGTATCTATCAGTATACCGGTAAAGCCGGCCTTTTCAAGGTCAATTATTTGGTTTTCATCCGGCATGATACTGTTTCTCCACCAGTAGCAATGTCTCTGCATTACCCCATAAAAACTGGAATCAACGGTTGAGCTTATGACAGTAAAGAGTATAGCCCTGTTTCCCGGCCTGTTATAAAGCGGGCGCAAATGTCCGTCAAGATAGTGTGGCCTCTCTATCTGAGATGCCGCAAGGAGTTTGTGTACATCAGGCATCTGATAAGGATCAAAAAAGACAAGCTCAACCGGCGTATAGGGATTCATGCCTGTAAACAGGGCAAATGCCCTTACAACATATTCATTGTCCTTTAGAGATGGAGGTACCATAAGCTGATAGGGGTGGGTAACCCTGCGTGCAATCCTTTCCAGTTCTTCCATGCTGCGGTTATTATGCAGCCATACCTTGTAGTTCAGGTATGCTTCATCAAGGCGCACCTTTACATCAGCATTTTTATCAAGGGGAATCTCTTCATCGCCTCTGAATGATAAATCAAGATCAGGCATGGGATAGAAAGATACCTCAAGGGCATCTTCTGCATATATAAAGGCGTCCTGCATCTCCGCCTCTGAAAAGGTATTCGTTTCAATTACAGTGTAGGGCGGGTTTTTATCATAATTAAACCCGAGCCTTTCCGCATTACGCCTGAATTCTGTGCCTGGTAGAACGGACAGGGGATAGAGCTGGATCTCATCATTAAGGTCATTGTCGAGAATAAACCTTATTGTATCTTTAAACCCCACAGGATTATCACCGGGGAGGCCAAGGATCAAATCTATCTCTGTGGTGATGCCCCGCTTCTTTAATGCATTTATCCCCTTTAAAAACCGCTTTGGATTGGTTTTTCTGTTCATCATGGTGAGGGCATTTATATTTGTGCTCTGGAGACCTATTTCAAACCACTTGAATCCGGCATCAGCTAGGAGGGCCGCAAGTTCATCATCTACTGCGTCAGCCCTGATCTCGCTTATCAGGGTAAGGTTATGGCCTTTATTTATTGCGGCTATTTTTTTTAACAGGGCAGGAAGGTCAGGTCTTGCGTTAAATGAGGGGTCAAGAAAGTAAACCTCCTTAACATTATTGGATAAGGCCCATTCAAACCCGCCAACAACAAGATTATCATTTTTAAATAGGGGGCTTCTCCTGGCCTTGCCGTAATAGCAGTAGGCACATGCATAGGGACAGCCGCGCATGGTCTCGAGAAGCATGCTGTTTTCTACCCCCGGATTAAGTATCCCTGTGAGGTAAGGGCTTTCTGATGTGCTGAACAACTGCCCTGCATCAGCCTTGCCGCTTTTTTTGAGCCACAGTTCGGGTTGTGTCAGGAGCTGTGTGAATAACTTTTCGCCTTCACCATATACACAGAAATCTATAAGACTGTTATTTACAAGCAGGGGATTATCTTCTGTCACCTCTGGGCCGCCAAGCACCACCTTTGGTGAATAGCTTTTCTTGATCTCTTTAACAATATGCAGGATGCGTTTTATGTTCCAGACATATGCGGTAAACCCGATGATATCAGGCTTGATAGAAACAATGCTATCGACTATGGCAGCATCACCCATGTATGAGGCGTTTACCTGGGGAAAGATAACGATCTCAGTTTCAGGCATCCCTTTTCCCGCCTGATAAAGACATGCCGCTGCAAATGGGATATTACCTGTCCTGTGACCGAAATTGAGCTGCGGTACCGGAAGCTGGATTAAAATGGCCTTGATCATGAAGATTACCTTTCAACAAGGTATTTTCTGCTACACCTCGGGCAGGAGACCTCAAGTTGATTAAGGTTGCCCCAGAGCTCTTTCTGCTCCTCTTCAGGGATGGATCTTATCATTTTTGTTATCATCTGCATGTCGCACGGGCATTCATAAAAAAGAAGCATCTCTTCAAGCAGGGTGATTTTACCCTCTTCTGCAAGACTAAAACAGCGTGAGATCAATTCACTGTCGGTCAGCCCATCTATCTCATCAAACCTGCCATTGGGCAGCGGCCTTAAAAGGGCGCCTTTACCCTTATCGTCAACAGCTATCCTGATTAAGGTCTGTTCGGATTCTGCAAAGTAACGTTCGACCGCTTCAATAGGATCATGGGTAAAAAGAGAAAAATGGCTCTGTGTTGCAGGTGAATCTTTGGCCTGTCTCTGCACTGCCACAAGGTTTCTCGTTGGGTCGCTTTTACGTACACTGCCGCATATCATGCCGTTTGGTTCCACACCGCAGAAGAGCCCAGTGGATAAGCCGGGGAATGTTAGTGACCATCCCCAGTATTCCGGTTCAGGAAGTGATACCGCAGCAAGCCCTGCGGCTGCAAACATGCGCATAAGCATTTCGGTTTTATCCTTTTCAGGAAGCTGTATACCGTAACGCTTGCAATAGGCATGATAGCCTTCCCATATCTGGGTAGCTTCTCCGGTAACTACAATAAGGTCGGGTTCTTCCCAGTGGTATCTGTAATAATGTGCAAGGTGCATGTTGCTGTTCATATATACTCACTATTTTTAAAACTGGTTAAGGCATTAAACCATTGGGTTAAACAGAACCACTGCATTCCCTGAGAAATCTATCAAAAAAGCTCTCCATAAAGGTGTGTCTTTCAAGGGCGATCCTGTAACCTTCTTTTGTTAAAATGCGGTCTTTGATCTTCATGAGTTTAATCCGGTACTCGCGGTAACAGGTGTCATTTTTAGAGTAGGATTCGCTCTCTTCAGGTGTTATATCGGGGTTGTGAAGGGTTGCGCCGACCTCACCGGCAAACAGGAATGCCCTGCCAATACCGACAGCGCCTATGGAATCAAGCTTGTCTGCATCGTACAGTACCTTTGCCTCGATTGTTTCAGGGATATTTTTTCCCCTGAACCGGTGTGTTCGTATGCAACTTATGATGTTTTCTCTGCTCTTTTCAGGGATGTGCAGGTTGTTAAGGATCTCCTTTGCGAGCTCAGCCCCTTTTTCAGCGTGACACACCTTGCCCTTTGCCCTGTCCTGGTATGGCCTGCCTATATCATGCAGGTACGCTGCTATGCCAAGGATATCAAGGTCTGCACCCTCAACCTTACCTATCTTCATGCAGAGGTCATAGACCCTTTTTGTGTGGTACCAGTCATGGCTCCCGCTTGAGTCGGAGGTCATCTTTTCTGCAATCTGTCTAATATAATCGATATCCGCTTTCATTACTTTTTTATATATCCTGATCCGTGCTGATTTCATCCTGCATGGTACTATCCATCCTGGGAGTATAGTTTTCTCCTATCTCTTCACCTTGCAGGTTTTTTATCACAGGCAGCGGATTATTCTTTTCATGTTCATCAAGGGCCTTTTCTAAAGATTTCTTTGTCTTATCATCAAGGGGCGCCCAGCCCAACCTTCCTCTGCATTTCGGAAACCTTGAACAGCTAAGCCACGGGCCTTTTGCGCCCCTTCTTATGTTCACGGCTGCCTCACATTTCGGGCATTTTAGATCAGTAATAAGAGGTGGAACCTTTGGCAGCGTCAGATGGCCTTTTTTATCCAGGTTAAGTATCCCGTCACATTCGGGGTATCTTTTGCAGCTCATAAAAGGCCCGAAACGTCCCTTTCTCATAAGCATGGGTTCACCGCATTTCGGACATGCTATATCAGTCTGTTCAGGCGTTGATGGTGTCCCGTTTCTGTCTATGGGTGCAGCGTATTTGCAATCCGGGTAGCTTGCACAGCTTAAGAACCTGCCGTTTTTGCCGAAACGGTATACTGTTCCGCTACCGCACTTGGGACACTTATATGGAGCAGGCTCTGTCTCTGCCTTTGCATGTCCCATATCACTATAGGCGCTTTCCAGATCATTTTTAAACGGGCCATAGAAATCTCTGAGCATCTGCACCCAGTCAGCATGCTTATCTGCTATGTCATCAAGCTTCTGTTCCATGTCTCTCGTATAGCCTACCTGAAGTATGTCCGGGAATGCATCAACGAGTTTATCTGTAACCACCTTTCCAAGGTCTGTCGCATAAAAACGGTTCTTGATCTTTTCAGAATATTTTCTGTTCTGTATGACCTGTATGATCTGTGCATAGGTACTTGGTCTGCCAATCCCCTCTGCCTCGAGTTTTTTTACAAGTGACGCCTCCGTATATCTTGGAGGAGGCGATGTAAAGAACTGCAATGGTTCAATATGGAAGGTGGCGAGCTGCTGATCATTTTTTAATACGGGCAGTGTGGCCTCATCCGAATAGTTGGGCACTCCAAGCACCCTGTAATAACCGTCGAAGATCAGCACCCTTCCTGTTGCCTTGAACAAAAACTCGTCTCCTGCATCAGTACCTGAGATAAGAACGGTTGTATAGTCCCATTCCGCCTCATTCATCTGACATGAAACAAACCTGTCCCATATGATCCTGTAAAGCTTGTACTGCTGATCAGAGAGCGATGACCTTACCTTCTCCGGTGTGAGTGTAACATCAGTCGGCCTGATCGCCTCATGGGCCTCCTGGGCTGATTTGTTTGAGGAGGCAAAATAGTTTGGACCGGCGGGCAGATACTTATCCCCAAAATTATTTTTAATATAGTCTCTCGCCATGGAAATCGCATCAGTGGAGAGGTGTGTAGAATCTGTTCTCATGTAAGTGATAAGACCGACCGAGCCCATCCCTGCTATCTCTACCCCTTCATAAAGTGCCTGGGCAGTGCGCATGGTGGCCTGTGTTGTAAAACCCAGTTGATTAACAGCAGCCTGCTGGAGTGTGCTTGTTATGTAAGGCGCATTGGCCCTGTTTTTTGTCCTCTTTGTCTGGATTGATTTTATTCGCCATGCAGGGCCTTTTTCCGCATGCCCTTTAAGTATCACATATAAACCAACCCTGCTGTTCTTATCCTTATCCTCTTCTTCTAACCTTTTATCCAGTATGAATCCTGTTCTCTTTGCTGTATTAAGTGCTTCCTCATAATTCTGCGGCCTGAATTTATTGCCGTTAATCTCTATCAGTTCAGCCATGAAACCATCATGATCAAAAAGCCATTTGTTCTTTTCTTCAACAGTCCTGCCGGTTAGCCTGCCCTTTGCCTTGGGCTGAGATTTATCAAACCATGCCCTCAGTTCATCACCAAGCTTTTCCCATGAGATGAGATCAGAGGTAAAGTACCCTGTAATCTTCCAGTACTCCTCGGGTATGAATGATTCTATTTCTCTTTCTCTTTCAACAAGGAGCCTTACTGCAACAGACTGCACCCTGCCTGCACTTAAGCCCCCTGCCACCTTTTTCCACAGGAGAGGGGATACCTGGTAACCAACGATCCTGTCAAGGATCCTCCTTGCCTGCTGGGCATTGACCTTATCCATGTCAATATGCTGAGGCTGACTGAATGCCTTTTCTATCTCATGTTTTGTGATGGCATTAAACACAACACGTTTGGCACTTTTGATATCAATATTCAGGGCTTCTGCGAGGTGCCAGGCTATGGCCTCCCCTTCACGGTCAAGGTCTGTGGCAAGCCATATGCCTGAGGCCCCTTTTGCGGCAGACTTGAGTTCCTTTACTGTTGTCCCCTTGCCCTTGATAATCTGGTAGGTCGGCGCAAAGTCATTTTCAAGATCCACACCGGGTACAGGGTTTTTTACACCTTTTGGATTTTTACCGGGGAGGTCTCTCACATGGCCAACCGATGCCATTACAAGATAGTCCTTACCGAGGTATTTATTTATAGTACGGGCCTTTGCGGGTGACTCAACAATTACCAGTTGTTTACCTGCCTGTTTTTTACGGCCTTCTCTCTTTTCATTGTTCTTATCTTTATCTTCTTCCATTTTATCTCGTAATAATTTCAGCTTGTGATATTTAAGCTGATAGTTTTGAGAGCTATCTGACAAACATCTTTCCGGGTAATTGCTTTATGATACCCTTGAGTTCCATTTTCGTCAGTGTGCCTGAAAGCTCCCCTGAGGCAATATTGCCCTGCTTCTGGATCTCATCAATATGTATCGGGTAATCACCGATTAAATTAAAAACTGTTGTTTCCACATCATTCATCTCTGGCAGTATCCTTTTAATAAGGCTATCCGTCTTGGGTATTCCGGGGTAGTTCAACCCAAGCCCTTCCATTATGTCGTCCGCGTTTTCAACAAGCATTGCACCGTGTTTAATCAGGAAGTGGCATCCCCTGCTTTTATATGATTCAATGCTGCCCGGGACAGCAAATACATCCTTGCCCTGATCAAGGGCGATAGAGGCTGTTATAAGCGAACCGCTGTTTTTTGTTGCCTCAACAACAAGAACCCCCCTGCTTAACCCGCTTATGATCCTGTTCCTCTGGGGGAAGTTGGAAGCTGAAGGCGATGTACCCATGGGAAACTCAGAAATAACCGTACCGCATTCAACTATTTTTTCATACAGTTTTCTGTTATTCGCAGGATAAATGATATCAATACCATTCCCTAAAACTGCAACCGTAAAACCCTTGCCTGTTAAACAACCCCAGTGTGATTCAGCATCAATTCCAAGGGCCATGCCGCTGACTATGCCTATACCACGTCTTGCCAGACCCTGACCTAATTCCTCTGCCACCTTTAATCCGTAATGGGTAGCATTTCTTGACCCCACAACCGCTATGAATGTCCTGTTTTGAGGGATATCCGCACCTTTCATATACAGTATCATTGGTGGATCATGTATCTCCCTCAAGGGTGCAGGGTATTCGGGGTCATTGAACGTAACAATCCTTGCACCGCATGATTCACTTTTTTTCAATTCCATTTCCGGATCAATTTCAAAACGCCGGTTTAGTATGTCCTGGATGGTCTCTTTCTTAAGGCCATTCATATCTGATAATTCGGATTTGGATGCCCCCAATATTCTTTCTGGGTCATTGAACCTGGATAAAAGGTTTTTGAAGGTTACATTTCCAATACCTTTTATCCCGGACAGGGCAATCCAGTAGCATTTTTTTTCTGACCATAAGGACATCTGTGCCGACCCGGTTAGAATTGAATACGGCGGGAATATACAACAAAGCTGTAATTAGTAGTCAAGTTTTTTCTTTAAGACACCTTTTTATTGGACAGGGCAGGTTGCCGTTGATGTTATATAATCAGGTATCTTGGTCCATGATACGCTTTTAAGATATGCGCCTATTTCAATCGACTCAGGTGAAGCAAGAACAATCGCTGTTGCAGTATCAGGGTATGTATCAATTACTATTGCTATGCCGAGTTGACGATCAGGCAGTATGACCATTTCTTCAAAAAGTTTAAGGATTTTTTCCGGTCTGGGGTCTTTAACAATATTCGCCTCCAGTATTTCAAATATATTCCCTTTCTTAATGCCGGCATTACTTCCTTTATCCATATATATTACACTATGCTGGGAAATGATGGAGCGGTTTTGCTCTGCTGCAACGATGTTTGCAAGAATATTTTCGCTGTTTGATTCAGGGAGTATACAACCGGTGATATTTCTTAAAGGTATTATGGTATCATCTATATTTATTGGGGTATGGGCATCTGTGATCCTGGCCTGGTAGACATTCTCCTTATCCCTCAGAGCCTCTTCCTTCATTGTAAACCCAGTTTTATTCTCAATAACAAGTTTACCTGATACATCAAAAACGTAACCGGCTTTTTTCTTTGTAATAGGGTGGATTATTCGATTGGATATCTTACCGATGCTGAACTCATCACCGATATTGATATTTTTATCCATATTAAAAATTACATATACAGTATCACCCTTGCTCATGAAAACATTCTTACCTGAGTTCGCAAATAATGTACCCCATGTGTCTATTTTTTCAGACGAGTAAAAACCGATTTTGTTGATATTTGCTATTCCATGAATATCAATGCCCAATACAGGTGCTGGCTCTTCAGCCTTTGCCTCCTCTTTTGGCACTGTTTTTCCCTTTTGGGCCATCAGCTCAGACATTTCATAGAGGGTAATAACATCACCCGGAATAAGAAGGTGCGGGTTTGTAATAAAACTGTTCATTTCCCACAATTTAGGCCACACGCTGTTGTCGCCGTAGTAACGCTCGCATATATCCCATAATGTATCACCTTTAATGACGGTATGTGTCATTTTTTCGGTGGCTATGGAAAGAGGAGAATAGAGTACTGCTGTGGCAAAAAAGAACAACAATATTTTGCATAACTGTTTTTTTATCTTTTTCATAGGTGAATATCCTGTAATTATTTGGATTTTTGATAAATTACAATTTTTAGTGACTATTGTCAATCGATTTTTATCCTTAATTAGTTCAAGTTAATTTGTTTTAATTAATATTTTTAATAAATGATAAATATCCCTGTTTATTACTTTTTAAAAACAGTATATACTGACCGAAAATGCAAAAATGATGCCCAAAAGGAGGTTTTGGCAATGATATTTATAAACAGAAGGGAGTTTATTTATACATCAATGGTCGGTATTGCAGGTATTTCCCTGTGTGTACCTGCATTTGGCAATAAAAAAACAGGTAAGGCAAAAGTTTCGCTTGTAAGATCAGGTGATCGCAAGACAGGTGTGGAGAGGGCTATCGGGATGGTGGATTTTCCATCCATGAAGGGTAAAAAGGTATTTATAAAACCCAATTTCAATACGGCTGATCCTGCGCCCGGTTCAACACATAATGATGTGTTATCTACTCTTGTAAAGGAGATAAAGAAAAGAGAAGCACTTAAGGTAACAGTTGGCGACCGTTGCGGCCCGGGCGATACACAGAAGGTTATGGAGGCAAAGGGGATTTTTGATCTGGCAAAAGAGTTAAGTTTTGAAGTCATTAATTTTGAAAAGATGGATGAAAAGGAGTGGGTGCTTATTAATCGGCCCGGTTCTCACTGGGAGGGCGGGTTTCTGATGGCGCGCCCCATTGTTGAATCAGAATATACAGTAACAACAGGGTGCATTAAGACACATGGTTTCGGCGGCCATTACAGCATGTCCATGAAACTAAGTGTGGGCACTGTCCATAAAAAACACATGTTCCCACAGATGCACAACTCGCCTGACATGCGCAAGATGATTGCAGAGATCAACCTTGCATACAGACCGGAGCTTATTGTGTTTGATGGTGTTGAGATATTTACTGATGGCGGACCCATGGAAGGAACAAGAAAAAAGGCTGATGTGGTCATTGCAGGTACAGACAGGGTTGCTATTGATGCTGTGGGTCTCGCTATATTAAAGGAACAGGGTTCAAATCCACAGATTATGGGGAAAAAGATATTTGAACAGGATCAGATGAAACATGCAGTGGAAATAGGATTAGGGATCTCAGGCCCTGATGAGATAGAGATTGTGACAGATGATGCTGCAAGTAAGGCTTATGCTGATAAGATAAATGACATATTGATGAAAGGTTAGGATCTAATAATACATTACAATATGTGTAAATTTATCTGGTTCCTATGATCTCCGTAGGGACCTTTTTCTATAAACGCTCTGCGCTGAATTACGTTAAAGAAAAATGACCTGTTGAATGAAGTATCTGACTTAGAACTTCTAAGTGAACGTTCATTCAGAGACCGCCATTTCCATCTGGTGGTTTGCAAATGTGGGGGACTCCTGTCTGAACTACACGACTTATAAATTGACATCTAATAATGTTTACATTAGCATGTAAACGTTATTACTGGAGGTAATCAGATGGATAAAATAATGTCTGCACGGGTTAATGAAGAAGTCATAAATAAAATAGGGGGAATCGCCAGACAGCTAAAAATATCACGGAAAGCGGTTATTGAAAACGCTATAAAAAATTATGCGCAGCAAATAGATACTGATGAAGAACTTGATATTTTAACTCTTACCTGCGGAAGCTGGAAACGTGATGAACCTGTAAATGAGACTATTCAAAAAATCAAGGGTGCTATGCGTCGGTCTCAGGAGAGGTATAAAAAAGGATGAAAGCCTTTATTGACTCTGATATCCTTATATGGCATCTGAGGGGCGAGAAGAAAGCTCTGCGTCTCCTTAAAAAAATACATGACATTGAAAAATATGAACTATGGACAGGTGCAATGCAGCGCGCTGAAGTAATTTTCTTTATGCGTCCGCAAGAGGAGGATGATACGCGCCTTTTTTTATCTCAGTTTCAAACAGCGCCTGTAAACCAGAAGATTGTAGACTTGGCTGGAGAATATTACCGAACATGGAATCCTAAGAATGGCATGGATATTAATGATGCAATCCTTGCTGCAACAGCCCATCTGGATGGTGGAAAGATTTACACATTGAATAGTAAACACTATTCAATCCCTGATGTTATTATACAAAGGGCTTGGTGATATCCATTAGGAGAAGTGGGAGAAGCTGTTAGTTGCCATCAGCGGTGAAGTTTTTATTACGTATGGCATAATTTGTATAATAAAAATCCCTGATGGCGGGTTCTCTGCGGAATCTGCCACACTGAGGCTTACAACCCTTGATTCCATTCAGTTAGCAGCTGCTATCACAGCACATAACCTTTTCCCTGTCGATGTATTTGTAACATCCGATAAAAAATTATTAAATATCGCGAAAAATATTTTTGGACATGTAATCCTGAATAAGTTCCAGAGATGAGAAGGACTTTGCTTAAAACTCGTCCCGTTTACACTCCCGGGCAAATCTCTTCATGATATTTGATGCATGAGGGATTTCCTTTACAGTCATCATTATTTCATCAATATTGCGGCCTGGTGCCTTTAGTTTATCTGCCTGATTTTGCATCAACACAATAGATACCGCCTTCTTCAGCACCAGGTTTAAAGCACCTGTTGCAGGATATGCATCTGGCTTTAGCGGAGTCACCCCTTTTCCATCTTGATGCAAGGTCAGGTTCCCTGATAAGCGGTCTTGACATGGTAATGTAATCTATACCATCCTCTTTGATTGCCTTTTCGCAAACCTCATAGGATCTAAAACCTCCAACAACCATAACAGGGCACTTTACAATTTTATTAACCTCTCTGGCATATGGCATATTCCATGCCTCTTTTTCAGGTTTATTTATCCTCATCCTTAATGGGCCGTTCTTTATACCTGATGCACTGTTACCGGACGAGACCTCTATGGCGTCAATACCCGCCTCTGATAACCTTTTTGCCACAATTAAACCATCTTCAAGTGTAAGGCCGCCTTCCATGTTATCCGTACAATTCATCTTGATCATTACAGGAAATTCATTTCCCACATTTGCCCTTACCTTCTGATATACCTCCATGACAAACCTGCTCCGGTTATCTATATCTCCGCCGTATTCATCCGTTCTCAGGTTTGTATGGGGCGACATAAACTGGTTTAAAAGATAACCGTGTGCGCCATGAAGCTGTACTGCATCAAAACCATATTCCCTTGCACGATATGCCCCTTCACCAAAGGCATTTATTATATCCTTTATTTCTGCGAGAAGGAGTGCCCTGGGTTTTGCCTGGTAATGAGCAACTATGACTGCTGATGGAGCAACCAGTTCACTTCCCGAATAATCCGGTATGGCCTGGCCACCTGCATGCACAAGCTGCATGGCAATAGTCCCCCCTGAATCATGAACGGTTTTAATTAACCTTTCATAATCACCTTTAAATGCATTGGTGTTGATTCCAAGAGTACCGGCCAGTTGTTTTCCTTCAGGCTTAACAAATGTGTAACCAGATATCAGAAGCCCGATACCTCCATCAGCAAGGGACTTATAAAGGCGGCAAAGTCTTTCAGTGGGCCTGCCATCAGGGTCACACATACCTTCCCATGTTGCAGACCTTACAAGACGGTTCTTTATTTTTAACCCCTTAATACCGGTTTCCTCAAATATTGTTGCCATTAAATTTTCCCAGATTTATTTGTTTTTATACCGTATGTAGAGACAAGGCATGCCTTGTCTCTACAGCTTGTCGTATGCATCTTCTCTGTAAGTTTTTACAATAAGGATGGAAATCCAAAATAGAAATCTTTGTAAAACGTTAATTATCTTTTCATTCTGAGATAGGCATCAATAAAATTGTCAATCTCACCATCCATGACCTTTTCAAGGTTACCGACCTCTTCGTTTGTCCTGTGATCTTTAACCATCCTGTAAGGGTTAAACACATATGACCTTATCTGGCTTCCCCAGGCAATATCCTTCTGGTTCTGGTGCATCTCCTGTTTCTTCTTATCCTGCTTGCCTTTTTCAAGATTATACAGCCTTGCTTTTAGGACCATCATTGCCATCTCTTTGTTCCTGTGCTGGGATTTTTCATTCTGGCATTGTACAACAGTATTGGTAGGGATGTGGGTTATCCTGATTGCTGAACTTGTCTTGTTAACATGCTGTCCGCCAGGCCCGCTTGCCCTGAATGCGTCGATCCTGAGATCCTTTTCATCTATCTTGATTTCTATGTCTGTGTCCACCTCCGGGATAACTGAAACAGATGCAAAGGTGGTATGCCTGCGGCCTGTCGCATCAAATGGCGATATCCTGACCATGCGGTGAACCCCGTGTTCAGCCTTCATAAACCCGTATGCATATGGGCCTGACGCAGAGAATGTTACACTCTTTACCCCTGCCTCATCGCCTGGCATGTAGTCAATTACCTCGGTCTTATATCCCTTTGATTCACACCATCTCAAATACATCCTGTAGAGCATTTCAACCCAGTCCTGAGACTCTGTGCCCCCTGCGCCTGCATTGATTGAAACTATACAGTTTCTTCTGTCATCCGGTTCACTCATCAGACACTGAACGTCAAGATTTTTTACCTTTTTCTCAAGGCCGGTTATATCCTTTTTAAATTCAGCAATCGACTCCTCATCATTTTCCTCAAAGGCAATCTCAACAAGCATATTAAGATCGTCTGTTTCCTTTTTCAGCACCTCCCAGTTATCTATGGAATCCTTCAGGCTGGAGCGTTCCTGTGATATACGTGATATCTCATCCTGGGGTTTATCCCAGAAATCGGGTTTTGACATGATAGATTCAAGACGGTCAAGCTCAAGTTTTTTTGCATCCAGGTCAAAGATGACCCCGAAGCATGGTTAGTATTTCAGTAAGTGTGCTTAATTTTTCCTTTAGATCATTTTCCATATTGTCTCCTCTTTGAGGTTGTAGTGCAAAAAGTTATCCTATCTTTTTCTTTTTTTTGATTTAAAACCATTATGATTCAGTATTACTAACAAACAAATAATGGTAATGGATAGCGCAAATATGTCGCCATAGTGTGAGTAAAAGGTTATGTCTTTATAGCCAATAGAGATTTTTCCGGTGAGAACCTCTTCTGTAAAGATATCACCCTGTGCTGTTACATTGCCTGTCGGGTCGACTATGGCGCTTATCCCTGTATTTGCTGATCGTATTAATGGCCGCCTGTTTTCTATCGCCCTGAACACAGAGATGGAAAGGTGCTGATATGGCGCACTTGAATATCCAAACCATGCATCGTTTGTGATGTTAATCAGGATTGCAGCTCCCTTTTTTACCTGTTGTCGCGCAAGATCAGGGAAGATCGCTTCATAACAGATAAGTATCCCTGTTGGGATCTTACCCAGCAATAACGGGTCAGTAGAGTCTCCTCTTGAAAAGTCTCCTGCTGATGGTACAAGTCTGTTGACAAAAGGAAGGTATTCCTGAAAGGGTACGTATTCTCCAAATGGGACAAGATGTTTTTTGTTATATTGCCCTTTTATTTCTCCCTCTGGTGATATGTACCATGCAGTATTATAATACATTATCCTGTCACCATCTCTTTTGTATGCAGGGCTTCCGAAGATAAGGTGGATATTCCCCTCCTTTACAAGGTCATAAAGCCCTTCTGTTAAAGGGTTTTCATCCTGGAAAAACAGGGGGACAGCGGTTTCAGGCCATACAATAATGTCAGGAACTGTGTTGAGACTGCTTTTTGAAAGGTTGATATATTTATCAATGGTCTCTCCCTGAAAACTTTCATCCCATTTAACGGCCTGGTCAATATTGCCCTGAATAATGGCTGTATTAATTAAGGTGGTTTCAGGTTTAACGCTGCTGTATCTTGTCAGTGCATTTTTTCCATAAATAATAGAGGCTGTTACAAGCGCTATTAAAAGGAACGATTCTATCATAAAATATCTGTTCTTAAAAAAATCCCTGTACCGGATAAGGAGTTTAAATATGCAGACATTGATCGCAACAATGATTAATGAAGGCCCGTATACCCCGGTAATATCCACAATCTGAATCAGAGAAAGTCCGCTGTACAGGCTATGACCCAGAAGTCCCCATGGGAATCCGGTAAGAAGTATGGTCCTGATATATTCAAGGGCTACCCAGATGCCTGCGAATAGAAATATCTTTATCCTGCTCTCACTTAAGATGCATGTTAATGCAGAAAAGATACCAGTATAAATGGAAAGATAGAGGGATAAAAGCAGCAGTACAAAAATGCTGACAAATATATTCAGGCCTCCATAGGTGGATAATACATTTATGATCCAGTAGATAAGCGTGACATAATGGGTAAGACCCGTAATTATTCCGAGCTTGAATGCCCTTTTAGGGTCTTCACCCTGAATCGATATCAACAGGGGTACAATGGAAAAAAAGATCAGCCAGCCTGTTTTAAAGGGCGGAAATGATGCTGTTAACAGGAAGCCTGATAAAATTGCAAGTAAGTTTTTTTTCTCTGCTATCTGACGCATAATTATAAGTATAAAAAGATGAATGTAGTGATAAAGGTTTTATTAAAAGGGCGGCTATGGTGTCAGGCAAAAGGTTCTTCTGATCCATCCTGTGTCTTATTGCAGCAGGTGATCAGGGCCTTATCAATCCTTCTTTCATCAGCCGATTTGATTTGTATCTTCAGGTTGTTGTAGATAAACTCATCGCCTGTTTTGGGTATTTTGCCTAGGATATGTATTATAAATCCGCCAACAGATTCAAAATCGCCATCAGGCAGTTTTATGTCGAATATCTCCTCCAGTTCGGTAGCCCCCAGGCGTGCATCCACAAGGATGGTATCATCGTCTATTTTACTAACAAGGGGTTCTTCATGATCATGCTCATCCATGATTTCACCCACAATTTCTTCAAGGATATCTTCTATGGTGATAATGCCTTCTGTGCCGCCATATTCGTCTGTGACCACTGCCATATGATTCTTTTGGGTTTTGAGATCCCTCAAAAGGGTGCTGATTTTCTGGCTGCCAGGCACAAAAAAGGCCTTTTTCAGGATTTCAGGGGTAATTTTTGTTTCAGGCGGGCTGCCGAATAGTTTTAATAAATCCTTTGCATGGAGTATGCCTATTATCTCATCTATGCTTTCTCCATAAATCGGTATACGGGTGTGGCCGCAGGTGGTAATCAGATTAATAAGTTCACCAAGTGTTGAATCGATCGGTGCTGAAGTCAGATCAGTCCGGGGTATCATTATTGAAAGGGCGGTGGTTTCTTTCAGCTCAAGCACACCGTGAACCATCTCCGATTCTTCATCAGAGATAAGCCCTTTTGCCTGTCCTTCATCCATGAGATCATTGATCTCATCAGCGAGGTCTGTACCATTCTGAAGATGGTGCTTATTCATGAAGGATAAAATTTTATCTAAAATACTTCGGTTTGAATCTTCTTCCAAGGAACCCTATTTCTCCCGCTTTTAATAATTTTTTGGAAATAAATTAACATACAATTATCTAAAATGGTATGGTTTTTTTCCCTGATTGACAATAAAAAGCAGAAATACTATTCTTCAAGCCTGTTTGTATTACTGATATTTACTTCAGGTTAATTTGGCCTATGGGTAAATAATTTACCCTGAACTGATTGATTGTTATATTCTTTTGGTCATAAGTTATTCTCTTGACAATGATTTCTCTTATGATAAAAATGCCAAATTACTTTTGGTAAGGTAAACATCATTTCATATTTATTGTTATGAAGTGATGATTCGGGATTTTAACTGTTGTCCTGTTTGAATAACATTGAGGACGCAGATAAAAGACAGTATATAATTGCGGGCATAGCTCAGTTGGTAGAGTACAAGCTTCCCAAGCTTGGTGTCGCGGGTTCGAACCCCGTTGCCCGCTCCATATATGTCTTATAAATCCTGATTCCCTTTTTGAGGTTGTTAGCCAATAAGGTTGATCTTCTTCGAATTGTGGGCACAATGTTTTGCGATATGCTGATAAAGATTTTTTATAAAAGCATATGTGCTTAAGATAAAGTCTATGATTCAGAAGCGGGTCTTAATACCCGCTTTTTTATTAGTTTTGCGGGGAGAATAGAGATTGACAAACGTTTCCGTAATAAGGGATCGGGTATTTGAGCTGGTTGAGCCGCTTCTTTATGATATCGGATACGAGCTGGTTGAAGTGGAATATCTGTCAATGTTTGGGCGCTGGGTACTGAGGCTTTATATAGACAAGGAAAACGGTGTCACGATAGATAACTGTGCTGATGTAAGCAGAGAGCTTGGTGACATTATAGATATAAAAGAGATCATTGATCATGATTATGTCCTGGAGGTTTCGTCTCCCGGTCTTAATCGCCCGCTACGAAGAGAAAAGGATTTTATCAGGGCCATAGGGAGTACGATTAGAATAAAAACGAAGCAGGCCATAAACGGGCAAAAGAACTTTACAGGCGTACTGAAAAACTGTACTGACCGGGCAGTTTTTCTTGAATCATCGGGAAATAAAATAGAATTGCCTTTTAACGATATTGAAAAATCAAACATTGTATATGATTTTGATAAAAACAAAGAAGGTACAGTTAACAGCACAAATAATGGAGTGAATCAAAAATGACTTCAGATTTATTAAAGGTATTGGAGCAGGTAGGCCGTGAAAAGGGTGTTGAGAGAGATACTTTAATACAAACCCTTGAGGAGGCAGTAAAGGCTGCTGCAAGAAAAAAACTTGGGCAGAACTATGATCTTGAAATAAAATTCAATGAAGAGATGGGCGAAATCGAGGTGTTTGAATTCAAGGAAGTCGTTGAAAAGGTGGCGAATGAAAACCTTGAGATATCCCTTGAAGAGGCCCATGATATTGACCCGGATGCTGTTATAGGTGACAGTCTTGGAATAAGGATGGAAACGGATGAGCTGGGCAGGGTTGCTGCACAGTCGGCAAAACAGGTGATAATGCAGCGTCTCCGCGAGGCTGAAAGAAATGTTGTCTTTGATGACTTCAAGGACAGGCGCGGTGAGATAATAAATGGTATTGTTCAGCGGTTTGACAAAGGCGCCATAATTGTAAACCTTGGCAAGGCAGAGGCAGAGCTTCCCAACAAAGAGCAGATACCCAAAGAGACCTATAAACAGGGAGACAGGGTAAGGGCATACATCCTGGAGGTAAAGCAGTTCGCCAGGGGGCCACAGATAATACTATCCAGAACACATCCGAACTTTTTATCTATGCTTTTCGAGAATGAGGTGCCTGAGATTTCAGAAGGTATTGTAAGTATTATTCAGGTTGCACGTGAGCCTGGCAGCAGGGCAAAGATTGCTGTAATGTCAAAGGACAGTGATGTTGATCCGGTTGGGGCATGTGTCGGTATGAAGGGTTCAAGGGTTCAGGCTGTTGTCCAGGAATTAAGGGGTGAAAAGATAGATATTGTTACATGGGACAATGACCCTGCAAAATTTATCTGTAATGCACTTGCACCTGCTGAAATAACGAGGGTCATTGTTGATGAAGCCAACCATTCCATGGTTGTTGTTGTACCGGATGACCAGCTTTCTCTCGCAATAGGCAGGAGAGGTCAGAATGTAAGGCTGGCATCCAAGATATCAGGCTGGAATCTTGATGTCACAAGTGAGTCTGAATATAATAAAAATCTCAAGGACTCCTATAACTCACTTTTAAGCCTTGAGGGTGTGGGTGAGGCAATAGCAACGGAATTGTATCAGGAAGGCTACCGGTCAATAGAGGATGTTGCTTCTGCCAATCTGGCTGAACTCGCAAATGTGGAGGGACTGAATGAAAAGGATGCGGCGCAATTGATTGCTACTGCAAATGAATACCTCCATGATGCCGGTGCTGATGTATCAGGGGCAAAGAAAGATAGCGATAAAAAAGAATCTGATAATACTGATGAATAGGGGTATTCACCATGTTCCGGTAAGGACATGTGTATCATGCAGATCAAAAAAGGCGAAAGAGGAGCTGATCCGGCTTGTTATCAATAAGGATAACAGGGTGGTTATTGATAAGCTCAAGAGAGAAAATGGCCGGGGAATTTACCTCTGTGATGATGCATCATGCATGGAAAGATTTTTTAAGAAAAGGGGATTAAATGTCTAAAATAAGGGTCTATGAACTGGCCAATGAACTAAAAATTGACAACAAGGAACTGGTTGACAGGTTGAAAGCTGGTGGCATGTCTGTGAAAAATCATATGAGTACCCTTGATGACAATGATATTAAAAGGGCAAAGGAAATAGTAAAGGCTGGGAGTGTGTCCGAAGTTATTGAAGAAAAACGGCTTCAGCGGAATGTTATACGCAGGAGGAAGGTTGTTCAGGTTGAAGAGACCGAAAGAATGGAAGAAACCATGAAGGCAGAACCTCTGCCTGAAAAGGAGCCGGAAACTGTTACGCCTCCAAAAGAGTCGCATGCAAAGATTATCAAAAAGGTATCTGCCCCGGAACCTAAAAAGGTCAGTGAAGTGGTTGCCAGAGGTATTCGTGAGGATATAGAAGCGGTTAAGGAGTCAGAGGCTGAAATAGAGGAGGCTCCTGAAGAGGAAACAGTCATCGGCGATCTCGAATCCGCGGAGGTCGAGGGGATTTCAGAAGAGATAGAAGCTGTTGCAACTGATGTAGCAGATGCTGAAACAGCCATGGAAACTGCTGTCGATAGTGAAAGGGCTGAAGAAAGCGGCCGGGAAAGGGTATCAGGCAAAAAACAGAAAAAGAAGCTTAAAGACAGGCCAGCCAGGATAATCAGGCTTCCGGAACCGGTAGCAGCGACCCCTAAACCGGAGATATCAAGGGGTAAGGTTAAACCGGAGATTGTTAAGGAGCCAACTGAGTACAAGAGAAAAGTAGTTATCCCGGCAGTTGATCTCGGCACAGAACCATATGATGAGTCTGATGATAGAAAATCTAAAAAAAGGAAAGACAGGAAAAAGGGCGAAAAGCCTAAAAAGGAGATCGATTCGGATATCCGTTTAAGGCACAGAAAACTTGAGGTATTTGAGCGTGCCGATCTCTATGAAGACAGAGGCCCAAGATTAAAAGACAGAAAAGCAACGAAGAGATCAAAGGACGGTGTTAAAAAACTTAAACAAACCGAGATTACTACCCCGAAGGCAAGCAAGAGGAGGCTCAAGGTCTCTGAGAATGTAACTGTTTCCGATCTTGCAAAGGCGATGGGCGTAAAGGGTACAGATCTCATAAAACTCCTTATAAAGATAGGAGTCATGGGCAATATCAATATGCAGATCGATTTTGAGACGGCCTCTCTTGTCGCTGATGATTTCGGTTATGAACTTGAGCTTGACCAGTTTGAGATGGAGGTCAAGCTGGATGAGATTACAGACAAACCTGAAGACCTTAAACCCAGACCGCCCGTTGTTACCATAATGGGCCATGTTGACCATGGAAAGACCTCCCTCCTGGACTATATACGCAATTCAAACATTATAGCCGGTGAATCGGGCGGTATCACACAGCACATAGGCGCCTATTATGTTGAAAGAGAAAGCGGTGATATAGCTTTCCTGGATACCCCCGGTCATGAGGCGTTTACCGCAATGAGGGCAAGGGGCGCAAAGGTCACGGACATAATCATCCTTGTTGTAGCGGCTGATGATGGGGTAATGCCGCAAACAAAGGAGGCCATCAACCACGCAAGGGCTGCAAAGATACCAATAATTGTGGCAATCAACAAGATGGACAAGCCCGAGGCTAACCCTGACAAGGTAATAAGAGAACTTGCAGAACTCAATCTTACACCGGAAGAATGGGGCGGCGACACTATTTTCGGGAAGATATCGGCAAAAACAGGTCAGGGTGTTGATGAACTGATGGAGCTTATCCTTTTGCAGGCTGAAATGCTTGAACTGAAGGCAAACCCGAACAAACCTGCAAAGGGAACGATCATTGAGGCACAGCTTGATAAGAGCAAAGGCTCAGTCGCAACAGTACTTATAAAAGAAGGTACTCTGAAACAGAGTGACCATTTCATATGCGGTGAAACCTACGGGCGTGTAAGGGCCATGCTCAATAACCGTGGTAAAAAATTGAAGGATGCTACGCCTTCTGTGCCTGTAGAAATATACGGTATTTCAGGTGTGCCAAAAGCGGGTGATGAATTTTATGTTGTTGCTGATGAAAAAACCGCGAGACAGATTGTTGAACACCGTCAGGCCAAGATCAAAGAGAAGGAGAGGGGAAAAAGTGACATAGTATCCCTGGATGACCTCTATGAAAAGATTCGTGAAGGGGCTATTAAGGAGCTTAATATAATCATCAAGGCTGATGTCCAGGGTTCTCTTGAGGCACTGACTGAATCCCTCAATAAACTGGGAACTGAAGCGGTGAAAATCAGGGTTATACATTCATCAACAGGGGCCATTACAGAATCCGATGTCATGCTTGCCTCGGCATCAGGTGCAATAATTATTGGCTTCAGGGTAAGGACTAATGCCAGGGTGGTCCAGATTGCCGAAAGAGAAAATATTGATATCAGGTATTATGATGTTATTTATGATCTTATTGAAGATATTAAGAAGGCAATGGCAGGTCTGCTTGAGCCGATATACAAGGAACATGTAACAGGTCATGTTGAAATCAAACAGTTATTTACTGTACCAAAGATAGGGAAGATTGCAGGTTGTATTGTATCAGACGGGGTAGTTGAAAGAAGTTCAATGGTACGTCTCCTGAGAGATAATATCGTGATTTTTACAGGGAAAATAGCCTCTCTCAGACGCCTCCAGAATGACGCAAAGGAGGTTCAGGCAGGTTATGAATGCGGTATCGGGCTGGAGGCATTTCAGGATATCAAACCGGGCGATGTTATCGAGGCATATAAGATAGAGGAAATAAAGGCGGAGCTGTAAGGCTGTGGTTATAGGCGCAATGTCCATAGAGCTTTTTATCCATGAAAACGAGTCTCTTAAAGGAAAGAGAAGAATTGTGAAAAGCATCATAGGAAAGGTAAAAAGCAGGTTCAATGTAGCTATAGCCGAGGTTGAGTACAATGATAAATGGCAGAGGATAGGTCTGGGGGTAAGCGCAGTTGGAAATGACAGGGGACATATAGATTCTGTCCTCGCGACCGTACTCACCTTTATAGAATCTTTGTGCCTTGCTGAATTAATCGATTCAAGGATCGAGATAATTAATGTTTAAGTAACCCGTTTTGATACGGTATTTATATAAAGGGTTTAATAAGAAAAATGCTGCCCGGAAAGAGATCAACAAGGGTTGGCGATCAGATCCTGAGATTTATCGCCGAACTCCTTATGACCAAGAT
Source organism: uncultured Desulfatiglans sp. (assembly GCA_964499695.1). Lineage (GTDB taxonomy): Bacteria > Desulfobacterota > DSM-4660 > Desulfatiglandales > HGW-15 > JAAZBV01. Next base: position 54,154 of record CAZCMD010000011.1, read on the forward strand.
AAGAGACCCCAGATTAAAGGGCGTCACTCTTACGGGTGTAAACCTTAGTAATGACCTGAAGAATGCAAGGGTATTTTTCAGCGTCTTAGGTTCCAAAGAAGAGGTGAAACAGGCATTTACAGGCCTTGAGAGTGCAAAGGGTTTTATAAAGAGACAGTTGGGCTCAAATCTAAAGCTCAGAAATGTGCCTGACATAATATTTGATCATGACCTGACTCTTGAAACCGGAAACCGTCTTGAACAGTTGTTTAAAAAGATTCAGGACGATGAGAAAGAATAAGAAGAGAGAGTTTGTCTGAAAAATTAAATGAAGATCACCCGGATGGTATCATTCTGATCGATAAGGAAAAAGGCTGGAGCTCCTTTGATTCGATCAGGATGGTCAGACGGATCCTCAAGTGCAAAAAGGCAGGTCATGCCGGCACGCTTGACCCTTTTGCCACCGGGCTTTTGATACTGCTTCTGGGGCAGGGAACAAAATTGTCCTCTTATATTATGGGGGGAAGAAAAAAATACAGGGCTGAGATAAGGCTTGGTATTGAAACAGATACATATGATTCTACAGGCTCTGTAACAAAAGAGATGCCTGTCCCTGAAATAGGGGCAGAAAGAATATACAGGGAGATTGCAGGTTTTACCGGGGTTATTAAACAGGTTCCCCCTGCCTTTTCTGCATTAAAGGTTAATGGGGAGAGGGCATATAAACTTGCCCGCAGGGGCATGGATGTAGCGCTTGCAGCAAGGGAGGTTACAGTTTATTCCATAGATATAATGGATATAAGACTGCCCCTGATTACGGTTGATGTAACCTGCTCCGCAGGAACATATATAAGGAGCCTGGCTTCGGATATAGGAAAAAAACTTGATACGGTTGCCCATTTACAGGATCTAAGGAGGATATCGAGCGGGCAGTTCAATGTCGATGATGCGTTTGTTTTAAATCCGGATTCTATTGACCAATCTGGACTTATAGAGAGGGTGATTCCTTTAGAAAGGGCGCTCCCGGAGATGTTATCCGTAAATATTGATAATATTCTCGCAAAAAGGATCAGAAACGGGTACAGGCCCCAGTGGAATGAGCTTGATGTACCAGGTATCGAACCGGGTAATATAATAAAACTTACGGCCGGTTCAGATTTTGTGGCTGTGCTTGAGATAGATACGCTCATGACAGGAAGTAATAACTGGCTCAGAAAGATAAAGGTGTTCAATTAAAATTAGGAACAGAGACAGAAAAAATTTATATGAAAATATTGTTAACTACAGGTAATTAATTAATTTATGTTTTCCAATTTTTAAGGAGGTATGGAAAGTGGTACTAACTACAGAAACAAAAAAAGAGATAATCGA
>CAZCMD010000012.1:0-54516 GCA_964499695.1 uncultured Desulfatiglans sp.
AAAACTCATTCATCTTCCCATTTTCCGGTTTACATATGATTCGACCTGATATTTTAACAACCTGAGTCTCACCTTTTTTGCTGTATCGAACCACATTGGTGATCAGGGTTTGTAAAAGACGCGTTATTTGAAGGGGGTCTGCTTCTATCTGAGGTAAATCAGTTATTTCAATCTCAGGTTTTGTTTCTTTCCATATGGGTCTTAGATCCTCAGCTACCCTGTAAGCGATCAATTTCTAATTCATCCAGCGTTTTTTGAAGCAATTCTTTAAATGAAATTTTCGTCGAGTATTCGAATAATCTGAGCCTGACCTCCATAAAATCTGTGTCGCGTAATTTATCAATTGTTAGTGTCATTTTATGAGCGAATTCCTTTGCCTGTTGTTAATCGATGATTTTATCGCATAAGTATAAACAGGTACTGTATTCCCGGTAAATACATTATTGACAATATTTATTTTAATTTTTTAATAGAGTCTAATTATGAATGTAAAAGTAAAGTACAATTATTAAACGGTCAAATTAATAGGGGTTCGCCATGGAACAGTTGAGAGAAATCATTGTGAAAAGATTAAAAGAAAAAGGTATGGACCTTTATCAGGTGCCATCTTTTGTCAGAGATGTTGCCAATACAAGCGCATCAACGGCATCTGATCTTAAAGAACTGAACCGGAGGCTTGGTACACCCGGATGGCATGAGTATGAGCTCGATGATCATACTTTCCGATTGATCGAAGCTATAATAGAAAAAGAATGTTTTACAAACAGAATTGTAACTAAAAATGGATTTATTACAAAGAAATGTTCAATACCACAACTTTTTAAGGAGGCATCTTTTCTACAGACACTTTGACAATCAGAGATCAAAATACATAATGGACCCCATTTTCTTGCGATGGATTCCATTCTATCATAGTAATTAATAATAAATTTAAATCATGAAGGAGGACATATGGCAAATTGTACAGAGATGAAAAAAGGAGATTCTTATAAATGTGAAACATGTGGCCTGGAACTACAGGTTACCAAGACATGTGCATGCATTGCGGGGAAAGAGGTGTCATGCTCTGTTCCATTACAGTGTTGCGGTAAGGACATGACAAAAACCAGGATCTGATATTGTAAAGGGATGGTTGTTTTGTGACTGATCTTACCTTAAACGAACTTAAATATCTGCCCAAGGAAAAAATAAAAGAAATCCTTAATATGGAAAGGAAAAATATTTATGGTTATATGCCTGATCAATTAGAGATCAGATCTGACAGAAAAAGTTCTTTCAAAAGACTGACAAATTCATCACGGGTTTTTTGCAGAGCGGTCGAGTTTAATTTTTCTTGTTATATCTCTGAGATACTGCCGTGCCTGTACGGCTTCCTTTAAAAATTCCTTTCCGGTTTTGCCTTGATCGTTTGACAGTTCCATAATAAATGTACCCTGAAATGCGGTATCCAATAAATCTAGAATCAGCCTTGCCCAGTTGATATTCCCCTTTCCAGGGGGCAGATGGTCATCGGATTGCCTGTTATTGTCAGCCGCATGCAGCATTTTCAAATGACCTGATAATTTATATACTACGGTTTCCAGGTCACCCGAAAGGTTGGCATGTCCAGTGGCATCTTTTAACGAAGCTCCTCCAAGGTATTCGATCATTCTTTTTCGGATATCATTATTTCCATAAGACCTGTAATTCATTGCCCCTCCAGCAGCTCCCGCTCTTTTAAATGGCAGCTTTGACCACGCAAAGCAATCAGAAATGATATCCGAACTGAATGCTGTAGTCCCAGTTATTCTGCCCGTGGTCACTCATTGGCGCTGACGAAATATGCCATACGCCTGATTGTACCCGGAGAAAATATTTTTTAGAAAGGTAATAATCTAAACCGAGCTTTCCTGCGATCAACCCATAGGGATTTTCACATCCAAGTTCACCATATCCTGATGGCTGAGGTAAAAAACCCATTCCCAGGGATATTCCGGTATAAAAAATAACCCGTCGAGTCTGTACAAAATCATACAGGACTGAAGCCTGAATTCCATAAAGTCTTCCATCTTTTTTCTTTATATGGTTTTTTTCAATTACATCAGCAATAACAGCTTCAAACTCCATATTCCACAAATCTGAAATATTTTTCCCTGCAAATAACCCAAACTGCCGGGTTCCATAATCTACACAATCAGAATGTTTAAAGACCGCGCTGGTTTCACTGGTATAATGATAAGATATGCCCATATATGGCGATCCGGGATATCCTGCTTCATCAGCAAAAGAGCATGCCGGAAAAAAAATTTAACCACTGTATAGACTATAATTCCGAGTATTATATTTTTCATAAAAACCTTCTTCCGGTTAACGGTAATGATCTGACTGCAAGTCTGTTATTCGTCGCAGGGGTCAATTAAGAGATTTTTATCCCCCTGACAGTGGCTGTAACTCCAAATAGGAGACACCCCACCATCTGATGAATCTGGTCGATAAGATCCAGTGCGGATTTTAAGTAATGAGACAGTCAAATGTCCCTTCCACAACTGCGCACAGATCAAGGGTAATGGCTCCGGGAGCCCGGACTTTTCTTATTTTCATGACTGTCCTGAGAATGAAATCCAGATCTTTCACGGAAGATCCCTACCCAGTCAAGCATTTGTATTAAACCTTTCTTTAAAGGTATTACGAGTTAAAGGGTTCCGGACAGTAAAATCACCCATTATCAGGATAAACAATAATTAATGAAGGGTGAATAACTTAAATCATGTATTTTTTCCCTGATAACAGTATCTGCAGCATGATTCCGATTGTAAAATGGTCTTTTTAACCGCGCTTCTGCAGATAATAAAATATAAGCTATGAAAATTATGTCAGGTTATGAAATCCTGTGTCCTAAAATACTGTATTGACCCCATTAATAAATTCTTCATTGAATGATTTAATTTTCAATGAGGCCGGGGAGAAAAATTTCAAATATCTTAACTTTATAAATTTAATCAGAAAATCTGATAAAAAGGAGGATGATATTATGGCCCTGGAAATAATGCCAAGAACTTGGGGGTTCGGTATGAGACCTTTCTTCAGAGACGCGGATAATCTATGGAACAGTTTTTTTGGAGACACGGGTCTGACGAATCAGGAAATGGAGTGGACTCCTTCTGTAGATATTTCAGAAACAGATGGAATGGTACAGCTTAAGGCTGAACTACCGGGTATGGAAGCGAAGGACATCGACATAGATGTTACGGAGGATGTTCTAACCCTCCGCGGTATAAAAAAGATGGAGGAGGAGCAGAAAGACGAGAGATACTATCGTCGTGAACGATGTGCCGGGTCCTTTATGCGCCCTTTCAGACTCCCTTCAAGGGTTGTAAGCGATAAGGTGAACGCAGAGTTTAAAAACGGTGTACTCAATATCCTTATTCCCAAATCCGAAGAGAGTAAACATAAAAAGATTAAAATCAAGGAAATGTGATAACAAGTCGGAATCTCCCCGGATTGAATCATTTTTTTGTGAGACACAAAAATCTGAAAAATGCTTCAAAATTTCAATGCTTGCGCACACTGTCCCGGATTTAAGGAGTTAAGGCATCTCAGTGTTATTACAAGCAGAAGCCCCGAATAAGGATATTAAATCCGGTTAATATTGTGCAGGTCTTCTTTCTGGCACATACACATGAGGAATCCTTTGTTCATTCCAGTCTTTTGAAACATAAAGATTGCAGTAACAGCTGCCGTACTCCTTAATATCAGGTATGCTGTATACACAGGGGCACAGGATGTCTTTATCAACATTCCGGTCGCCGGATAAAAGTCTGCACGGGCACCCCATATAGCCATAACGTTCTTTGTTAATCAGCAGGGCTTCGAGAAGCTCGAAGGTTTGTTTTTTATTGCTGTTAAAATAATAACCTTTGGCCTCCTGGATTTTTTTCATCCTGTCATAGAGTTGTTGCGAATCCATTATTATTCCGTTCCTTCTTCGATATCGGCAGCCCTTGCATCATCGCACGGCTCGTCTTCATCCGCGCTCCGGGATTGTTCAGCAGATGGCGCCTTGGTGCAATAGGGGAGAGGCCAATCTTCATTTTTTTTCTTATCTTGTTTTTCCTTTGGCATTATTAACTCCTTAAAATTATTTTTTTTGCTTTTACAGGTACGCACCTGAAAGATATTCAGGCAGCACCTTTATTTTTTGGTTAACTTATCCGTTACATTGTACCCCGGTTCACTTTTATGAATATAGGGTCATGCATGTATTTTTTTTTAAAAATTTCACCATTATCCAACCCCTGTTAATGGTTATGCATTTCTTTATCGTTAAAAATACAGGATACACCCCATTTTCAAATCATAATAGTGAGGTTAGCATGAAGAAAATCCATTTAGTAGTCTGGAGATAAAGGATGGCTCTACTACTTCCCTTCATATCTGTTGTATTGAAAAATATAAAGGAGGAAATAAAGCATGGCAAAAACAGTAGTGATTGATACAATTAAATGTATAGGATGTGAGAGTTGCGTGGAAATTTGTCCCGAAATATTTGAGTTTGACGAAAAAGATGAGAAGGCCTATGTCAGACTTCCTGAGGGGGGTGATGAGGAATGCATTGAAGAGGCGATCTCCACCTGCCCTGTGGCATGCATTCATTGGGAAAATTAATCAATATCAAATCCGTTTAATACGGTTGATGTGCGCTAGAATTTAAGGAAAAGCAGACGGGAGTTAAATTGAAAGGAAAACTTAATATTTAGAGGGTGGCATACCATCACCCTCCGAATAACCATCTTTTTAATTTGCGGAGCTAGATAACCAGCCGTTTACGCATTTTATGTATCGCCAGATTAAAAAATACCACCGAGAACAGGATAAGGTAGAGAAGGCTCCATAATAGCCCTAAGCTTAACTGTCCGAGGCTGAGATCCCTGGCCAGTCTTGTCAGGTGGGTCAAAGGCAGGACCGTTGCGACCTTCTGCGCCCATTCCGGAAGATTTGTCAAAGGGAAAAAAGTACCACTAAAGAGGAACATGGGTGTAATGAAGAGAAATACCGGAAGGTTAAACATCTCGATGCCTTTTACCATGGCAGTAATGAGTAATCCTATGGACCCAAAGGCCAGGCCACCCAGGAAGGCAAGGGGCAGGAGGAGGAGCCCTTCGGGATACCTGATAAGTCCGAAGAAGCTGATAACACCTTGCATTATCACCGTTGCGATCAGAGATTTTGTGGCTGCCCATACGATTTCTCCTATCATGACCTCTTCCATGGAAAGAGGCGTTGCCATCATGCCGTCGAATGTCTTCTGGAAATACATTCGTACAAAAGAGTTATAGGTGGTCTCCAAAAAGGCATTTTGCATGATATTTATGGCAAGAAGGGCCGGCGCGATGAACTGAACATAAGAGACATCCATGCCTTCATACTCCAGGTGCCCCACTAAAACACCGAGTCCAACACCGAAAGCGACCAGGTAAAAAATGGGTTCAAGAAGAGGAGGGATAAAAACGATTTTCCAGATCTTGGCATAAACGATAAGGTTTCTCTGCCATACCCTTATGAAACGTGCTGAATAATGTGTATGATCCATATCTACTCCCGCAGTTCTCTTCCCGTTAGTTTCAGGAATACGTCTTCAAGTGTTGCAGTGCGCATGGTGCACATACTCAGGCAAAAGTGTTTCGCAATTTCCTGGAAAATGCTGTCCCCCTTTTGACCATAGATAATCAGACGATGCCCCAGGTCTTCATAGGCAAGTTCCTGTGTCCCCAGATAGTCTCTCAAGTCTTTTCCAGGGTTTCCAATCTCGAGCACCTCATGTCCTACATATTTTTGAATAAGTTCATCGGGTTTTCCCTCAACAAGGATAGAACCTCTGTCCATTATGATAAGCCTGTCGCACAGGTATGCAGCCTCATGCATGTCATGGGTAGTTAGCAAGATGGAAAGCCCTTTCCCCTTCAATTCTTCCAGCCTTTGCCAGAGCTGGTGTCTGGACTGTGGATCCAGGCCTGTTGTCGGTTCATCCAGTATCAGTAGTTCCGGCTCATTGATCAGTGCCCTTGCCAGTACCAGACGGCGTACTAAACCGCCTGAGAGATGACTCACTTCGTCTTTAGATCGAGGCGTCAAAGCTATGAAAGAAAGGAGCTCTTCAGCCCGCTCCCGGGCACGTTTCAGGGGAATATTGAAATAGCGTGCAAAAACTACCAGGTTTTCTTTTACCGACAGGTCAGGATCAAGTGTATTCTCCTGCTGGCATACGCCGATACGAGACCTGATTTCCCGCCATCCATCGGCTATGGAAAGACCGAAAACATGTATCTGGCCTGAGTTGATTGTCGAAAAGCCGTAGATCATGCGGATAGTCGATGTCTTTCCAGCGCCGTTGGGGCCCAGAACGCCAAAACATTCACCCTGCCGGATGTTAAACGAAATATTGTTTACTGCGGCAAAATCCCCGAAGTATTTAATAAGTCCGTAGACCCGAACAACATGTTTAGATTCGTTCTGCAAAACTTCCCCTACCTTTCTTCTGTTTATTTATTAAGTCATTTCCCGAGGGCAGAATCAGCAATGACTGAGATTTAATGTATAAAGGATTTATCTCCACACCGTGTCACAAGGCGGTTGTTGTATCTTCCAACGATGTCACACCAAGGTATTCTATCATTCTTTTTCTGATATCATTATTTTGATAAGACATGAACACATTATATATCCCGAAAAAGAAGGTGACAGATCGATATCCGGGTGGTTGGCAAACAAGCAAACTACGGAAGTGAAAATCTCATTTTTTACAGTAAGCGTTGCATCATATCAATAGGATGTATTCCTGCGTATGCAATTTTTTCTATTTTTTTCTTTTTCTGCCTGTAATGATCAAGCGAAGAGGCTATACTATTTTTCAGTTCACATAAATCATGGGACTTTAAGACATAAAAATCAGCGGCTATTGATTTCATATCCTCCCTGTAAGTATCATAGGCGCTGCAGATACCAACGGGCATATCCTCAAACCTGTTCTTGATAGTCTGCAAAAGATCAAGACCGTTATAATCTCTTAACTGGATGTCAATTACAACAAGTTCAGGAGCTTCTATCTCTATTTTTTTAACAATATTGAATCCTGTTGATACAGTTACAACATTGTATCCTTCATCCTCTAACTCTTCAGCATATAGCATCCGAATATGCTCTTCATCATCTATTATCATTATTTTTTCTTTCATGATTCTTTTCCTATTTTGGGGGAATTGTCAGAACAGGGCACAATGCCATGCGAACAACCTTTTCTGTAACCGATCCAAGCAGCATATGCCGCCAACCCGTGAATCCATGCGTTCCCATGATTATAACACTCGCTTTTGATTCTTCTGCATACTGGGTGATTTCTTCTGCAGGGTTTCCATGCAGGAGTACACTTTTCGATTTGACTTCTCCTGAAATTTTTTCTTTAACAGTCATTTCCAGAGATTCGGTTGCATGGTGTTCTATTGTACGTGCGAAATCCTCCGTGAGATAGACGCTGGAAACCGGCATACTTGGTCCAAACCCTGATGATGCTGGGAAAGTCTGCATCGGAGATAATACATGTACAAGTATGAGTTCCGATCTAAACTCTTTTGCCAGATCATCAGCAGCCTGTAACGCCTTGTAGGAAGGCTCGCTGAAATCGGTAGGGCATAAAATTCTCTTAAATAGCAGCATATTTTCTCCTGTTTAATTAATCCGAGTTAATATTGATTAAAAATACCCGAATTGCCGTTATTCTAATCCGGGCTGACATTATTATTTTCTATCTAGTCGTCCCTGTTAAAAGATGCACGCACAATCGAGGATTACTTATGAATTTACGATTTAAACTGAAATATGTATATAGGGTCTATCCTGTATTAACTCACAGATAAATGTGTACGACCCAGCTTGTGTAGAATGGACAGGTAAACTATAAATGATTATATTATGGCATAATTGGATGACCTTAATAAACTGGGATATGGGTTGATTACAAACAGTTAAAATAGTCATCCGAATACATATGATTTAGTAATGTGATAAGGAATGGAAGGCTTTAAGTTAGACATTGAGCTGGAAAGACTTTTATAACAGGTGAATTTATCATGAAAACAAATATTCTACATTATATAAACCCTCTGCACATCTATTGCAGATTTTGTGATATAGGCATTTCAGAAAAACGGGCGAGGTCTTTGTGCATGGCCTACGAAGATTCCATTTATAAATGGTTCATAGGTGGTTGCAAGAAATGCAGAGGCAATTAATTAAACTGTTATTTTTAAGATCCGACTAAGCTCCTATCAAGTCTCGTAACAGGATTAATAAAAGGTATAATATGATCTCCCTTTATTTTTCGTACAAAGGCAGAAAAAAAATCTTGAATATTAGCCATGCATGATTATTTATAGGCCATGGATAAAGCAAAAAGCCCCATATGGAAGCTTAAAGGCTTTACATGATTGAATATGAAAGGGGGTGGAACTATGGACAGCAAATTAAAAAAGAAAAGATCTACAAAAAAGGATCTTAAAACGCGTGATGAGGCATTATGCTTTGATCTTTGTGATCCATGCATAAATTATTATATAGTAGATAACTGCGGGTGTCTGCAATACCAGGTTGATCCCTGTGGCTGCGGCTGCAGTTGCTAAAAATCAGAAGCAGGGCCGGGATGAGGATTTCCAGCCCTGCTTTATATTCTAAACCTCAGAATCCGGGAAGGTTTTCAAGCTCAAGACTGCTTACTATATTTCCGAACTCATAATAGACTATATCCTCCGAACTTGCCGGTATCCATATTGTATGATCCGACACCTTATTTTTAAAATCACACTTAGTGCAGTTCCACGAATCCCAGGCTATTTCAAACCATTCCTGCTGTTTTATTTATTGATAAAATAAAAGAAAGGTATATTATCCAGAAGTATAAAATCTCTGTTTATTCTATTTTTCATACTGATCCAATTGAAATAGAAACTATTTACTAAAGGACATGTTGAGCTCAAACATCACAGGAAATTTTATCAGGAATATAAAATATCAGATTTTATTTTATTGTCAGTTTACACTATAAGTTCTCACTGGTGGAGCAGAAATGATGAAAGAACAGATGAGGCAAACAGGAATAGAGGTTATCGGCAGGGTTCCTTGGGGTACCCATCTGTGTCAGTTTTACCAGAGCGAACAGGATCTTGAAGATATTTTGATACCCTACTTCAAACAAGGACTGGCAGACAATGAGTTTTGCATGTGGATTACCTCCGAGCCGCTTGGAGTGGAGGAAGCAAAGGCAGCTTTGAGGCATGCCGAGCCAAACCTAGATGAGTATATACATAATGGCCAGATAGAGATATTGGATTACACTCAGTGGTATACACTCACGGGCAGTTTTAATGAAGATGAAGTGCTTAACGGTTGGGTTAAAAAGCTGGAAAACGCCATTGGTCACGGTTACGAAGGTCTACGCCTGAGTGGTAATACATTTTGGCTTGAGGACAAGGACTGGGCTGACTTCACCACCTATGAAGAAACTATTAACTCTATCATCGGTAACTATTGCATGCTTGCGATTTGTACTTATTCCCTGGTCAAGTGTGGCGCCCCGGAAATCATGGACGTTGTGAGTAACCACCAATTCGCTCTCATAAAACGATCCGGACAGTGGCAGATTATCGAAAGCAGCGAGCATAAAAAAACCGAGGAAGCGCTTCGTGACAGCCAAAACCGTTTAAAAACCGAACTGCACACAATGACAAGACTGCAAGAACTGAGCACAGTATACCTTAATGATTATACCCTAGAGCCGATTCTTGGCAAAGTGGTGGACACTGCCATTGAAATTACCGGCGCTGATTTTGGAAACATCCAGATCCTAGACCCCAAGTCATCTGACCTCAGAATTGCAGCTCAGCGGGGTTTTCCGAAATGGTGGATTGATTTCTGGAACACAGTTTCAAAAGGCAAAGGGACATGTGGAACAGCACTTGAACGCGGAAAACGTGTTATTGTTGAAGACGTTGAAAAAAGCCCAATTTTTATTGGTACGCCCGCCTTGGAGATACAACGAAAGGCAGGTGTGCGGGCAATTCAATCCACTCCTCTGGTAAGCCGTTCAGGAAAGATAATCGGCATGTTCTCAACACATCATAAAATGCCACATCGTCCGGATGACTCGGTACTGCGATTTCTGGATATTCTGGGTCGTCAGGCAACGGATATCATCGAGCATGTACAGGCCCAGCATACGCTACGTCAGTTGTCACAATTTCCTGAAGAAACTCCCAACCCTGTTTTAAGGTGTACCCCGACGGGATTGACACTATATACGAATTGTGCTGCAAGGAACTGGTTGGCCACTTTAGGCTGGCAGACAGGTGGTCCGCTGCCAGCTCAGGTGAGTGTGGCGGTTGCCGAAGCACTGAAGCAAACCCATACTTTTGAAACCGAAATAACCAATCCTGTAGGCCTAACTTTCAGTTTTTTTGTGGTGCAACCGCCGGGGGAGGAGTATGTAAACCTCTATGGTGTCGATATTACCGACCGCAGAAATGTGGAAGATCAACTTCGCAAGGCTAATGATGTCCTGGAGATTAAGGTCAAGGAGCGAACAGCCAAACTGGAGGTCATAAACAGAGAACTCCAGAATTTCACATTCGTTGCCTCTCATGATCTTCGGGAGCCCCTGAGGAAAATACAGACCTTTGGTAATATGCTGATTACCAGAACAAAAGAATCTCTGGACGAGACTTCTGTTGAATACATAAACCGTATGCGAAAATCGGCCCAAAACATGCAAAAATTACTGGATTCTCTCCAGACCTATACCTATTTGTCCACAAAAGTTGATCCCTGGAGAGAAACGGATATAATGAAATCAGTTGAAGCGGCACTTCAAAACCTGGACGTCTTAATCCATGATAAAGGTGCCATAATAGAGATCGGAAATCTTCCGATAATTATTGCTGACCGCGTACAGATGATCAGTCTTTTCCAGAATCTGATAGCAAATGCGATAAAATTCCAAAGATATGGTGAAACGCCCAGGGTGAAAATATACTCACATCAGGAAGAATCAGATAAACACAAGACCTGTAAGATCTATGTTGAAGACAACGGAATTGGGTTTGAAAAAAAATATGCTGAGAAGATATTTGACCCATTCCAGAGACTGCAACGAAGAAGCGAGTATGAGGGCGTAGGTATGGGTCTTGCGATTTGCCGCAAGATCGTGGAGCGGCACGGCGGCAGGATCACTGCGGAAAGTAATTTGAATAAAGGTTCTGTATTTATCGTAGCACTCCCAGGAAAGAGAAGAAAACGATGAAAGAAAAATCGGATTTTTTCACGGTTCTTATGGCTGATGATGATCCTGATGACAGGTTTATCGCCGTACATGCTTTTCTGGAACTCGGATATTCCGGGGAATTACGTTTCGTCGAAGATGGTGAAGAATTGATGCATTATTTATGTCGGAAAGGGCGATATGCCGATCTCCTTTTGTCCCCGCGTCCGGCGCTTATCCTCCTGGACCTGAACATGCCCAGAAAAGACGGTAGGCAAGCCCTTCTGGAAATAAAGGCTAATCCTGATTTACAGGGTATTCCGGTGGCAATATGGACTACTTTTAAAAAACCGCCAGACATGGCTCAATATGATCTAACGGGCTCTGATGTTTTTATAACGAAACCTACAGACTATGACGATCTGATTAATAGCCTCCGCGAGTTAATAATAAATTTTATATTCGAAAACCATTCTACTAACTCTTAAATAATATTTATAAGGACAATTTTTATTTCTATAGCCATATATTTGCATGTTTCTGTTGAAATACTCCAGCGATCAATTGGCCGCATGATGGGCATGATGAATCCTTAACACGGTTCATATCCATGAAAAAGCCGTTTCTGTGAATAAGCGTTTCACCACAATTCGGACATAATGTTTCAGAGCTATCACCCAGGACATTTCCTTTGTATATATATTTCAGGCCTGCCTTTTTTCCAATATCAAAGGCGATGTCCAGTGTGTTTAGGGGAGTGGCTTTACTGTTTATAAAATGATAATCAGGATGGAACCTGGAAATATGCCATGGAATACTAACATCCAGGTCAACTATAAATCTTGCTATATCTGTGAGTTCTTTTTCACTATCATTCTGATCAGGAATAATCAGCGTGGTTATCTCTACCCATATCCCCAGATTCTTCATTTCGCGTATTGAGTTGAGTACAGGTTTAAGATGGCCGTGACAGGTTTTAAAATAGAAGTCATCATTGAATGATTTAAGATCCACATTGCAGGCATCAATGTATGGAGCTATCATCCTGAGCGCCTCAAGAGTCATGTAACCATTAGTCACCATGATATTATACAAATTATCTTCCTTTGCACGCATAGCGATATCCAGAGCATACTCAAAAAATATAGTAGGTTCGGTATAGGTGTATGAAATACTTCTACAATGCTGTTTAATGGCATTATCAACAATCTCTCCGGGTAATATTTTCATTTTGCTCAAACCGGCATTCTTCCGAATTGGAGCCTGTGATATCTGCCAGTTCTGGCAAAACCCGCAATGGAAATTACATCCGGCTACAGCAATAGAAAAAGTCCTGCTCCCGGGTAAAAAATGATAAAGAGGCTTTTTTTCAACCGGGTCAATGTTAGAAGCAACTATTTCCCCATATGCACTGGTATATAATTGACCATCTTTATTGTAACGAACTCTGCAAAATCCTGATTCAGACTCTTTTATTCTGCAGTGATGATTACACAGAGAACAATGTACACTGTGCCCTTTGGTTACTTCATAAAAAAGTGCTTCTTTCATATAATATAATGAACTGCACCTATCCTTGATTCTATACGTAATAGTTTAAATATATTCGAGTAGAATCTGGTAAATCATGTCCATTCCTTCTATGTTAATGGTTTGAATCTTTTTACCTTCTTTTGTTATGTATGAACTGCAATGGTTGAGAATGTCCGGATGGTCTTTCTTAACCCTCTTCCAGACTGATTCTGATCCGTCAACTAGTCCTCCGGCTAAAGCCTTTATGGCGTCTTCAATAAAAACCCATCCATCGGAAGTAAATCGTACCGAATTTTCCCCCAGAGGCAGCTTAATAGGTTTATTCATTTTATCTACTCCTTTCTCTATTGGTTTTTTTGAAAACAATACCAAATACTCAAGAATATTTTAATGGGGTTTATCATGTATTCCGGTTTACTATGAAAGGTATTCAAAGAGGTCTCCTAATCGTTGATTTGCGGCTGTGAATTACAACAACACTGTCTGTATTTAAAAATACATGATTCAACTTATTTATTCTGGACATGATCTTATTTAAATTATGACAGATAAAATAACTTAATTAAGGAGGAACTATGAGATGTTTACTGTGACTTCAAAAGCAAAAAACAAGTTGAAAAATGACCTGATTACAGAGCTGGAAAAAAATCATGGATTTGCGCGGGTAATTTATTCACCATCTGATCCTGCACGCATTGGCTTTGAAATTGATAATGAAAATGAAGGAGATCTGGTTATTCCGGACAATGAGGGCCAAAAATTATTGCTCCTGAGCCCGGATATGACCAGCATACTCAGGGCCTTTATACTTGATTATGCAGAAGAGGTTAACAATAGTACATTTATTATGAAATCCGTCTCAAACCATTAACCAAAGGGAGGCAAATTTTATGAAAACACTGGTAGTATTTTATTCAATGTACGGTCATATTCATGCAATGGCTAAGGCCGTGGCCGAAGGTGCTGCTGAAATACATTCAATGGAAGTGGCAATAAAAAGGGTACCGGAAACACTCAGTGATGAGATTCTTGGAAAAATGGGGGCACTTGAGGTTCAAAAAAGGCTTTCCGATATTGGTGTATGTACGCTTGATGACCTTGTATCAGCAGATGGGATCATATTCGGGACCCCCACCAGGTTTGGTAATATGTGCGGACAGATGAGGCAGTTTCTTGATTCCACAGGCGGATTGTGGGCCAAAGATGCACTTGTAGGAAAAGTGGGCAGCGCATTTACCAGTTCGGCTACACAGCATGGCGGACAGGAATCCACCATATTAAGTTTTTATATCACTCTCCTTCATCATGGCATGGTAATAGCGGGCATGCCTTATTCCTTTAAGGGTCAGACAAGAATGGACGAAATAACAGGAGGTTCACCATACGGGGCATCTACTATTGTGGGACCTAATGGGGAAAGAATGCCCAGTAAAAATGAGATAGAAGCGGCTCGTTTCCAGGGAAGGCACGTAGCCTCTATAACTAAAAAACTGTTTAAATAGGAACGGATATCAATAACAGGGTTGCCTGTTTTACAGACCTATAGGATTATTCTTTTCCAAGGGCATGTACAGGCCAGCAATACTATTTCTGTCGATACATGCTTCAATAACCCTGTCAAGATCATCAAGTGAAAATGGCTTATACAGGATATCATCAGTATAGATAATATTAATTTCCTGTTTCAATTCATCGTGACATGTTCCGGTAATCAGGATAATTTGGATCAATGGATCCATATTCTTTATTTTTCCAGCCAAAGTCAATCCGTCCATTTGGGGCATATTATAGTCAGTAAGGACAAAATCAAAATCCATTTTTTCTGTCATTAATTTAAAGGCTTCTTCTCCATTACAGGCTGTTGTGACTTCCCAGCCCCTGAATTTCATCCAGCTGGAAACGACTTCTAGAATTACTTCATCATCGTCTACAATAAGGGCATTTTTCTGAACAATTTGTGATCTTCCGCTTTCCATTTTACACCCCTTCAACTTAAATATTATTTTTCTAACCTCAAAAGCATTACTGTTTTTTATTCATATAAAACTGAGTTCCATGATATAAATTTTAATGCTATAGTAACGCCTCTTTTAATGCATTGACCGATATTATAGAATTTAATGAAGGGGAAAATAATAGGGTCTGGAATTTACTGAGAATCTCTTTTTTATGTATTTTACTATTAAGTTGATTAATACATTAAAAAATTAAGTGGTTGAATGCGAAAAAATAAAAATCTTTTATTTCTGATAATATATATCCTGTTTATAATAAATTATTGATATATTTGAGTTAACTTCACATTTAAAGATTAAGGTAGACCGAATAATGGAACCCATGGAGCGTACCAAAATATTGTTGGTGGAAGACGATGAAGATGATTTCATAATAATAAGTGAAATCCTGTCCAGATTAAAAAATAAAAAATTCGAACTTGACTGGGCAAAGGATTTTGGTGAAGGCATTATGAAGGCTTCAGCAACTGAACATGACCTATGTATAGTTGACTATTTTCTGGGAATGCACACCGGTTTTGAATTTATTGACGAATATGTTCGCAGGGGTTTTACTGAACCTATAATCATTCTTACCGGTCAGGGTGATTTTGATATTGACATGCTCGCAATGGAAAAAGGGGCTGTGGATTATATAGATAAAAATCGACTGGATCCTGTCCTCCTGGAACGATCGATACGATATGCGGTACGTAATAGCAAAATACTTAACCAGTTAAAACAATCGGAAAAACAGCTTCATTACCTGTCGTTAAAGATACTCGAGACCCAGGAACAGGAAAGAAAAACCGTTGCCAGGGAATTGCATGACAGCATTGGTTCAAGCCTAGCAGCTATAAGGTTTGCCCTTGAACAGAAGATACACAGCATGGGCACTGTATCAGAACCGGAATCTATCGGCTTTTCACTCGAAAAAATTATGGACATGTTAAAGGAAGTAATAGACGAATCTCAGCGGATCGCCTATGACCTGAGACCATCGGTACTCGACACTCTTGGGCTTTTACCTGCAATACGTTCTCTTTGCAGAAGGTATTCGGAGATCCACAGGGAGATATGCCTCGATACAAGACTTGATTTAAGTGAAGAAGAAATCCCGGAAAAGTTAAAGATTGTCTGTTACCGGATAATTCAGGAATGCTTAAATAATGCTGCAAAACACAGCAGCGCAAATCACCTTCAACTCTATCTTGGCAGGTCGGAGAACATCCTGAATCTGGTCACGGAAGATAACGGAAAAGGCTTTGATGTAGAAGAAGCCATAACGCTTGCGTCAAAAAACAACAGTATGGGGCTTCAGGGAATGATTGAACGTGTTGAACTTGCAGGCGGTAAAATCGATATTATGTCCGGTAAAGGGCAGCCGACAAAAATAAAAATTCAGCTTCCTGTTAACGATTAAAATTTATTTTACAACCAGACCTTTTTCAATTGCATATGATGTAAGAGCAGATGCGTTGTGAAGATCAAGTTTTTCCATGATATTGGCCCTGTGTTTTTCAACGGTCTTGATACTTATACACAGGAAATTCGATATGTCTTTATTCTGATAACCCTCACCGACAAGCTTTAATACTTCTTTCTCCCTCTGGGTGAGACCTTCCCATGAAGATTCTTTTTTTAAAGTTTTCTTTCCTTCAAGGTATCCCTCAAGCACTTTGTGGGATATGTCCGGGCTTACAAACTGCCTGCCGGAAAGAACTATTTTTATTGCTGAGATAACTTCTGTCCCGGAAGATGTTTTTATACAATAACCGTCTGCTCCTGAACGAAAAGCCTCAAGGATATATTCTTCGTCCTTATGCATTGTGAGGGCTAATATCTTTACATCCGGGGACTGTTTTTTTATTTCTTTTATCGCAGAAATACCGTCCATTTTAGGCATATTTAAATCAAGCAGTAAAAGATCGGGTTCGGTGTTTTTCACACAACGGATTGCCTCCATTCCATCCTCTGCTTCTCCAACAACATCAAAATTTCCTTCATATGTTAATAATGACCGTAAACCATCCCTGACGATTGTGTGGTCTTCTGCAATCACTATGCGTTTTTTATTTTCCATATTCTTCCTCGCTGTTGATAAGGTCTATTTAAGAAACTGACACCTACTTTAAATTAAGTAATAACTTAAATAACCGCTAGTTGGTTGCCTGAACAATGGGGAGTGTAAAAATAAAAGAAGCCCCCTTTCCAGGTTCTGAGGTTGCAGTAATGATTCCTCCATGTCTTTTTATAATTTTCTGACATATCGCAAGTCCCATCCCTGTTCCTTTATACTCACTTTTTCCGTGAAGTTGCTGAAAAGGCATAAATATTTTTGACAAGTATTTCTCATCAAAACCTATACCCCTGTCTTCCACAACGATCTGCCAACTAAATTCGGTAACTCTATTTGCATATATTCTGATGTGAGGTGACTCCCCAGGCTTATGGAATTTTAAGGCATTCTCAATGAGATTTTGAAAAACCTGGATGATCTGATTAAGATCACCTTCAACGACCGGTAGGGCTGTTACCTCTAAAATCGCCTTCTTGTCCTTAATAAGAATTTCAAGGTTGGACATGGCCTCCGCCATTGCGTTTGAAAGATCAATTTTTTCAAACGGCTTTACAGCAGTGGTAATACGTGAATATTCGAGCAATGACATTATCAGGTTCTGCATCCTCTTAACAGAGTCCTGCATTCTGGAGAGATAATCTCCCACCTGCTCAGGGAATCCTTTATTAATCTTCTCATAGATAATATCTGCGAATGTGCGGATTTTGCGTAAAGGCTCCTGTAGATCATGGGATGCAATAAAAGTAAAATCCTGTAGATCCTGATTTATCCTTTCAAGTTCTTCTGTCCTTTCTTTCACCTTTCGCTCCAGGGTCTGTTCAATCTGTTTGCGCTCTGTAATGTCCTCGAAAACTGTGGCAAAGGTATTTTCCTTTGAACTGTAGGCCATAACTGAGAACCATTTTTCAAGATCCTTTGAATAATTTTCAAATTTTATGCTTTTCCCTGTTTGTGCGACACTACCATATCTCCCAATCCAGTTTGCAGGATCATCTTTAATTCCTGGCAGGATTCCAGTAACTCTCTTTCCAATCAACATTTCCTTTTTCAGGCCTGTCTGTTCCTCGAATGCATGGTTTACCTCTATATACTCATAATCAACAGGACGTCCATTTTCATCTGTGATAATGCGGTGCCGGGCAAATCCATCAATCATATTTTCAAAAAGAGAATGATACTCTTCCTTGCTTTGACTCAGTTCCCTGAACAGAAGGCTGTGTGGATTCTTTAAACCTGTTACAATAATCGCCCGGTAAAGCAAGAGGACAGAAATTATTTTCAGGAAGTGTCCGGCAAAATTAGAGAAACTATAGACATTAAGATACAATGTAAAACACAGCTCTGAAAGAATTGTAACAAAGATTGAAGATATTATTAAAATAAGGACTAAACGATCAAAATTATTTTTATATTGTAAAAGGAGAATTAAAGATAACAACAAAATTGAACAGATAATGTACTCACTCATCCTCTTGAACATCGTCAATCCGACGCCTTCAACATAACAACTGGGAAACAAATCCTTAAAAATGAGAAAAACCAGTAAAATGGTTACGAATAAAAAACAATAAAAGATAATATTTATTTTTATTTTATGTTTTAGCATGAAAGGGGCAAAAATTAGTGTAATCCCCTGCATATAGCGGGCTGCTACCCACAGTTGTGTTGGCAAATCAATACCGTGGTTCTGGAAAAAAGGCATCCCATGATATGAAAGCATGTGGAGTATATCTAAAATACCAATAAAAAAAAACGCCACTCCGAGAAAATTAATATACCCGTTGTTATTAAAGTCTCTTGAATTCCATGTGATTACGAAAATACTGATACCAATAATTACGGAGAATAATTCGGTGAGAATGTGAAAAAGCAGAAAATTATTCACATATAAAAAACAAAAACAAGCCAGAATCAACGCACCAGTGGCAGAGTACAAAATATAATCATTATACCTGTTATTCATCTGTATATTTTAACATCCTGCAAGAAAAGATTACTTTTATAATATCTGTAATAGAACAAATAACTATGTGTATAAGTTGAAAAGACTTTAAATATCTATCACATACATAATTGAATAAATCAATGTATATAATAAATCAAGATTGTATATGGGGTGGATTACTGATTTTAAACTACTTTATACTGAAGAGTTTATTATTTCAGGAAAATGGAGGATATAAACCATAAAAAATTTATCGATTTTAATGATTGATAGGGTAAAAGCTTATATGCTAAATTATGTTCACTTATATAACATTTTAAAAGGAGGCATGATGTCCATTAAAAAACATTCTTGCGTACTAATGGTTTTTTGTTTTTTATTTGTCTTTACCTCCCCGTTAATCATGGCTGTAACCTCTGACTGTGAAAAATGCCATGAAAAAATGACACCCATGCAGGTAAAGGATTTCAACCGTGGTGTAATGGCAGAGAGCATGAGCTGCGTGGACTGCCACGGAAATATGCATCAGGGTGCTGATGATATTGCAAAGGCACAGCTCCCTACCATATCTACATGCGAGGAGTGTCATGCTGACCAGGCATCACAGTACCTTTCAGGCAAACATGCCCTGGGCGCTGTTGCAATGGAGGCAATGCCATATACTCATATGCAGCCTGAGCCGTTCATTGAAGGTCAAAAAGGGTGTGGTGGATGTCATTCACTGGGTGTAAAGGATCAGAACGCAAGGATGGCAGAAGGCAACAAATACTACCGGTATGGGATGGACTGCCAGATATGCCACACGCGCCACTCATTTTCCAAAAAAGAGGCATCAGAGCCTGAGGCATGCATGACATGCCATATGGGTTTTGATCATGCCCAGTGGGAGATGTACTCCGGGGCCAAGCATGGCGTTACCTATCTTGTAAACCGTGTAATTGATCCTCAAAAAAAGGATCGTGCCCCCAAATGCCAGACATGTCACATGCCTGGTGGTGACCACAGGGTATTTTCTGCATGGGGATTTCTGGCTGTTCGCCTGCCTGAAGAAGATAAAGAATGGATGGGTTACAGAACTACAATATTAAAGGGGCTTGGTGTACTGGACCCTGACGGCAATCCGACACCGCGTCTCGATGTAGTAAAGGCCGGAAAGGTAGCCCGCTTAACAAAAGAAGAATTTGACGCGGAGAGAAAGCGTTTTACAGATGTATGCAAAAAATGCCATACACCAAATTTTGTAACAGAGAATTTCAAAAATGCTGACCAGATGGTTAAGGAGGCAGATAAACTTTTTGCAGAGGCGATAGAGATAGTTGCCGGGCTCTACAGAGACAAGATAATTGTAAAGAAAGAGGGAAATGCCAGTTACCCTGATCTTTTGGCCTTTTATGATGTGGACACAAAGGTTGAGCAGATACTGTATGAAATGTTTATGGATCACCGTATGAAGACCTTTCAGGGGGCTTTTCATTTAAACTCTGACCTATCCACATGGTATGGCTATGCCAAGATGAAAAAAGACCTGGTTGAAATAAAGGAACTGGCAAAGAGTATGAAGGCTGAAAAGACAGGGATAATATAAATGAGTTTGTAGGGGCACGGCGCACGGTGCCCGCAGCCCATAAAGTTGCTGTAGAGATTGATTACAGCCAACATGAAATCAGAGGAGTAAAAATGGGGTTCATCAGACGCCAGGAAGAGCGTATGACCATACAGTTTCTGACATGGAAATATCAAAAGGCGAATATAGCAGTGCCTCCCGAATCGGAATTAGAGAAACAGGCCGCAAGGATAGTCGATGATGCCCACCGTATTGCCCGTGAACGGGGAAGTAATGTTATGTCAATTTTAAAGGAACTGGCAGGGAGTTATTTAAAACCAAAAGGGTAGATCTCATGGTGGCCTGTAAAAGGCCACCCTACGAAAATCCTCGAAACCGTAAGGACGGACAAGCATGTAGGGGCAATTCATGAATTGCCCCTACACGGTTAATAACCCGTTTTACACCCGACCGAATAACCCAAATTCGTAAAACATCAGAGATTAATTAAATCGTATTGGCATAAAACCAAAAGGGAGAGAATTCAAGTCTCCCTTACGATTCCAATAAAAAACTATTTCTTACCAATAAGACACAACTCATCTTCACACTGTTTACTTGCCGGCATTCGGATGGGTTTTTCATCCAGCTTAATACCATCAGCAGGCATCCATTTATCCACTGAAACCGTTTTGTAATAGGTATAATCTGTAGATTGCCAGATGGGGTTGGTTTCACCCCCCACCACCACAAAATTGATACCTTCAGGTTTAGGTTTGAAGAAAGAGTTGCCGAGTTTACCTGCCACATACTCGCTAAGCTTGAATGGATCGGCCCAACCCTCGTCCTTAAGAACCTTTGCAGCAAGTGGATCAACCACGAACGTGCCGCCACCCATCATACCTGATGACTGGATCCTCTGAACTATTGCATCTGCCCCGCCCATGCCAAGTGTTGCGACATTCCATCCCCTGAAGACACTCACAGTGCTTTCAGAAGGTTTAAAACCCTTGCGCACATGAAACGGCTCCCAGGGGCTCTTTTCCTCATTCTCAGCGCAGCACTGGTTGGTAAAGCTCAGTCCATTACCGATAGAAGCCATAAAGGTATCACCGGGCCGCGCATCACCAAAGTTTATACTCATAAGGGTCCATGCCCTACCGATCACTGAGTTGGCATAATTGAACGGACCAAGGGCACCCACTCCGCTGTTCATGCCTATAATCCTGGCAGCAGGCCCATTCACAACCACCATGCTCCCGTATGACCCGGTAGAACTGGGTATTGAAGGATGCTGCGTAGAGGCTATCGCAAGTATAACAGGTAAATGTTCCGGTCTTGCACCGGCCATAACCGCAATGGTGGCAACCTTTTCCACAGTATATTCGTTAAGCTGCTCATGGGTGGTTACAGACATCATACCCACCTTTTCCTGGGGATCATGACCGGTACCCGTAAGCATCTCAGCAACCCTTTCTTCTGTGGGGAGCACAATGGGCAGGCCGTCTGTCCAGCCCTTTTCAAGAAACATACGATTCAGGTTGGCTTCTGTGTCAGGGGCAAGCAGACGGGGACGTTTTTCCACTTTCTGAACAGGGGGATTCTTTTCCTCTTCGGTCAGGGGTTTTGTAAGTGCATCAATCACCTCTGTCATAAGCTTTTTGCCTGTTACAGGGTCATTACCGTTGATATATTCAACCAGTGTTTCCTTTGAGACCCCCATAACAGGGTATGGCGGGAAGGTCCACCTCAGGTTCATACCATGTGTCTTTCCGTCCCTGATAACATATTCTGCAAAACGTGATGTAACAATCGGAGCAGTTGGAACCCCGAATTCCCCTTCCATTATACGACTGAACTCGGCGATACTCGCCGAACAGCCATCTCAGCCGCCCACGCCGAAGACAACCCCATCTGCCTTTTGCTTGAGCTCAGGCCATAGTTCAGGGCTGTCAACAAAGGCGTTTCCGCTTTTCAAGATTGTGACTGTCTTGACAGAAGGCATATTAATCTTGAACCAGTTCTGCATTTCTTTAAGAAAATCCATAGCCCCTGCAAAGCCGGTATCCACAAGGTAGATGGTCTTGTTTTCAAGTGTATCAAGCCTTGGCGCCATGCGAAGGGGTGTAAGTTTGTCCATGGACACCTTTGGTTGCGTATCCGGGTTTCGGTTTGCAAGCATGCCTGCACCTGCCTCACCTACCCTGCCGAATATGCCGGAAGGCTGCCCCCTCGGATCAAGGACAGTTAGCTTTACACCATCCTTTACTGCTGCCCCTGATGGTGCACTGCCTTTCTCACACCCCCATAATGAAAATAGGATGATTATTCCAGCGATAACAATACTAGTAAACTTACTGCAGCAAAACTCTGATTCTCTCATTATCCCCTCCATGATGCAGGTTGATATGGTTTCCATCCATGATAAATGTATTATCAAGAGAGAAACCGGCGAAAGCATACATATCATGCACAATGGTCGCGCATTTCATGTATTATTATTCTTTAATTATTGATCAAATTGATTAAATACTACCGGATATATCAAGTTAAATCAACCAGTTTTATATCTGAATCCATACAGGTATACTCCTTGCTTATAATAACTTCTGTAAATTTTATAGAAGTATCATTGCGGCTCAGTTGGTAAAGACTTGGTTTTTTGTAGGGGCGGGATTTAATCCCGACATGCATTATCGTAGACAAGACATGCCTTGTCTATACTTGAGAGGACAAAAGGCAGCAAAATTGAACTGGATGAATCCGGAAAGATAAAATAAAACCTCCTTGATAACCTTTTTTCTATCTATTATAGTCCATACCTGCATATGGCCCCTTTTAGGGCCATTATCAATCCCTTTTTAACATATAGATTCAAGGAGGTAAAATGCTTATAAAACATTCAAGTCGTTTTATACTGTTAACCCTGTTACTCTTTACATTTGCATGTAGCAATGAACCCCGGCAGGCAAAGACCGATGCAGTAGACTCTTCCGCACAGGAAGTCAAGCCTGAGATAAAAGAGGCACCAGCAGTAACAGCAACAGTCGCTGTTACCGGCGGCACTATCGAGGGCATTAGCCTTGACGGTATATTCTCATATAAAGGTATTCCATTTGCCGCACCGCCTGTTGGTGAAAACAGGTGGAAATCACCCCAGCCTGTTGTCCCGTGGGAAGGGGTAAAAAAGACAGACAAATTCGCACCCGGCCCCATGCAGGACACCGCCTTTGGCGCTATGCTGGGCGGCCCTCAGGAGATAAGCGAAGACTGCCTTTATCTTAATGTCTGGACAGGTGCAAAAAAGATAGATGAAAAACGGCCTGTCATGGTCTGGATATATGGCGGCGGATTCGGGATCGGCATGACAAGTTCACCAGCATATGACGGCACAAACCTGGCAAAGAAAGGAGTAGTACTGGTAAATGTTGCCTACCGTCTCGGCCCCATGGGTTTTCTGGCACACCCGGAACTCAGCTCTGAAGGTGGCGGCGGTTCCGGTACATACGGCATACAGGATCAGATCGCAGGGCTCAAATGGGTAAAGGAAAATATAGCAAAGTTCGGTGGAGACCCTGCTAATGTTACCATATTCGGTGAATCAGCCGGTGGCTTTTCAGTATTCATGCTGACCGCATCTCCCATGGCTAAAGAACTTTTCCACCGTGCCATCTCTGAAAGCGGTGGAGGTTTAGGCCCGGCAAGAATGAACCTGAAACAGGCAGAAGAGCTCGGTATTAAATATCTTTCTGACCTGGGTGCAAATAACATCGCCGCTGCACGTGCCATGAGCGCTGAAGAGATTCAGAAGAATACAAATGGCATGGGCAACTTCTGGCCTGTGCCGGATGGAGTTACTATCCCTATAAATATGTATGAGCTATATGAAACCGGTGCATTTAATGATACCCCTGTTCTTATCGGGTCAAACTCAAATGAAGGCGGGCTCTTTGTAACAAAGCCTTTAAAAACAGCAGATTTTAAGAAGATGGTAAAAGGGCAGTATGCCGCTGCGGCAGAGGAGATTATCAAGGCCTATCCCCATGCTACAGATGAAGAGGCCACCCAGTCTGCAAAGGACCTCATGCGAGAATCAACCTTTGCATGGCCCACATGGGCATGGGCAAAATTACATTCCCGCAAATCAGCCAACAAGGCCTATCTATATTACTTTGATCATAGAACAGAGGGTATACCGGGCGGCGCCAATCATGCGGCAGAAATTCCTTATGTGTTCGCAAACCTTGGTGGCCCTGGCCCCATGAACAGCAGACCTGCCACACCAGCAGATACGGCCTTAAGCGAACTTGTTGGTGCCTACTGGGTTAACTTTGCAAAGAAAGGCGACCCCAATGGTGAAGGTCTTCCAACCTGGCCGGCATTTAATGAAAACGAACAGGTTGTCATGTATATAGATGGTGAGACCGGTGCAAAAAAACACCCTGACCTTGATAAGATCATAGCCTTTGATGCATATTTCGCCAAATTAAGAGAAGGGATGGGCAGCAAGTAATTTTTTCAAATCTCAAAAGTACCCGTCTAAAAAAAGCAACGGGCGGGTACTTTTTATCATAAACATGTTTTGACATGCCTGAACCTATACGTTAATATCCCCTGAAATTATTATCTGAATTTTACACTGGTTTCACCATTGTAGAGACGGGTTTTAAACCCGTCTCTACGTAATTGATATCTGATGCAAAATTCTGCATATTATATTTATCCATCAGCAATAGTATCTTTTTTAAGTTTTATTTTACGTATGGAGAGGCTTTCCCATGAATCAGGAGCGTATCGAGCGAAGACTCAGTGGCATCCTCATAGCTGATGTAGTTGGTTACAGCAGGCTGATGGAAGATGATGAAGAGTGGACCATACATAACCTGGAAGAAAATAAAAAACTTATGCAGACATACATATCAGAATTCAATGGCCGTGTTGTTGATTCCCCGGGCGATAATATACTTGCAGAATTCAACAGCGTGGTGAATGCGGTTGAGTGTGCAATAATTATACAGAAGGAATTAGCAGAAAAGTATGTCTCTCTACCGGAAAATAAAAAGATGCAATTCAGGATCGGCATAAACCTGGGTGATGTAATCATAAAGGACAACAGCATCTACGGTGATGGTGTGAATGCAGCCGCACGCATACAATCGTTGTCTGATCCTGGCGGGATAAATATTTCCAGATATGTATATGACCAGATAAAAAGAAAGATAGATGTACAGTATGAATACATGGGCGAACATCAGGTAAAAAATTTAGATGAACCTGTCCGTATCTACAGGATTGTACTTGGAGGTAAACAGGACAGTGAGGTACATGGAGCAAAGGCAACTGAAAGGGCATCCTTTAACAAAATGGCATATCCCCTGCCAGAAAGGCCATCAATAGCGGTCATGCCTTTTGTTAACCTGAGCGGAGAGCCTGATCAGGAATACTTCTGCGACGGCCTTACAGAAGAGATAATTACCGGCCTTTCAAAAAACCCTGAGCTGTTTGTCATAGCAAGAAATTCCTCTTTCTTTTATAAAAACAAGCCGGTCAAGGCACAACAGGTGAGTGAGGAGCTTGGGGTAAGGTACATACTTGAAGGGAGCGTACGTAAACAGGGTAACCGTGTCAGGGTTACTGTCCAGTTGATAGATGCTATAAAAGGATATCAAATCTGGTCAGACCGCTATGACCGTGAAATGGTGGATATCTTTACCCTTCAGTCGGAGATCACTACACAGATATCTATTGAATTACGTATAAAGCTGATTGGTGGGGATGTGGTACGGCGCTATTTTGGAAAAGACCCCCAGTACTATGAGACCTATCTCTCCCTCATAAAGTATCTCCTTGAAGAAAACCATGAAATGACAAAGGCGACTGCTGAAAAACTTATCAAAATAGCACCCTCAGAACCTGAAGGATATTACGGGGTAGGCTTATATCATATCTATCAGATCCTCTATGAAAGGAGCAATGACCCCGCATTATCCCTGAAACAGGCCGAAGAATATGCTGAAAAGGCCTATGCGCTGGATAAAACATATGGCTACACCATGCTTCTTTATGCCTATATTGACCTGTTAAAGGAAAATAGTAATAGCGCAATATCCCGTCTTGAAAAATGGGTTGATCTGGAGCCGAATGCCGCAATGGCCCACTATTTTCTTGGTTTTTTTCATTACCTGACCGGGGAGTATGAAAAGGCCATACAATTTATTGAAAGGGCTATCCGTCTTGACCCCTATCCTTATGCGGATTTTTTTGTCTACCTTGGAGCTGTCTATTCTGTGCCTTTTAATAACAGGCTCTTTAACCATCAAAAGGCCAGGGAATATGGTGAAAAGGCCCTGAAAATTAATCCGAACAACCTCAAGGCGCACTGTATGCTTGCAGGCGTATATTCAGTTGATAATGAGATGGACAAGGCAAAATATCATGCATCTGAGGTGCTACGTATTGCCCCCAATTTCACACTAAAGGTTTATGCATCATACATGAGGGTGCAGAAGGACAAAGAGCTGCTTGAATATAAAATAGAATCCTTAAGAAAACTCGGCATACCTGAGGAATAGCACTCTCTAATAAAGTATATTATTTTTGAATTTCTACGGGGCCTGCCGGTTCCATGATCCACTCCTGCATGGAGCCATCATAAACCTTTACATTCGTATAGCCAAGCTGTTCTGTAAGTATCCAACTCCACACTGAGGAAAACGGCCCGGCACCGCAATATAAAATGACCTCCCTGGTTCTGTCACTTCCGATTACTTTTTTTACCATATCCGCAAGTTCACCTTGGCTTTTGATAAGACCGTCATCCTTGAAGACCATTGGTGCAGGAAGATTGACTGCGCCTTGAATATGGCCCGCCTTTGGCGCCCAGGGTTCTGTTTTTGTACCTGAATATACATCAGGGGTTCTATTATCTACAATAACTGTCTTACCAATTTTATTAAGAATATAGGCTTTGGATACAAGTATGGACGTATTTATTTTACCGTCATATTTTGCAGGCTTAATAACAGGGGTATTAACGGTTACAGCTCTTTTCTCATTCAGCCACTTTTGAAAACCACCCTCAAGCACAGAGGCTTCTTTAACACCGGCGATAAGGATTGTCCATGCAACCCTTATTGCATCAGCACGGTCAAAATCGTTTATACCTCTACCGACTACTATAACCTTTGAATCCGCTTTAGCCCCGATTGATCCCATTAATTCCAGCAGATCTTTTTCAGAAGGCACCTCCCTTACCAGCCCGTTTTTTTCTACGGCCCATGAATTTACAGAGACATTTATAGCACCTAAGATATGACCTTTCATGTATTCCTCTTTATCCCTTACATCAATAATTATTATCCCGGAGATATTGATATTCTGCTCCAGCCAGTCAGAAGATACAAAAGGAGGTATCTCCCTCGCATGACAGGCTGAAGAGAGTGAAACGAGGATCATCATAAGAGGAATCACTAGCAATTGATTTACAATTCTATTTCTCATTATTTTTCTCCTCATAATTATTAATGAACATACATATAGCTAACCACGGATAAGGAGCCTATGTAGATTTATCTTTTTTGTAGGGACAGGCCTGCGTGCCTGCCCGGCGATGATGGTAAATTTGTAAATATCGGGCGGACACACAGGTCCGCCCCTACAATGTTAATACTCATTAGCAGCGATCAAATCCTATTAACATCAATTTGACAAATTCATAAACTGTGGCCCTATATCAACAACATTGGTGATGAAACCCCACCCCAATACTATATATAAGCCGCCGCTTTAAAGGCAGACATTACTGCCGGCCCCACAAGCCCGGTTTTAATGGCATCCCCTACAACAAAAACCTCTGTCTCCGGTGCAGAATGTCTTAACGTATCTGCTACATCATGCTTTGATGCCATTCCAATGGCAAGTAGGACCGTATCCGCCTGATATTCAACCTTTTCGTTTGTCTTTACATTGGTGCATATAACTGATTTATCCTTTACCTCATCGAGTTTATTACTCAGATGCACAGGTATTTTAAGTTCTTTGATCAATTCCTGTAATTCATAAGCAGCCCCGCTTGCTGAACCGGACAGGTGTTCCAGGTTAGGCGCCATCTCGACCAGGCTTACGTCATTGCCGTGCTGTTTCAGGTCAATAGCGCATTCTACTCCAACAGCGCCTGCCCCTATTATAACGACCTTTCCTTTAATCTTGACCTTTCCTGTGCATGCGTCAGGCGCCCAGTGGACATGGGGTTTATTGATACCCGGAAGTTTTGGCACTATGGGCCTTGAACCCACAGCAATAATGATAGCCTCGTATTTTTCTTTATCCAGCATCTCTTTTGTTGCCTCGGTGTTAAGAAGTACACGGGCGTTGGCCTTTTTTGTCTGGCATTGCAGGTAAGATAGATAATCCCTGAAATCCTGCTTAAATGAATGCACTGACCCCGGAACTATCAATCCGCCAATTTTATCA
This sequence comes from uncultured Desulfatiglans sp., assembly GCA_964499695.1. Classification (GTDB taxonomy): domain Bacteria; phylum Desulfobacterota; class DSM-4660; order Desulfatiglandales; family HGW-15; genus JAAZBV01. Next base: position 28,849 of record CAZCMD010000012.1, read on the forward strand.
GTCATTTCATAGAGGGTAACATCATGTCCACGATCAATCAGTGTTAGCATGGCTACTACCCCTGCCGGTCCGCCACCGACCACAGCAACCTTTTTCTTTTTTTCAGTCTTTTTAACCTTGCCATCAGGGAATTCCCTTTCATTACCAAGGTATGGATTAACAGCACAGTTTATTACAGCAGGGATCATAAGTCTCTTTCCACAATACTGGCAGCGCAGGCATGGTCTATGATCATCTTCTTTACCCAGCGCATACTTGCGCGGCATTTCAGGGTCAGCTAAAAGAGGACGGCACATGGCCACAAAATCTGCCTTTCCTGAAGCGATGATCTCTTCTGCCATACGGATATTCATTATTGAGCCAACTGTGGCCACCTTAAGGTTTGGGAATGCCTTTTTTATATCAGCCGCATAATGGACATTGTACATCCTGTCCATCATGTAGTTCTGCCACCAGTTGCGCATATATTTTATCTCACCGTGAAGACCTGCTGAGACATGAAGTATGTCAAGTTTATCCTTGATCAGGTCAATATATTTAAGTGTCTCATCAAAATGCATACCTTGAGGATTTATCTCATCTGCCGAGATGCGCATCTCAATCACAAAATCATTACCGCACATCTCACGGACCTTATCCAGCACCTCTATGGTGAACCTTGCCCTGTTCTCAAGTGAACCGCCATATTTGTCTATGCGTTTATTATAGAGGGGGCTTGAAAACTGTGAGATCAGGTTGCCGTGCCCGCCGTGAATCATAACCATGTTGAAACCGGCCTTTTTACAGCGCAGGGAGGCAGCGCCATATTTATAGACTGTCGAATCTATCTTGGCCTGATCCATTTCAATGGTGGGTCTGGGTTCCCTGCCCGCTATCTTGGCACGCCATTTCTCGATTGGTGGAATAAAGGATGAGGCGCTGTAGGCAGGCTTGCCTGTCCTGTCAAGGTCTGAATCCTTACCATTGTGGTTTACCTCCAGGTTTGGCTGTGCACCAAAGTCAAGGCAGGCCTCTGCATAGCGTGTCAGGGGAAGTATACAGTCATCGGAACTCAAATCAAGCTGGCGCTCTTCATCCCGTGCCTCCTTGTAATCAATCATTGAATTTCCGACATTAATAACGGCTGCACCACCCTTTGAAAAGAGCCGGAACATGTCAACAAATTCGTTTGTCACCCTCCCCTCATCATTCGCCAGATTCGGTGACGGTGGAGCGAGCATTATGCGGTTTTTAAAATCAACATTCCTGATTCTTATCGGTGCAAAAACATGTGTATACTTTGATCCCATATTTTTCTCCTTGCAGATTTATAGAGTCCAACGTAGCTTGAATATTCATCAGGGAGGGTACTTCAAAATTGATATAACAGTCAAGTATCTTTCATGATTTAGTTCAGATCCCAGAACCGTTACTAAATTCTTCACTGAAAGGAGAAAATATCCGTTGTATTTCACGTTTGTTTTCCTCAAGGTTACCCTTATCATCCATTCCAATGCCCTGATTTTTTTCTACCTCATTAAGCCTGCTTTCTATGGTTTCAAGCTGACGGCCCATAAAGCGGAAGGCATCGGCAATGGGGTCAGGGAGCCTGTTTTCTGTAATCTCCTGAAGTTCCTTACCGGAAAATCCCATGCCCAGCCTTGCTGGCACACCGATAGCCACAGCACATTCAGGTACATCCTTAATAACAAGAGATGCCGCCCCTATCCTTGCACCATCCCCTATATGTATAGGCCCGAGTATAATGGTGCCTGCCCCGATCATCACATTATTGCCTATCGTCGGGTGCCTCTTTTTCTTCTGAAGGGTCACCCCGCCCAGCAGTACACCATGATACATGAGCACATCATCCCCTATCTCCGATGTCTCACCGATAACAACACCCGCCCCATGATCAATAAAAAACCTTCTGCCTATAACAGCGCCGGGGTGTATCTCGATATTTGTTAAAAATCTTGCAAAATGGGAGATCAGCCTGGCGCAGAGCCTCCAGTTTTTCTTCCAGAAAAAATGGGCAATACGGTACATCCAGACCGCATGAAGCCCGGGATAGCAGGTAAGCACCTCTATCAGACCTCCTGCTGCCGGGTCTTTTTTAAAGACTGTATCAATATCCTCTTTTATCCGCTGGTAAATCTTAAATTCCCATTTCATTTTTATCACTCTCCCTGCCAAGGACAAAAATAGCGTTTAACGCAAGAAGATTTGGCAACCACCTCACCACTCTCTTCTCCCCTAAAAAAAAGCTTTTAATGATGCCTATTTTTTTATCAAGACAGAAGTTCCTGAAGTCCCCAATACTAAGGAACCGAACATTGGGTGTATCATACCATGAGTAGGGTAATGAGTCTGTTACTGGCGCCCTGCCCTTCAGGAATAGCATCAGTCTGGCCTTTATATAGGCAAAATTGGGGAAGCCGATAATAATCTTATTACCTATCCTAAGGGCTTCCTGAATAAGGGTGTCTGCATTCCTTACCTCTTCCATACTCTGGTTGAGTATTACATAATCAAAGGCATGGTCTGGATATTCCCTCAAGCCGCTTTCAATATCATCATGGAACACACTCAACCCCTTTTTAACACATTCCTGTATTGCACTGTCATCCTTTTCAATGCCCTGCGCAATAACCTGTTTCTCCTGCACAAGTAGATGCAACAGGTCACCCTCGCCGCACCCGAGGTCAAGTACCTTTGCACCCTGTTCTATAACCGAAAAGATTATTTTATGATCCAGCCGGATATTATTTGACGCCATGATTATCTGTCTCCTTAAGATCATTAAAGGTCTTTTCAAGAAAATGTTTGATCAGGGTTGTCTCTTCATCTATCTCAACCAGGAAGGCATCATGACCATAGGTCGAATTAAGCTCACAGTAGGTGGCATTGACATGCCTCTGTTTTAAAAGCCGGATAATCTCCTGTGACTGGCTGGAGGGGTAAAGCCAGTCTGACTTAAATGAGATAACCATGATCCTTGTGAAAAGTCTTTTCCCGTGTGGGATAAGCTTCCCACCTGAAAGATCAAAATAATCCAGTGCCTTTGTGAGATAGATATATGAGTTGGCATCAAAGCGTTTAACAAAATTTGCACCCCTGTAATGGAGATAACCCTCCACCTCAAATTCCGGGTCAAAATTAAAATTGAGCCTGCCCTTTTTAAGCCTCCTTGAAAACTTCTCCTCCATGGACTGGTCGCTCATGAACGTGATATGACCTATCATCCGCGCCACTGCAAGCCCCTTTTCAGGCTGGCCATATTCATAGTAGTTACCATCACACCATGTGGGGTCAGCCATTATAGACTGCCGCGCCACCTCGTTAAAGGCTATCTGCTGCGGTGAGTGTTTAAGTGTAGTCGCCACAGGGATGGCAGAGCTGATAAAATCAGGGTATGAGGCTACCCACTGGAGCGTCTGCATCCCACCCATTGATCCTCCCGCAACGCTTAGAAGTTGTTTGATGCCCAGAGAATCTATAAGATGCTTCTGGGCATTGACCATATCAGAGATAGTGATAAATGGAAAATCCAGTGCATAGGGTCTTCCTGTTGCGGGGTTAGTTGAACCGGGGCCTGTTGAACCCTTGCATCCGCCTACCACATTTGAACAGATGACAAAATATTTGTCTGTATCAAATGCCTTGCCAGGGCCGATCATCTCATCCCACCACCCCGGGTTATCCTGACCTTCATGCACCCCTGCTGCATGGGCATCGCCTGAAAGGGCGTGGCACACAAGGATGGCATTTGACTTGTCTCTGTTAAGCCTTCCATATGTCTCATATGCGAGTGTTATCTGGCTCAAGCATTCCCCGCTTTCGAGCGTCATCCGGGAATCAGGCCCGCAAAAGGTGTAAAAAGAGGTTTCTACGATCCCGACACTCTTTTCCTGATTATCATCCTTTTTTTTGACCATCTACTAATTACCTGTCATTCCTGAAACAGCCAGGTTGAAAGATAGCGCTCACCCGTATCGCAGATAACTGTCACGATATTTTTGCCTCTGTTTTCCGGACGCTTGGCGACCTCAATTGCAGCCCATACATTAGCACCCGAAGAAATGCCCCCTAAGATACCTTCTAACCGGGCCAGTTCCCTTGCTGTCCTGCCGGCATCCTCCGCCTTCACCTGTATGATTTCATCAATGATATCTCTATTAAGTACCTCTGGCACAAACCCCGCACCTAAACCCTGGATCTTATGCGGACCAGGGCAGCCTCCAGAGAGCACAGGGGATGCCTCGGGTTCAACTGCTATGGCCTTGAATCCGGGTTTGCGTTTTTTTATCACCTCGGATACTCCTGTTAAGGTACCGCCTGTTCCCACGCCTGCTACAATGATGTCCACCTTGCCATCTGTATCGTTCCAGATCTCTTCCGCGGTGGTCTTTCTGTGTATCTCAGGGTTTGCAGGGTTATTGAATTGCTGGGGTATAAAACTGTTAGGGGTATTCTTTGCAAGTTCCTCAGCCTTTTCTATCGCACCCTTCATACCCTTTGCACCTTCAGTAAGCACCAGCTCAGCTCCCAGCATCTTTAAAAGCTGTCGTCTTTCCATGCTCATGGTCTCAGGCATGGTAAGCATAATTTTATAGCCTCTTGCAGCCGCTACAAACGCAAGGGCTATTCCTGTGTTCCCGCTCGTGGGTTCTATTATTACAGAACCTTTCTTAAGCAGCCCTTTTCTTTCTGCATCTTCTATCATTGCAAGGCCAATACGATCTTTTACGCTTGAAAGGGGATTAAAGTTTTCCATCTTTGCAAGTACAGTTGCCTCAAGGCCTTCTGTTATACGGTTAAGCTTTACTAATGGTGTGTTGCCTATTGTCTTTGTAATATCATCATATATCTTTCCCATTTCATCCCTCCTTATACCTTTGCCAGTGACTGGTCTATGTCGGTTATTATATCATCAATATGCTCTATGCCAATTGAAAGCCTTATAAAGTCCGGCGTAACACCGGTTGCAAGCTGCTCCTCGGCTGAAAGCTGCTGGTGAGTTGTGGTGGCCGGGTGTATCGCAAGGCTCTTGGCATCCCCCACATTTGCCAGGTGTGATATCAGTTTAAGAGAATCAATAAATGTTTTACCTGCCTCTTTACCGCCCCTTATACCAAAGCCAATTATGGCACCAGCACCATGCCTGAGGTATTTTTTAACACGCTCTTTTTCAGGGCTGTCATCAAGACCAGGGTAATTAACCCAGTTCACCTTCGGATGTTTTTTAAGATATGCGGCTACCCCAAGGGCATTGGTTGAATGGCGCGGCATCCTCAGGTGCAGGGTCTCTAACCCCTGTAAAAAGAGGAATGCATTAAATGGAGAGAGCGCCGGGCCAATATCCCTTAAAAGGGTCACCCGCGCTTTAAGTATGTAGGCAAGGTTCCCTAATGGCTTTAATGCCTCCACAAAGTTTATCCCGTGGTAGCTCGGATCAGGGTCTGCTATCAGGGGAAACTTCCCGTTTGTCCAGTCAAATTTGCCTGAATCCACTATTACCCCACCAAGGCTTGTACCATGCCCACCTATAAACTTAGTTGCAGAATAGACAACTATATCAACACCAAAATCCATGGGCCGCAAGAGATAGGGTGCCACAGTATTATCCAGTATAAAAGGAATACCGTTCTTATGGGCCACTGCTGATATGCCCTCAAGGTCTGCTACATCAAGCTTCGGGTTACCAATAGCTTCAGCATAGACCGCCTTTGTCTTTTCTGTTATGGCCTGCTGGAATGCATTCAGGTCATTTGATTTGCAAAATTTTACATTAATACCCATCCGCTTAAATGTGTAATGAAACAGGTTATATGTACCGCCATACAGGTTGTCCGCTGATACTATCTCATCCCCTGCCTGGGCAATGTTGAGCAGTGCAAGGGTTATGGCAGACTGACCGCTTGCAACCGCAAGGGCGCCTATGCCACCTTCAAGGGCAGCCATCCTTTTTTCAAATACATCTGTAGTGGGGTTCATGAGCCTTGTATAGATATTCCCGAACTCAGTAAGACCAAACAGGTTGGCAGCATGCTCACTGCTTTTAAACTGGTATGATGTTGTCTGGTATATGGGCACTGCCCTCGACCCTGTTGCCGGGTCAGGTTCCTGACCTCCATGCAATGCCAGTGTCTCTATCTTTAATTTACCATCTATTGAAGTCATCTTTTGGGCTCCTTTATTTTATTTTTATAGACCGGTGACATCTCTCTCAGTTTTTCTACGATACCCGGGAGTGTATCTATTACAAAGTTAACATCCTCCTCTGTTGTCTGCCGCCCGAGGGAAAACCGCAATGCACCATATGCAGTATCCGGTGATACACCTATCGCTGTCATCACATGGGAGGGTTCAAGACTCGCAGAAGAACATGCTGATCCTGTGGAACAGGCAATGCCTTCCATATCAAGATATAAAAGCAGTGACTCTCCTTCCACATAGTCAATCGACACATGTACATTATTGGAGAGCCTTTTAATAGGGTGACCGTTCAACCTGGTGTCTCCTATATTATCAAGAATCCCCCTGGTAAGCTTATCCCTCAGGGCCGTAATCCTTAAAGTCTCTTTATCAAGATCAACCATAGCGAGTTCAGCCGCCTTTCCAAGCCCGATAATCCCGGGTACATTGTGTGTTGAAGCCCTTCTGCCACGCTCCTGTTCACCACCGTGCATGAAGGGGGTAATCCTTGTGCCCTTCCGGATATATATAAACCCGATCCCTTTGGGGCCATAGATCTTATGCCCTGATGTGCTTACAAGATCCACATTCATGGCATCCACATTGAAAGGCGTGCGACCCAGGGTCTGTACCGCATCAGTATGAAAGATTATACCTTTTTCTCTTGCGATTGCACCTATCTCGTTAATGGGCTGGATGGTGCCTATTTCATTATTGCCATGCATGATAGAGATCAAAACCGTATCATTTTTAATGGCCTTTTTCACATCTGACGGGTCGATAAGGCCCTTTGAATCAACTGGAAGACGGGTAATCTCATAACCCATTTTTTCAAGAAAGCGGCATGGTTCAAGGACAGCATGGTGCTCAATTGCTGAGGTAATAATATGTTTACCCTTTTCCTGTTTGGCAAAGGCCACACCCTTTACAGCAAAATTATCACTCTCTGTCCCGCCACTGGTAAATACGATTTCATCCGGGGTGGCGCCAATAGCAGAGGCGACCTTTTCCCTTGCCTCTTCCATAGCATCTTTTGCCTCCTGGCCGAACGTATGCAGACTTGAGGGGTTCCCGAAGGTCTCTGTGAAAAAAGGCAGCATTTCATCCAGGACCTCTTTTCTTACCGGTGTTGTGGCTGCATAATCCATGTATATCCGCTTCATAATTACTCCTGATTATCAATAAATTTATTTAAATTTTGTTAACTGAGCATATTTAATCCTGAAAGATCAGATCTCATAATTAACAGTTTTATTCCTTTTTTCCTGAGAGTCGTCAGCCATTTGAGCCAGTGTAACCTCATTTAACGCCTCCGCGATTTTATCACCAACCCTCTGCCAGACACCCCTGCTTGAACAATGAGAGGTTCGATTACATGCAGAAGGGTCCCTTACACAATCAACCAGACATGGTTCTCCCTCAAGCACATCCACCACTTCTTTAAGTGTAATTGTCCTGGGGTCACGCGCCAGGGTATATCCTCCATTTGCGCCCCTTGCAGAAAAAACCAGACCTGCTGAGCGGAGAGGGATTACAATAAGACTGAGATACTTTTCAGATATCTCCTGCTCTAAAGCAATATCCTTTAAAAAAACAGGCCCCTGACCATATCTCTCTGCCAGGTTAACCATAAGCCTTACACCATATCTTACTCTTGTAGAAAGTTTCATATTTTGCCTCTAAACTACTTTCACTATCGTTTTACTAGTATTTTAATTTTTTACCTGTTTTTGTCAAGTAAATTTTATAAGCCCCCAGAATAAACCTGACAGTCACCCCTCTTCCCAATAATGCTGAATCTTAGGACCCACAATTTATCACTTGAAAATGACCATGGAATTGACTATAGTCAAATAGAAGTAAAAAAGGAGGTTCAAATGCAAACAATCAACGCATCTGTTTTTAAGGCAAAGTGCCTAAAGCTGATGGAAGAGGTCAACGAAAACGGTGAGGAAATAGTAATTTTGAAAAACGGCAAGCCGATTTCAAAACTCGTTCCTTATAAGACAAAGCCTCAAAGTTTATTCGGATTGCATGAAGGTAAAGTACAAAGCCTGGATGATCTTATTGAACCCGTAGACATGCCATGGGAAGTGGAACAATGATACTCCTGGATACGCATGTGCTGGTCTGGCTTGATGAGAAGGGGTCTCGTCTTGGGAAAAGTGCATTGCAGCGCATTGATGAAGAACTTGGTGCAGGCAAACTTGCAGTTTCCGCTATCAGTTTTTGGGAAATTTCCATGCTGATAAAAAAAGGGAGACTGGATATGCGGCTTCCGATGGATGTCTGGCGCAGGGAATTACTTGAAAACGGACTAAATGAGATAGCTTTAGATGGAGCAATTGCCATTCGTGCAGGCGGTTTGAAGGAATTTCATGGTGATCCGGCTGACCGTCTTATTGTTGCCACCGCCCTTCAAACATCATCAATATTGATGACAGCCGATAAAAAAATCCTTGCGTGGAAAGATCTGAGCCTGAAATATGACGCTCAACAATAATTGATTCTTAATCATGCTGTCAGAATCTTTTCCGGCATAACAGAAGGATTCCTGATACTTAAACATGATCCCTTAAAAAAAATAGCAAAGGAAATTTAGATGAATCAATCAAAGGTGAATGTTGCAGTTTCATGGTTTTTCATAATCGCAATCATTGTTTTTATCCAGATTACAATATACCGAAGGAGTTTGGATAGATCACTGGCAGACTCTGTTTCAAATATGCAGATACAGATATCCGGGAAATATTTTGTCGGCATCAGGCAACTAGCCGGGCAAAACCCTTTACTTACTAATCGTCTTACTCAATTGGAAAAGGAAATTAAAAATAATCAGGGAAGAAACAGGTACCTTTCAAGTATTCCGATCCTTGCTGAATTATCCGGGAGAGAGGCAGCCCTTCAGGAGCTTAAGCAAATGGCAGCCAATCCGGCTGTCGTCATAGATGGTAAAAATCTACCATTATTTTATACACTCTATAGCGATGGCAGCGGTTCTCTTGATTCAAATCAACTCAATATTATCAAAGACTATGGCTGGATCGGAAGGCTCGCCTTAAGCCAGGATAAACCTGACACAGACCCGGAACGACAGGCAGTCCTTAAGTCAGCATTTCGTATGGTGATGCTATTGGGACTACTCACAATGATGTTTATGGCAACTCTTACTTGTGGAGTGATCCTCTTAATCATCGCCATTGTACAGTGGGCGAAAGGTAAAATTAAAAGTCATCTTATGATGCCTGAAAACCCGGTAAGTTTGCTGATCGAGACCTTTGCCATCTATCTGGTCCTCTCCATAGTATTACCAATACTGATGCGGAAATTTGTTCCTGGTATTTATAATGGAGGTATACCGGCATCTATCTTCGCTGGCCTCCTGCCAATTCTATGGCCGTGGATCAGGGGTATGAAATGGAATGATTATCGTACAGCAATCGGGTGGAATCGGGGAAAAGGCATTTTTCGTGAAGTTGGCGCAGGGATTGCCGGTTTTATTACCGGCCTTCCGCTACTGATTATGGCAATTGTTGTTGTAACGATCCTGGCCAGATACACCGGGGTAACCCCTACCCATCCTGTTGTTTTTGATCTTAGCAAAAGCCCCCTGTATTTGTTTTTATTAGCCTGTGTATATGCCCCTTTTGCGGAAGAGACACTGTTCCGAGGCGCATTATATGGATATTTACGCCGGTCTTTCCCATGGCTGGTATCAGCCATTATTACAAGCCTGATTTTTGCAATCCTCCATCCGCAGGGATGGGTAGCTATCCCCGCGATTGGCGTCATAGGGTTCAACCTCAGCACTATAAGGGAGTGGCGCGGATCAGCTATTGCATCAATGACCGCTCATGCCCTGAACAATGCGTCGGCTATCATGATTCTTATTATTTCTGTGGCATAATGTGAAATGGTTTTTATTAAGACAAACATTGAAATTCATTTCCTGCTATGTGCCACTATAACAACAAAATGTAATATCGTAAATGCAGGTGTTTCATCATAATGTGAGATCGACGTGAATGTAGAAGGCCATTTTTCTCAAAAATGAAATTTTTTAATTTATATGTCTTTAAAGATAAGGAGGAAGTAACTCATGAGAAAATTACTGTTTCAGGGAACTATTGTCGTCGTTGTTTTACTTTTTTCTATTTTTGTTTTCGGGGAAGACTCAGCCAAATCGACTGTGCCATCTAATGAAAAAATCCATCATATTCTTACCGAGCGGCTGGGGGCAACTGCTGATCGTGTAGGTATTGTGGTGGGGGTTATCGAACCTTCCGGACGGAGATTCATTTCCGCAGGGAGTACCGGTGAAAATGGGAATGCGGTGGATGAAAATATTGTTTTCGAGATCGGCTCGATTACAAAGGTTTTTACTTCTCTCCTGCTGGCAGATATGGTCCACCGCGGTGAAGTGGCACTTAATGATCCTGTTTCCAAATATCTCCCACCAGACGTGAAAATGCCGGAACGAAACGGCCGCGTCATTTCGCTGGAGGATCTTTCCCGGCATCGGTCCGGGTTGCCCAGTTTACCTTCAAATCTCGATGCAGGAGCTGATCCTCAAAATCCATTTGCCAACTATTCGGTTAAACAGCTTTATAATTTTCTTTCCGATTACGTACTTCCCCGGGACATTGGTATACAGGTTGAATATTCCAACCTTGGAATGGGTCTTCTGGGGCACGTCCTGGCTCTGGGGGCCGGAAAAAATTATGAGACACTTGTAAAGAGCCGTATCTGTCTTCCGCTTGGAATGAAAAGTACGACTATTACACTTTCTCCAGATATGAAATCCCACCTGGCAATAGGACACAATGGCATGTTTGAGCCCACTTCGAACTGGGACAATCCGACGCTTGCCGGTGCCGGACCCCTGCGTTCCACGGCATCCGATATGATTTCGTTTCTGGCTGTCCAGATCGGTTATGAGGACACGGGTCTTGCTCCTGCCATTACCTTGTCACGCACCACATGGACATCTGCCGACTCTGGAATGGAAATTGGACTTGGATGGTGGAAAATACTGACGAAAGATTCAGCCATCATCTGGCATGACGGCGGAACGGGAGGATACACGGCCTTTGCTGGATTCGATCCAAAGACGCGCACCGGGGTGGTGGTGCTTACCAATGTTTCGACACCGGTAGGTGTCAACGACCTGGGATTCCATCTTCTTGATCCGGATTCCCAGTTGCTACCGCCGGACTCTCCCATGCTGCAACCGCCAAAGAAACGCACTGAAATCTCCCTGGCTCCCGAGATTCTGGAAAAATATGTGGGAAAATATGAGTTCGCCCCCAATGTTCTAATTACTGTTACACGAAAGGGAAACCAGCTATATGCGCAACTCACAGGCCAACAAGCGCTGGAAATATTCCCTGAAAAGGAGCAGGAATTTTTTCTCAAGGTAGTCGATGCTCAGATAACTTTTGAAACTGACAAGTCAGGAAAGGCTACAGCATTAATTCTGCACCAGAACGGCCAGAACTCCCGTGCCCCGAAAATCGAAGAGTAGTCAATAGGGACTTGCTTTTTCCTGGTTCCCACGGTCCGTGGGAACTCCTTCTTTGTATGTTCTGTAGTGAAAGACCAGGTCTGCCCTTGAGGGGCTGTTGCTCAAATAAGATTAAGACCACAAGTTGCTCTTTTTTTAAATTTGGCATTGAATAATTTCAACAAGTTAGCAGACTGTCTTTTCAATAGCGGGGCAAGAACCCCACCCTGCAAAAAATTTGTATGCTTTTTCTCACCACATAAATAGCATCCGGTACATTAATCTTTTTATTTTGCGAGGTCTACAAGGGCCTTTTCTATTGCTTCCTTGAATATGTCATAAGGTTTTGCACCACGTATAAATGATATTCCCTTTACCTTTTGGGGGTTATCGGAGTCGACTCTCCCGATGATAAACCCTGGCACAGTCGGTATGGCAAGCTTATCAGCAAGGGTAATATTTTTAATTACAGTATCTGCATACTTCTTTATCTCCATGCAGACCCTGAAATCAGGCATATTCAGATTTATGACAGAGGCGATTCCGTAAATATCTTCTATCTTTTCCTGATCAAACATGATCTCTTCATGCATCTCCCAGAATTTCCCCTGATCAGATGCGCAATGTGCCGCCTCAGCCGCTGTCACCGCAGGGAGGTTTCCTGGAAAAGGGTAATCAATAACTGTAAATCGCAGCTTTCCGGTATCTATATAGTTCTTCTGTATATCAGGCAGGATCACCTTTGTAAAAAAAGCACAATGGCTGCATGAATAGTCGGAGAATTGCACAATTATCAGCCGGGCTGTCTCACTCCCCATAACCTGATTGCCCATGATCTCAAACTCAACATCCTTTACAATGGGATCAGGCTGCCTTGGCGGCTGATTCTGTGGCATGAGTTTATTGATCAACTCCCTGTCTCTATTAATGGCCTCCTGCACAGAGCTGGATTCCACTCCATCATTTTTATCTTGAGAAACCTGCTCCTCAGCAAAACCAGCAGGCGTAACGCCTGATACCATCAGAAAGATTACAGCGGCAAACCTTACAAACCTTAAAGACATTTTTATCTCCTAATTATCCATAGGTAGCATTCATCCAGAATTTGTCTCTTTCTGGATGGATACTATTTACTATTATCAGAAACCCTCTTTGTCAATAACCTACCCCATATTTCATGCTGTTAGAAATGGTTGACAAAAAAAAAGATTACCTATAGATTTTTTTTAATTTCCTAACATATTAATTTGAAAGGTAATATTCACATGAAAACAATTATTTCCGGTTCTATGGCCTATGACAGGATTATGGGGTTTCCGGCAGGATTCTCCGAATATATACTGCCTGAAAAGATAGATAACCTTAATGTCTGCTTCACTGTTAATGGCATGATGGAGAGATTTGGCGGCACAGCAGGCAATATTGCCTATGCCCTCAGGCTTATGGGTGAAACGCCTGAGATATCTGCCGCCATAGGACAGGATCATGCAAAATACATGGGCTGGCTCAGAAAAAACATGATCTCCACCAGCATGATCAGGATTATTGATACGTGTTTCACCGCAGGGGCATTCATCACCACCGATAAAACAGGTAACCAGATAACCGTATTTAATATAGGCGCAATGGGCAATTCATCATGCCTTGATTTCAACACCCTTGACCCTGAAAACACCATCATTATAATATCACCGGGGAATCTGGATGATATGGTTAATTATCCGCGTCATTGCAAGGAAATGGGCATAAGATATATCTTTGATCCGGGTCAGCAGATCCCGGTGATTCCCCCGGATGAGCTTAAAAAATCCATTGATGGGGCAATGATACTCATATGCAATGAATATGAACTGGATATGATCATGAATATTACCGGGTTTGATAGAGATGCCCTTCTTGACCGGGCAGAAACCATAATTGTAACAAAGGGAGAATCAGGCTCAGTAATTATCACACAGAGCAGCGAAACAGATATACCTGTTGTGAAGGCAAACCGTGTGCTTGACCCTACAGGCGCAGGCGATGCATACAGGGGCGGGCTTATAAGCGGCCTTGTCAGGGGAATGGATATTAAAGAGAGCGCAATTATGGGGAGCGTATGTGCCTCCTTTGCAGTGGAATGTTACGGGACACAGGAATACTCCTTCACCATGGATGAATTTCAAAAAAGAATGGCTGAGGTTTGTAAATAAACGTTATTAAAAGAGTGGAAAATTTCAAAATACCATTTACCACAGAGGCACAGAGTTCACAGAGGTTTAATCTTTTAAGCTTTTACTCCGTGCTCTCTGTGTACTCCGTGGTGAAAATTTATTATTTAAACCGGTATATTGGAAATGGTTTAGTCACTAATATGCTTATAAAACAACAAATCCGGAGAAAGGTAAAATGACACAGACTAAGGAATGGGCAGAGGCACTTGGAATTAATACACAGGATATCTTACCACCCTCGGAAGATATAAATGAGAGCTACTGGAGAACTGCTGGGGAGGTTGCCATTCGAATTCTTTTACTTCATTCAGTTGTGGCAGCAGGCTCAGGTATTGATAGAAGGGCTATCACTTCGTGGTTGCAGGATCAGAACCTCTGGGAACATGCATCACCCCATGAGCAGACAATACTGTTATCTCCAAGGGTCTTCAGAGAGGACAGATCTGGTTCACAGTGGCTTCAGGAGGCACAATGGGCGCTGTTATGGACAATCAATAAGGTTGATATCCTTGGCCTCCCGACAAAAACCTGTAACAGTATAAGGCTGGTTGATGAGATTATGCCTACCCTCGGTGGCAATATAGATCAGTTCATATCCACCGCAGAATTCAGGCCAGCACCGGATATCAATGCGGAAAATGACCGGGTCAGCAGGCTGTATCTCAATTACAGGGAGGCGGCTGATAAGGGTGTCAGGCCTGAAGACCTGATATACGGGGTTCTTGCCAACCGTTATCACGCCTTCAGATGGCTTACCAGCGATGAGCCATGGGATGATGTACAAATGGATAACACACAGGAAAAGGTTTCTTAAGAGAGAATACAATGCGAATAAAAATGCTCGGGACAGGAGGGGCAATAAATGATGGGCTCCCGTATAACGCATTTATTGTAGATGATACCCTTCTTGTTGAAACCCCGCCCGATATAATGAACAGCCTGTACAGGGAGGGCATAGATAGAAACAATATATCGGCAATATATATATCCCATTTCCATGCAGACCACTGTTTCGGGCTTCCATTCCTTCTTCTAAAAAATTTTTTTGACGGATATACAAGTGCAATAGATATTTATGGACCTGAAGGTATTAAACAAAGGGTGTTAGATTTATGCGCCCTTGCCTTCGGGCCTGAAAGCAAGATGCTAAGCTGGGTAAATACATATGTCAGGTGTCACGAGGTAAAAGAGGGTAAAAAGGTGAAGGTCAGTGCAAAATACAGCGTCACACCCATAAAGATGTTCCATTCTGAAGAGACATACGGGTTTAATCTTGATGCAGGCGTGAAAAGGCTTCTGTATATAGCTGACTCATACTGGGATATGAGCCTTTTATCATGCATGGATGATGCGGATGCTATATTGATAGACCTGAATGGCGAAAAAACCGATACGGTAAAGGTTCATATATCTGAGGATGACCTTGTAGAACATGCACTCCCTTATTTAAAAAACAGAGAGGTTATCTTTTACGGCACGCACCTCAAATTCAGCAAGGTATCATCAAACAAGAAGATAAGGTACCTTAAGCCTGGAGATGAGTTAATTATCTAAGGTACAACGTAAAATAAAGAATATCATTTACCACAGAGGTACAGAGTTCACAGAGGTTTAATATTTTTAAGCTTTTACTCCGTGCTCTCCGTGTACTCCATGGTGAAAATTCTTCAAGATGGTGTATTGAAAATTGTTAAGCCCTTAAGTATGCTGCCTGTTATCCAGAACCCGCCGTACCGTTTCAGCCACGTTATACAATGCGAGAGGCTTCATTATATATTTTGCAATGCCTGCTTCAAGGGCACTCTGTTCATCAATAAGATCGCTGTAGCCGGTACAGAGTATAACAGGTATATCATGCCTTAGCGCCTTTACCTTTCTCGTCAGATCAAATCCGGTCATTTTAGGCATTGTCATGTCTGTAATAATAAGGTCAAATCCATCCGGATCATTTTCAAATACCCTGTATGCCTCAACAGGATCAGTCCCTGAAGTTACTGTGTACCCAAGCCTTTCAAACAGATAGGTAAGCAGGGTAACGATACTCTTTTCATCATCTATGATAAGTATCTTTTCGGCTCCCCCGAAAAGGGCGCCAGGTGATTCACTCTCCATTTCAGGCTGCTCATTAACAACAGGAAAGGCTATCCTTATGGATGTGCCTTTGCCGGTGGTGCTTTCAACACGGATCTTTCCATTATGGGCTGTCACTACCCCATGAACAACAGCAAGCCCCATTCCACTCCCCTCTCCCACTCCTTTGGTTGTAAAATAGGGGTCAAAGATACGATCTATTATATCAGGCATTATTCCGTGCCCGGTATCTGTCACCTGCAATTCCATATATTCGCCATCGGGAAGATCAAAATATTGTATCTTTACCCTGTCTTTGGCGCCGAATCTCATAACTGTAATATCGAGCGTACCTCCGGTTTCACGCATGGCATGAGCGGAATTTGCGCACAGGTTAAGCATTACCTGGCTTATCTGGGTTGAGTCACCTATTATGTTGTCTTCTGTTTCAGGGATATTCAGGGATATTGATACAGTTGAAGGTATTGTGGCCCTGATCAGGTTGACAGACTCCCTTATGACCTTGTTTATGTTTATCGGGGCAAATTCCTGATCGCTTTTACGGCTGAAAACAAGTATCTGCTCGATCATTTTTTTTGCTCTGAGACACGCAGTCTTTATCTCGCCTATAAAATCTTCAATCGGACCGCCTTCTTCCATGGTGATTTTTGTAAGTTCCGCATTCCCCAGGATAATGCCCAGGATATTGTTAAAATCATGGGCAATACCACCGGCAAGGGTGCCGATTGATTCCATCTTCTGGGCCTGATAGAGCCTTGACTCAAGGTTCTTGCCCTCTGTTATGTCATAAAATGCCCCCTGAATAAACCCCGTCTTACCGTTACCGGGATCTATAATCCTGCAGATATCCCTTACCCACTTTACCTTTCCATCTTTGCGGCTGAGCCTGAACTCATTGTCTATCACCTGCTCGGCCCCGGTCTTTAACTTTTCAATATCAGCCATGACCTTATTAAGGTCATCGGGATGAATCAGCATCTTTAATGTAAGCCTGTTGTCCAGTATTTCCGATTCATCATACCCTGATATCTCCCTCACATAACCATGTATCAGCAGAAATTCAAAGCTTTCCTTATCCGCCTGATAGGCGATACCAACAAAGTTCTGGAGAAACTGGCGGTATTTTTCTTCACTGTCCCAGAGGGTACGATTAAGGGCCTCAAGTTCATCTGTATATCCGTTTACCTTTCCAAGGAGTTCGGTAAGTTTCATGTCAATAAGGCGTATCTCGCTGCTCACCATTTTACTTTTGGAGGAAACAGGCTCAATCTCCCTGATATTACCTGATTCAATAGATTCGGCGAGAAACCGAAGGGGTTTTAGCAGGTACAGCAGGATTATCCATGCTGCTAGAAGAAGTATTATTGTTCCGCATGTGGCAATTATAAAACTGTTTTTAACCCTTTTCTCAAAATGTCTGAATGAATACTTGCTGCCGTGAAAACGGGCAATCCCCAGGAGTTCCTTTGTACTCACAGAAAAAAGCGGTATCTCAACATTATAGTAATCATCTTCATCATCAGCTCCGGTTTTCTGCCACCTGTTTATATCAAGCGACCCTTCAGGAACATGAATTGCATCATAATCCATTATAACTTCTATGCCTGACACAAAAGGTGTGCCTGTGACTGAATCCCTTAGCAGGAAAAGCTCATCAATTGCACTTATAATATTTTCTTTTTTTACATCTTTTTCTGACAGTACCTTTGCGATAGTACCACTCTGGGTCTGGGCAAGGGCCTTTATGTTGGACTCTATATCGGATTCTATATGAGGCCGCATAAAATATTGCCAGTAAAAGGCAATAGCTACCTCTATAACAAATGCCAGAATCACAAACATAACTGTGATCCGGCCCTTAAGGGAAGATTTGTACTCAATGAACTTATTGCCCATATATAACCGATACCCTCATAAAGAACTGTTTTATATTAATACCTGCAGCATTCATGGTTGATTTATTGATATAAGGAAGTACCCTGTCAGTAATATGAAGCCCTCCAAGTACACCCTTTTCCACATCCCCCTGAAAAGGTGAGAACAGAATAATGCCTTTATCAATTGCATACTTAATGATCTCAGGTAGCCTTTCATAAAGGGGCTGGGTTAAAAAAATGCCGGCGGGCGGATTATCAGCATATGCTCTCATGGTGAGGTCATTTGATACTTCAACACGAATCGGTATATTACGGATTGTTTTTAGTGCGCCAAGTGTCTCTGACATGGAAACCGCCTGAGCCCTGTTATCAGTATAAATGAGCAGAAAGATAAGGGTGCCGTCAGGTCCTTTCTTTTCTGTTATACCAAGATCAGCAGTTATCAGACTCGGAAACAGATCAAGGCCTGCCCTCACACTTAGTTCATCCCTTTCTACTGAATAGGCCCTTTCGCCTGAAAATATCATTACAGCGAGGCAGGTAAGGATTATTTTCCGAACCGGTAAAACTGTTTTTTTTATTTTAAAAGATGTCAGCATTACTGTTTCAGCCATTAGAATTCATATGAAATCTTTGTCCACCACTCTCTTCCCGGCCTTGGATAGTCATTTATATACAGATATTCAGGCGCAGCATAATAGACATCTTCATTTAGGATATTTTTTATACCGGCTCTTAAGGTCAATCCCGGCGTTAAACAGTTATAAAAACTCACTGTAGCGTCAATCGTATGATACCCCTTTAATTTCGCCCTTGTATCGGTTACTGCCCTGTTTCTTTTGCCAACATAGCTATATTGCAGGTTAAATGCCATATCCCTGTTTGGTTCAAATATGATACCCAGGTCTCCAAGCCATTCGGCTACTTCAGGTATTGAGTCCCCTGTGATACTGTTTCTTGAATGGGAATAGGAGATATTACTGTCAAGCTTGAACTTATCAATCAGCTTGTGTTCGAGTTCAATCTCAGCACCTGATATCCTGGTTGCCCCTGTATTTGAGTATGTCCCCCCTCCTGAACTGATAAGGTTATCAAGATCCGAATAAAAATAGGTCAGTCTTCCCATTGTCAATTCGTCACGATACAGATAGCTGAGCTCAAAAGTATCGATTGTTTCAGGTTCGATCGCAGGATTACCCACCAGATAAGGGTTGTTTTTTGAATAGAGCTGGTTAAAGGTCGGGGGACAAAAAGCCTTTGCATACTGGCTCTTTATAATATGATTCTGTGTTATCCTCCATACAGCAGCCAGTCTTGGAGAGAGTTCTGAACCTACATCATCGTAATGATCAAACCTGAGACCTCCTGTGACAGAAACCGCATCACTTACCTTATATTCATCCTGAAGGGTCATATTGATGAGTTCCCTGTCCATCCCTTCTTCGATCCAGTTTTCGCTCCCAGTGAACCGGGCTATATAGCTTAGAGGCGCCCCTGTTGAGGGTGTGTAATTTGTATCATGCCATGCTGATTCTATCTCTGTATTTGCATAGGCTGCACCGAATTTGACCGTATGCATCTCCCACCCCGTATAGGTGAAATCAAACCCCGCATCCATCCTGTCTTCCTGATAAAATGGCGCTGCGGCCATGCCATCCGTGTAAATGCCGGCAAAACCGGGCGGTTGCTGAAAGGTAAGTGCAGAACTGAATTTATGCTGGAACAAGCCCAGGTTATACTCAAACAGGAGATTTCCTGTAATATTTAATTCCTGTTTTATCTGGCCCCCATAGTTTTTGAACCGGAAGGCGGTGCTGCTGTGAGGAGGGGGGAGAGACCCCAGATACCCGTAATAATCCCCCTGCCCCTCGTTCAAATAATATCCTGTGACATGGAGCTTACCAAAGGCAAACTCCATGATCGCATTACTAACATCCCTCACTTCATTAACAGGCCCAGGCGCATTGGAGATATCCCCCATGCCCAGCCCATAGAGTTGATCAGGCCCTGAGGTAACATCTGCCCCGTCTGTATTAAAGGCAGCCACATTCAGACTGAAATCTATCTCACGGGCACTATCGGAAAAGGAATATAAGGCGCTTCCGTGATATGAGTCATACTTGCCGATCCCTGCGCTTACCTGTCTGCCCTTATTAAGGGTAATGATATTTATAACACCGGTGCTTGCAAATTCACCGTGAACAGCCGAACCAGGCCCCCTTATTATCTCGATCCTGTCGATCTGCTCCACCGGTATATCAAGCGCAGGGTATGCCTTGCCCCACAGCGCTGAGTTCATGGATATGCCATTAAGCTGGATCTTCAGGTTTCCGGATGAAATGGTATTTCCTATGCCCCTAACAAGGACATCCCTCAAGCCCATGTTATTTACGCTGATATCCATACCGGGGACAAGACCCATTGCCTCCCATACATTATTAATGCCCCTCACCTTCAGGTCTTCACCTCTTAATACAGTTACCATTCCGGGCACAAAATCCACATTGAGCTTTGTTTTTGTGGCTATCTCGGTATATTTATCAATAAACTGAACAAGGCGGGTAAACTCCTCTTCATCCTCATCAGACTGGGGCCGATTGCCCTCTGCTTCCGGGATAATCTGATCTGATGTTGCTGACAAGGTGGGTGAAATGAGAAGAATCGGGATCAGAATTAATAAGGCCGAAAGAGGTCTACATGCATTTTTTTTCATGATAATTCCTCCCTGCTACCTGACTTAATGTGCTCAGTACATCAGGATGAGCGGTGATAAAACTAAAAATCCTAACCATTAAATATCATGGCAGAGTTTAGCTTAGTTAATACACTGAATGCAATCTGAAAAATTAATTATGTAATCGGCCTTAATATCAATTTTCATAAGAAAATTTACAGGTTAATACCAGATTTACAGGATATTCAAATATGAAGGAAAAGGCATATCCTGATGGTTTCGTAAAAAAACTTAATCTCACACAAAGACACAAAGTCGCAAAGGTAACTACTTAAAATAAAACTGTTTTTCTTGGTGTTCTTTGCGGCTTTGCGTGATAACTCACCTTTTTACAATGTTGTCTTATCCTGACGTTTTTATTTATCAGGATAAGCCTTTATATTAAAGCAGTTTTCTGAAGGGGTTATTAAATGGCTCGGGCTTTCTCTTTTCAGGGGGTCTCCTGATATTACTGTTTGGTGCTGTCCTTTTTGGAGTAGCAGAAGACTCAGCCACTGGCTCAGGGTTTTCCTTCATGGATAAGGATATCCTGTTACGCGCAAGATCAACCTCCAGCACTGTTACCTTTACCTTCTGGTTTACCTTTACCACGCTGTGAGGGTCTTTTACAAAATGGTCAGACAGGTGACTCACATGGACGAGGCCATCCTGATGAACACCTATATCAACAAATGCGCCAAAGGCAGTCACATTGGTAATAACACCGGGGAGCCTCATGCCGGGTTTTACATCATCTATCTTTTCAACGCCGTCAGCAAACTTGAACTGTTCAAACTGTTTTCTGGGGTCACGACCGGGCTTTTTAAGCTCATCCATGATGTCTATCTTTTTTCTTATATCCTCCTTACCCATGAGTTCTGCTATGGAGCAGTCCATATCAATGGCCATTTTTTCAACGATATGGTATGTCTCAGGGTGCACCGCGCTTGAATCAAGGGGGTTAGCGGCACCTCTTATCCGAAGAAAACCAGCTGCCTGCTCAAATGCCTTTGGCCCGAGCCTTGGAATTTTTTTCAGCTCTTCACGGCTTGATACCGCCCCATTTTCATTCCTGTATTTTATTATGTTCTTTGCAAGCTGAGGCCCTAAACCCGAGACATATGCAAGAAGCTGCTCGCTTGCCGTATTTACCTCAACACCAACCCTGTTAACACAGCTTATCACCACATCATCAAGCCCATCCTTGAGTGACTGCTGGTTAACATCATGCTGGTACTGCCCTACACCGATAGATTTTGGATCTATCTTAACAAGTTCAGCCAGCGGGTCCATGAGCCTTCTGCCAATTGATACCGCGCCCCTGTAGGATATATCCAGGTCAGGGAACTCCTGTCTTGCCACCTCGGATGCGGAATAGACCGATGCCCCGCTCTCATTAACCATGGATATGATTATATCTGCCGGAAGCCCGAGCCCCCTTACAAATGTCTCTGTTTCCCTGCCCGCAGTGCCGTTGCCAATAGCGATGGCCTCAATATTATATTTTACACAGAGCACCCTTATTGTGTTTTCAGCGCTCCTTATGGCATCAGCGGAACCGGATGGGAAAATCGTCTCCTGGTAAAGGAGCTTTCCCTGTGCATCAAGGCATGTCACCTTGCAGCCTGTCCTTATACCCGGGTCTATGGCCATTACCCTCTTCTGACCCAGGAATGGTGCAAGCAAGAGCTCTCTCAGGTTGTTTGAAAATACCGATATGGCCGTATCATCCGCCTTCTTCTTGGTCTCAAGACGCACCTCTGTCTCCATGGACATGGAAAGGAGCCTCTTATAGCAGTCATGGACCGCCTCAACCACCTGCGCTGATGCAGGGCCTTCACCCTTCACAAAAAGACCTTCAAGAATTTTGATAGCATCATCCTGGGGTGGGGTAACCTTCATGGTAATAAAGCCCTCCTTTTCACCCCTTCTCATGGCAAGCACCCTGTGGGATGGCGCGCTTGTTACAGGCTCAGACCATTCAAAGTAGTCCTTGAACTTGGCCCCCTCTGTCTCCTTTCCTTTGATGACAGCAGCCTGAAACATACTCTTTTCCATAAAGAAGCCCCTCATGGCCTCCCTTGCTGCCTGATCCTCATTTATCTTTTCTGCGATAATATCCCTTGCACCGGAAAGTGCATCGTCAGCTGAACCTACACCCTTTTCAGCATCCACGAATTTCTGTGCCTCAGCCATTGGGTCTGTTTCAGGGAGTTGCGCCCATATGATATCAGCAAGTGGTTCAAGTCCCTTTTCCTTGGCAATTATAGCCCTTGTCCTCTTCTTGGGCCTGAAGGGCAGATATATATCCTCAAGCTCAGACATGGTCTGGGCATTTATTATTTTATTATTGAGTTCTTCAGTTAGAAGCTCCCGCTCCTTTAATGATTCAAGTATGCTTTCCCTGCGTTTATCAAGCTCCTTAAGCTGTTCAAGCCTGTCCCTGATGTTTATGATAGCCACTTCATCCAGTGTGCCTGTTGCCTCCTTCCTGTACCTTGCGATAAATGGCACAGTGGCGCCATCTTCCAGAAGCCTTGCAACCGCATCCACCTGTATTTGTTTAAGACCAAGTTCCTCCGCAATTTTCAATTCATGTTCAATACTCATTCTTTCCCCTTTTACATATATTTAAGAATCATATTCTATAGTCTTTTTAAAGATTATCTTCGGGTGCTCCTTCATTGCCCTTTCGAGGTGCCACTCGCTCTGTGCAAGATATGTAAGCTGCCCTTCTGCATTGAATGCAACGTTGCGGGCATTTGCCTGTTCAAACTCCTTCAATACTTTAGGATCATCAGCGCTTATCCATCTTGCAGTAATGTACCTGGCCGGTTCATATACTGTCTCTGCACCATATTCGGTTAAAAGCCTTGATGCTGTTACCTCAAACTGGAGCACACCCACTGCACCCAGAATATACTCACTGCTGTTAACCGGCTTAAACACCTGGATTGCCCCCTCCTCAGCGAGGTGCAGCAGCCCCTTTGCAAGTTGTTTTGTCTTAAGGGGATTCTTGATCCTGATCAATCTAAAGTGCTGGGGGGCAAAACTCGGTATACCTGTAAACCTGAGTGGCTCCTTTTCAGTAAAGGTATCACCGATCTTTATGGTGCCGTGGTTGTATATACCGATGATATCGCCCGGATATGCCTCTTCAATATTCTCCCTGTCCTGGGCCATGAGTACCGTGGCATTCCCAAGGGATATCTCACGTCCTATCCTGTGATGTATAACCTTCATACCCTTTGTATACTTGCCTGAACATATCCTTAAAAAGGCTATCCTGTCACGGTGGGCAGGGTCCATGTTTGCCTGTATCTTGAACACAAACCCCGAGAATTCCTCTTCATATGGAGAGACCTCCCTTGTGGTGGTCATGCGTGGATATGGGGCAGGTGCCATCTCGATAAATGCATTAAGGAGTTCCCTTACACCGAAATTATTTATTGCGCTCCCGAAAAAGACAGGTGTCTGTGAACCTGTAAGATAATGCTCAAGCTCAAATGGGTTGGCTGCACCCTCTAACAGCTCCACATCCTCCCTGAGCTCTCTTGCCTGGCTGCCAAGCAATTCGTCGAGTCTCTTATCGCCAAGATTATTTATGGTTATGCCGTCTGTGAGCCTTGTTACACCGCCCGGCGTAAAGAGGTGCAGTTCCTTTTTATAAAGGTTATACACACCCCTGAATGTTTTACCCATGCCGATAGGCCATGAAAGCGGTGTGCACTCCACCTGGAGTTTTTCTTCAATATCGGCCATTATATCAATGGGGTACATGCCCTCCCTGTCCAGCTTATTGATAAAGGTCATGATGGGGGTATTGCGCATGCGGCAGACCTCCATGAGTTTTTCAGTCTGGGGCTCAACCGCCTTTGCGCTGTCTATCACCATCATGGCGCTGTCAACAGCGGTAAGCACCCTGTATGTATCCTCTGAAAAATCCTGATGACCGGGTGTATCCAGCAGGTTTATCTCATAATCCATATAATTGAACTTCATTGCAGAGGCAGTAACGGATATACCTCTTTCCTGTTCTATAGCCATCCAGTCGCTCGTGGCATGCCGCGCCGCCTTTCTGGCCTTTACCGCCCCTGCCTGCTGTATTGCCCCGCCAAACAAAAGGAGCTTTTCAGTCAATGTGGTTTTACCGGCATCCGGGTGACTGATAATCCCGAAATTACGCCTCCGGTCCACCTCTTTCATATGCTGTTTATTCAAACGAAAATCCTCTTTATTTCAAGATGTAAAAAACCGGGCCAAAGGGCACCGGTTTTTATAAGTCGCGCTATTATATTCATATTAATAAAAAGGTCAATGGCAGGATGGTATGGAGAGAAATATAACAGGATAAATGTTTTTGGAGATAGTGAAGCATATTCCCTGATAGTTTTATATATTTAATATTATTAAACCGAAACTTAATATGCTTCAAAGGCAAATAACTCAGGGACAGCGCAATTCTCAGGCAAATTTAATACGTTTTCATGTATAAGGTCAGATTCAGGGGTAGCCTCTTCATACAGAAACCATTTTACCGCAACAGAGGCATCTATAACCCAGATCATTCCTCATACCCTCCTCTCAGGCTGCGCAGTATTTCAAGACTGTTTTTGTTTACCTTTTTCCTTCCCCTCAAATTTTTGATTGATTCAAAAATACGTTTTTTCTCTTCCTCTACCTTCCAGTCTAAAAACCTTTTTTCAAATTGATCCGGTGTAACGAGGACAGCCCGAACTTTTCGACCCTTTGTAATAAATATAGGTTCTCTTGTAGAATTGAGGCGGTCAAGAACTTCATCCAGATTGTTGCGGATTTTTAAGGCATTTATCTCTTCCATATTTGTCTCCGGCTTTACATGAATTGACTCCATATAAAAACAATCAAGTGAATAGGTCAAGTGTATATATATGTACCCATAAATCTGCAGTAGAGTCTTATTTCAATCAGGATGTAAAAAATAAAATTGATGGTTTCGTAAAAAAGCTGAATCTCACACAAAGGCACAAAGTCACAAAGGTAACTACTTAAAATAAATTGTTTTTCTTGGTGTTCTTTGCGGCTTTGCGTGATAACTTACCTTTTTACAATGTT
>CAZCMD010000013.1:0-49312 GCA_964499695.1 uncultured Desulfatiglans sp.
ATACATATTCATCGGCAGGGTAGGGTTTTTTCCCCGTTAAAGTCTTTGACGACGGCGGATTATACACCACCGATAAAGAGGTAGCATGCAAAATGCCACCCTACATTCCAATGAATTCTTAACGCCATTAAAACAGGTATTTGCTACCAGATAAATTATAAAGAGTCAATATCAGACCTCTTATGGTCCCGGAGGGTAAGGCATTACTTAAGAAGGTTTTGGACTTACGGCTTCCATTAACAGAGTTAATGGAAGCCGTAAAATCAATTTTTATTCTGCCGGCTTTCCATCAAGACCGAAATTAATGAGTAAGATGACAAAACAGTTAACATCATTGCCATTCTTTATTGCAGGTTTAAACTTGAATTTGGCTACAGCCTCAAGTGCTGACTTATCAAAAATCCCTGCAGGTTCAGCACTATCTACCTGTGGCTCATGTGCAATGCCATCTTTACCAACAATAATTCTCAAAACAACTTTGCCTTCAATCCCTTTCTGTTTGGCTTCAGAAGGGTATTCAGCGGTAAACTTTTCAATAACCTGCGGTGGTGTATCAACCTCCTTTAATACATAAACCGGTTCACCTGCGAGCATATTTTCGTCTTCATTTTCAGGTTGATCTGTTTTATTTGCCGCTGACAGTATGGTATCCTCGGTCCCTGTCATATCTTGCAGTTTTTTAAGGTATTCATACATTTTTTCATGGTTACCCTGTGCCTTGTAACACATTGCAATTTGTTTTAACCAAAATTCCTTTGGCGCATCAGGTATATCCATATATGTCTCTATTGTCTCTATTATACTGTTGTAATCTTTTTGATCATAGTATATTCCTATAAGCATGAGAATCCAGTTAGGTTTAGGATCATCCTGTGAATCTATCATCTCCTCAATAATCCTTATGGTATCATCATAATTTTTTATCTGATAATAAGCGGCTGCAGCGGCCTCAAGCAATTTTACATTTTTTTTAGGAGATACTTCATAACACTTTTCCATTAACGGGGCGGCCTCTGCAAATTTTCCGCTTTCATACAATGTAGAAGCATAATAGGACAGCATGTCAAAATTGTCAGGATATTTTGCATACCCTTTTTCAAATACCTTTAATGCCTCATCTAATTTCTGATCGTCATACCAGAAATACCCGAGCATAAGATAAGCATCCGGAGGGATAGTATCATGGGTTTTACCCATATAATCCAGAATTGTATTCCTGGCATTTCCCAAATCCTTGTTTTCGAAAAACTTCTGTGCCTCAACCATGGCCTTTTGTGCCTCCGCAGAAAGTGGAGTTTTATTATTCAAGCCCTCCTGTGCAAAACCTGTTATGGTGTAAAAGATAAACCCTGTCACTAAAAGCATGACAATTGCTAATGCCTTAATCCTTTTTGTGTTTTCCTTGTAGCTTATTATCATGGCAATTCTCCTTTTTATTTGAGATTTATTTTCTATAATACCTGCCATTGCCGGTAGCTGGCGGTTCTGGCAGAACTTTTCAAGAAAACCGATAATAGTGCCTGCATAATCCTTTGATTGGTTATTCCTTATTCTTGCCAGCACCGATGCATCACAGGCAGATTCCTGGTCTATCCTCATCTGGTAAAAGGCATACCAGACAAGCGGGTTAAACCAGTGAAAGACCTGAAGCATTGTAATAATCCATGACACACCAATATCATGCCGCTTAATATGGCCAAGCTCATGCATAAAAATGTAGGTAAGCTCTGACCTTGTGAGTTTTTCAAGCACGCCTTCCGGAAGCAAGAGCCTTGGCCTGAGGTAACCGAACAGGACAGGGCTCTTAACTGCATCTGTGATGATTATCCCGATCACAGTGTTGATTTTCATAGTAATCTTGCATTCTTCAAGGAGGTCAAGGATCTCTTTATCAACCAGCATGGGTTTTTGTTTTATGTTGAACCAGAATCCAAAATTTTTGATGAGGATAAATAGACCGATGGAGAGTACCCCTGCAAGCCATGCATAAAGCATGATCTCATTAAAGGAAAGATCATCAAGCCATGCCCAGTTGATGCTTGAAGAGGTGTTATTAATAATATCTGTTATCATATCATCCTTTTCAATGAGCATAGTATTTAGAAACTCTACATCAGGTAATCTTACTGATATGAATTCAGGTAGAACGCTGCTCTTCTCATATTTCAGGGGTATAATCATTCGGATAATGAGTACCAGCCACAGGCCGTAGTGCCACCAGGCAGGAAGGCGTTTAGCGACTATGGATTTGATTACAAATATAAGGCATATAAAAAGGCTTATATCTATTGTGTAATCCATGAGCCATGAAAAGAAGGCAGGTAATGCCTTTAGTATTGTTTCCATTTATTCCCCCTGTTTATTATCGAGGATACGTTTAAGCTCTTCTATATCTTCCTTTGTCAGCTTTTCACTTTCTACCATTGCAGCCAGTGCAGGTTTTAATGCCCCGCCAAAAACCCTGCTTAAGAAAGAGCTGCTTTCCGCCTTTGCAACAACCGATTCCTCGATAAGTGGAAAAAACCTGTACTCTCTTCCTTTTCCGTCATGGCCGACTGCGCCCTTGCTGACTAGACGGTTCAGAAGGGTCCTGATGGTTTTTGGCTGCCAGTTTGTTGACTCGGATACAACTTCAATCACCCTGTTTGAGGTTATTGGATTTTCATTCCATATGGCCTTCATTACTGCCCATTCTGCCTCTGAAATCTTTGGTATGTTACTCATGCCGCCTCCTTTATTAATGGATCACAATTGTGATTTAAGAAATCACATTTGTGATCCAAGTCAACATAAAAAATAAATATTTTTATATTGGTGATAACATGTTGTAATTATTTGTGAAAATATTGTTAAATGATTATTGAGAGTATTTTATTGGAAAAGGTCGGTACTCTCGTAGAGACAAGGCATGCCTTGTCTCTACAGATGATTGTTAATGGTATCAGATATATTTTGTTTGGCTTAAACGGGTTCGTAGAGACAGGTTTAAAACCTGTCTCTACCCTTATGGTGTTTTCATCGTCCTCCACGTTTACGAAACCGGTTTTCAATTTGTACCCCGACAAATGTGAGGCTGCCTGCCGCTATTGCTATGGCCAGATCAGGTAATGAAAGCGGTGTCAGCCCAAAAAACTGTTTCATGAAAGGCACGTATATTACAAACAATTGCAGACCGATGGTCGCTAAGGTAACAGCGGTCATTAAAGGGTTTGAGGTTAGTGAAAACGGTGATCTCCCTGTTGCACGTAACCCAAGGGCATGACCGATCTGTGTAAACCCTAATGTGGTAAATATGATTGTCTGCCAGGTATTATTGTGCGGTTGCGTCGGATCAAGATAGAGTGCGCCCAGTGCTAATGTAATAAAAGCAATCAAAATACCAATCCAGCTCACATGCGCAATCAGCGGCTGATCAAAAACCGGGTTGTCAGGTTTGCGTGGAGGATAGCGCATAATATCAGATTCAGGTGGCTCTACACCCAGACCTAAACCCATTAATCCATCTGTTAACAGGTTAAGCCAGAGGAGTTGCAATGGGGTCAGCGCTACATTGATACCTAGCAGTGGGGCGCAAAGCATCACAAGCACCTTGCCCAGATTACCGCCAAGTGAGAATTTGATGAACCTGAGTATATTGTTATAAATCACCCTGCCTTCTTCAACAGCAGCCACAATGGTGGCAAAATTGTCATCCAGCAGCACCATGTTTGCGGCTTCTTTGGCAACATCTGTCCCGGTAATCCCCATTGCTACGCCGATGTCTGCCTTTTTTAAGGCTGGAGAATCATTGACACCGTCGCCTGTCATCGCTACCACCTGCCCGCGCCTTTGCAATGCATTAACAATCCTGAGTTTATCTTCAGGTGAGACCCGCGCAAACACAGAGACACTGTCCACCATGTTTTCCAATTCGGAATCGCTCATCCTGTTCAACATTTCGCCGGTAATTGCCTCTGGTTGTTCTGAAATCTCCAGGTCATGGGCAATAGCCACAGCAGTTAATGGGTGATCTCCAGTTATCATTACTGGCCTGATACCTGCGGCTTTACATGTCTGTACAGCAGGTTTGACTGCGATGCGTGGGGGATCAATCATGCCGATTAACCCCACTATCACCAGTTCTTTTTCTATCCCTTCGTCCGGATTGTCTGGCAGATCGTTAAGTGGACGCAACGCAACGCCTAAGACTCGCATGCCGCGCTGCGCTAGTGTGTCGTTTGTCTGCCGGATGCGCTTTACCCATTCTACAGTCATGGGTTCAGGGCCATCATTTACCCATACACTTGTTGCGAGATTCAACAGGCCGTCTACTGCACCTTTAGTCAAGGCTATATACCTCGTACCGGTAAGAAGACTCAGTGTTGAAGGCAGATTATCCCCTTGTATGAGTTCGTGAATTGTTGTCATACGTTTCCGGTTTGAATCAAACGGCACCTCTGCTACACGGGGCGCAACCGGTTGAATAGCATCTTTGATAAGCCCTGCCTGAGCTGCGGCAATAAGTAATGCCCCTTCAGTAGGGTCTCCAAGCGCGCGAAAACACCCTGGCCCTTTGCCGGGTTGCAACACCGCATCATTACAGAGCGCTCCTACAACAAGAGTCAAACTAATGGGTAAAGGAATGTTATTGAGCATATCCGGTTTGCAGTCATCAGGAGCTGTTTCCGGTTGCCGCAGGCGCAGTGTTTCAGTAATATCGAGACGCTCACCGGCAGCATCCACAACCATAACTGTCATGCGGTTTTCAGTTAATGTGCCTGTTTTATCTGAGCAGATGACCGTTACTGAGCCAAGTGTTTCGACAGCAGGAAGCTTGCGAATCAGGGCATTACGCCGTAACATTCGTTGTGCGCCTAAGGCAAGGGTGATAGTTACAACCGCAGGTAAGCCTTCGGGCACAACTGCGACTGCTACGCTGATTGCAGTCAGAAACATATCTATGAGCGATTCATCGCGTAAGAGCCCCACGATCATTACCAGCGCTGCAGAGATTACGCCTGTTATTGCCAGAATTTTTCCGGCCTGGTCGAGCCGTTTTTGCAGGGGGGTAATTTCAGGGGCTACATCCTGTATGAGTGAGGCAATTTTACCCAATTCAGTCTGCATGCCGGTCGCAACAACTACTGCCCGACCCCGACCATATGTGACAACTGTGCCTAGATAACCCATATTGCGCCGGTCGCCCAACGGTACTTCATCCCCGGTAATCGAATTTGTATGTTTTTCAACAGGCTCAGATTCGCCAGTCAGGGCGGCCTCTTGAATACGCAGGTTAAAGCTTTCTAAAAAACGTACATCAGCCGGCAATGCATTTCCGGCTTCCAGCACAATTATATCGCCAGGCACAAGCTCATGGGCTGGCAATTCTTGCAATATGCCGTCACGCAGAATGCGCACATTTGGCACTGCCATCTTTTTCAATGCCGCCATAGCCCTTTCTGCGCGGTATTCCTGTATAAAACCCAGTACGGCAAATAATACAACAATTGCCCCGATCGCTACTGTCTCGGTTTCTTTGCCAAGAAAAGCTGATACCACTGCTGCAGCGATGAGAATCAGAACCATCATCTGGGTGAACTGCTCCCATAGCATTCGCCATGGGCTTTTTCCTGCCCGTTCTTGAAGCTCATTTAAGCCATAGATTTTGCGGCGATCAGTAATCTCTAAGATGCTCAAACCATTTTCAGAGACTTGCAATGCACGAAACACATCCTGAATTGATTGAGTATGCCAGATATTCATCATTCATCCTCCTTAAAATCTACTAAAGTAATTTCTATATTTTTCTTTTCCGCAATATATATCAAAACCATATGGTTGCATACATAGATGTTGCAGTATTAAGTTTGATAATAGATTTGCTCAAGTAAGGTTGGGATAAGTGTGCATTGCCGTAGAGACAAGGCATGCCTTGTCTCTACATATTATCGTTATTCTTATCAGGAATAGTTATTACTCACAGGAATATTTTCTTTTCAACTCTATTCCAAAAGAATCATGAGCCAGGGCATGCCTTTTGGCTTTTGCCTTGCACAGCCCGTATGTTTTGCATCATGCCGGAACATGGGCCAGGCTGAATTTGCCGGGCCGTATGACAGGGTATTAATTGCATAGAGTTTCCCATCCCCTGCGCCAACGTATAATATCCCTTCAGAATCTATAATCGCAGAGGAAAAGCCATATTCATCTGAAAGATGATAATTCCATTTTAAGCTACTGTCAGGGTTTATTGCATTGAAAATACCGCCTGTTCCCAGATATATTGTGCCGTCAGAACCAATCGCAGGTGAGGCATAAAGATTGCCTCCGGTAATTAAGGCCCATTTCTGTGTGCCGTCAGGGTTTATTGCGTAAAATTTACTTAGAACGCTTATATATACCGTATTGTCAGGGCCAATGACTGGAGAGGATTCCACCCAGCCTCCCGCATTAAAGGCCCATTTCTTTGTGCCATCGGGATTTAGTGCATAAAGATTTTGGTCTCTTGAACCCACATATATTATACCGTCACTTCCGATGGCAGGGGATGATGACACATAATTGCCGGTATTAAAAATCCATTTCTGGGTGCCGTCAGGA
Source organism: uncultured Desulfatiglans sp. (assembly GCA_964499695.1). Taxonomy (GTDB): domain Bacteria; phylum Desulfobacterota; class DSM-4660; order Desulfatiglandales; family HGW-15; genus JAAZBV01. The sequence goes on from CAZCMD010000013.1 coordinate 6,580, forward strand.
TTGACTGCATAAAGTTTTCCATCTGTTGAACCAACATATATGGTGCTGTCAGAACCTATGGCCGGGGAGGATTGAATGTATTCTCCTGTAGTGAACGCCCATTTCTGACTACCGTCAGGATTTATTGCATAGAGATTATTATCCATCGATCCCACATATATTGTTCCATCAGCGCCTATGGCAGGAGAAGAACCTACATCATCATTGGTATTAAAAACCCATTTTTGATTACCGTCAGGATTTATTGCATAGAGGTTATTATCCTTCGATCCTACATATATGGTGCCGTCACGACCTATAGATGGGGAAGATGGAATATCGTCTCCAGCAGTAAAAGACCATTTCTGTGTGCCGTCTGAGTTTATTGCATAAAGTCTTTTATCATTAGAACCTACATAAATGGTGCCATCAGACCCTATGGCCGGTGAAGATTCTATCATGTCTTCTGTTAAAAATACCCATTTCTGTGTACCATCAGGGTTGTATTCATAAGCGCCCATATCCACTGTGGCTGTACGATCAATGTTGCCGTCAATAATGCGGTCATTTCCATCATAATCATTCGCGGGTATTGAAGATGCAGAATTGTCCCCGGTGTCTATACAGGGAGAATCCTTCTGCAAATGAAGATCTCCCTCTGCCGGATCCACAAAAAGGGGATCCACATCAATATTGCCCGTGCCTGTATAGCCTCCCTGGATATTGGAGTAGGTGACAACCATAGTTGCTTCGGTGCTGCCAATCTCAATTGGGGTGTTTCCCCACAGGATACAATTGACCGCCGTAAGCGAACCTCCCCAATTGCTTATCCCGCCATCTGCTACTGCCTGGTTTGCCCGGAATGTGCAGTTGGTCACCGTAGTGTCGCCATCATCGTTGCGCATCCCGCCACCCTCTTGTCCAGTGGTGTTTCCTGTAAAAATGCAATTAGTTACGATCGTCGAGGATCCGTTGTTGAATATCCCACCGCCGTGAATGGAGGCAGTATTTGCTGAAAAGAGACATCTGTTCACTATAGGAGAAGAGCTATAATTAGCAATTCCGCCGCCATGTAAAGTAGAGGAGTTCCCTGAGAATATACAGTTTCTTATTATGGGTGAGGAATTGTTGTTGTACATTCCTCCTCCATTTCCGGTATTCCCGGTAAATGTACAATTGATCAGGTTTGGCGATGCGCCATTTCCAGTGAACATTCCGCCGCCACCATTTTCCGCCGTGTTATTTGAAAAGGTGCAGTCGGTTACATTCGGTGACGCTCCATCAATAATGTACATCCCGCCACCAATTGCCGCCGTGTTGTTTGAAAAGGTGCAGTCGGTTACATTCGGTGACGCTCCATCAATAATGTACATCCCGCCACCAATTGCCGCCGTGTTGTTTGAAAAGGTGCAGTTAGTCAATGTCGGTGAAGCATTCCTAATGGCTATTCCACCGCCCATATCATCCGCTATGTTATTGGAAAAGGTACAATTGGTCACATTCGGTGAAGCGTTTTTGATGAGCATCCCTCCACCTCCTTTTTGCCGCCCGTTAGTGATGGTAAATCCTTCAAGACTTGCCGATGAATCAACCTCGTCGGCGAGTACCACCCTGTCTGATCCGCCGCCATTTATGGTGGTCACATCCGGCCCAGCACCATGAATGATCACACCCGACTTCATGATAATCTTCTCAGTGTATGTGCCAGCTGCTACTTCAACCGTATCTCCGGCACCGGCCGCATCAATGGCGGCCTGTATAGTTGAATATTGTGAGGGGACATTAAGTGTGGCTGCAATGACTTTATTACCGGTTATTAACATAAACATCATGATAAGCAGGACTATCTTTTTCATCGTCAAATCCCTTTCTTTTTTGAAAGCATTTATCAATTAATAATACTTACAAACATGAAAATCTTTTAACCAGATATAGAATTATATTTTTAAAGAACGATGCTCAGCCTGAGAGTGTGAGGAGGAATGTAAGAAAAAGAAAAGGAAGAAATAGCTCAGAAGAGTAGGAAACTTATAGCATATTCCAGAAAAAATCCAATAGATATTTGCCAGTTAAAAAAATGCCCTGCTTTGTTGCGGGGCATTGTATTATTAGTGATGATTTGAGACTTGATATTTTAGGTGGATTTCAGGCTTTGCAAAATCAATTACTCTTTAAAGCAGCAAGCAGTTTACCGCTATCCTTTGGTGCTGATAACTGCTTTAATAATTTTGCTGCCAGATCACGGGCTGCCTTTTTTTCTTCCTTTGTTAAGCCCTCTTTATCTGCTTCCTTCACAAGGGTCTCTGCCTCTTTGTGACCGTTCTCTTTTGCAACCAGAAGCCATACATAACCAAGCTGCTTATCAATAGCTGTTCCTGTACCAAGGTAATAGAGCACGGCCAGATCATACTGGGCAACAGAGAGATTATTCTCCGCTGCCTTTTTCATCCATTCAAAACCCTTTTTTATATCCCGCTCAATCCCAAGCCCGCTGATATATTTTCGGGCAGTATTATACTGGCTCCAGTCATCTCCGCGTTCCGCACTTTCTTTGAACAGGTCAAAGGCTATATGGTCATCCTGTGCTACCATCTTGCCTTCGCTGTAGAGTTCAGCCAGGAATCTCTGGGCAAGGGCATTTCCGGTTTTAGCAGATGCCTCAAGACCCCGGAGCATCTTTTTTGCGCCTTCTGTATCCTCACCTGCTTCAAGGATCTGCTTCTTAATAATGCAGCATACATCGCGGCTCAGTGCATCACCCCTGTTACCTGAGACAAGAAAATATTGGAACGCAAGGGTTTTGTCATAGGGGAATTCAGCAGGAATTAGTATCCCACCATACTCCACCTCTGTCTTTACCTCTTCAAATACACTTCCTCCCTTGAGATATATGGTGCCTAAAAGAAAAGGGGCTGTAACATTACCACCCTTTGCGGCTTTTTCAAGGAGCCTGATACATTTTATAAAATCCCTTTTAACTTCCTGTCCCTGCCCGAAAAGCAGGGCTGCCTGGAACTGGTCTTCAGGTGAACCGTTCATTGCAGTATGGAAAAGCTCATCATTGTTAAGGCTCAGAAGCTTGACTTCAGGGCTGTACATATCAGTCATCAAGCTCTCAGTCTCATTTTCCAGTTTGAATTGAGATGAATTTTTTACCTGGCCTGCATATGCCTGGCTACATAAAAAAAATATTGCTGCTGTAACAGTAAGTGCAGAACGAAAACAAACCCCCATTATTTAAAGTCCCCCTTTTAAATCTTCCTAATCTCTGAAATTAGTTTTTTCTTCTTACCACAGGTTTGGATCAGATAGTATGCAAAAATCAATCCTGAAAATGGAAAAAAATAAAAGCTAAATATATCAATGTGTTAATTTGAGGTAATGTTGTGTATCAGGAAAAATGTGAAAATAATTTCATAGTTATTGTGTAATAAAATACTTCCGGAAGGAAAGGGATTACATAGTGCTCATCCAAAAACTGATATTTTTGGATGAAAGCGGTCAGCCATCATCGTTCAGCTTCTTGTCCCGCCATAGCCTTGTGCGACGGTGGATCAGCAAAAGGCATATAATACAAAGACCTGGTTGACAGCTGATAACTGAATAATGAAAGCTTTATCCGAAATAGCCTCTTTCTGGATGAAAACTCAATTGTATATGTCTGTTCTTATGAATTTTTGATTATTGTGGCGCATACTTTTCACAAAAAGCTGATTAAGAGACTTGAAAAAGCACCTATAATAACACCGGCAATAATTTCAGATGGCCTGTGTCCCACAAGGTCTTTTAATACAGGGTCAACTTGTATCTCTTCGGCAAAGTCAGGGTATCTTTTCTGGAAGGTGTTATATATGGAATACATCCTTCCTCTGTCATAAATAATGACAAGGCCCATTACCGCTGCAAGTCCAAAGACAGCACTTTCAACGCCTTTGGTGTGTAAAATTGTTATTGCCACTGATGTTATTACCGCGCTGTGGACACTGGGCATACCGCCCGCCCAGATGATCCTCCATATTACACGCGACCTGTCATCGCTTCCGTATCTGATAAATCCAAATAAAACCTTTACTGCCTGGGCCATAACCCATGCTGCAAGTGCTGCCAATAATATGGTGTTCATTTTATCTCCCTAGAAAAAATTGTATTGATCATTTTCAGGGTCAAAGTCCTTTTCATCAAGCCCGACATTAAACTTCAGATTATGAAAGGTATACTCTTCATACAGCTTATCTGACCAGTCATACACCGTTACCTTCACAGGCAGCATGTGTTCCCTGTCAAGATACAGGGTTATCTTTGCGTTATAAAAGCCCATGTCAGGAGGAAATAAACCCTGAATTATCCACACAGCCCTGTCATCAACCATCCCCTCACCAGCGAGTTCAATAATTCCTGCACCTGTTTCTTTATGTCTGGCATAGCTGTTACCAAGTATATCATATATCTTAACAAGCCCGCTTCGCTTTAAAGGGTGATGATTCCTCTTCATGGCAATGCTGCCCTCCGGGTCAATTCTAAGGGTGATAAAACTGAATAACCCGCCATAATGCCCTATAATCTTGTTATTGTTACGGCCCTGATCAAAGATCACCTCCTGTCCTTCAAACCCGCCCTTTCCCCATTTAAAGTAATAATGTGCAGGCTTTTTACACTTTGCTCTGATCTCAGGGTCATAATATAGAACGCCCTTTTTATTTATTTTTTTTTCCAGCAAACAGGTAAAGTCATGCACCTGTTCAAATCTCCTTATGGATTCAGTTACAATAAAATCAACATCAGGCTCGTCAGCAATAACTGTGTTCATATTACTGATACAGGTGAGGAATAGTGTTATTGCTGATAAAAAAATGATCCTTTGTTTTATTGACATGATGCAAAATTTTCCCTCTGTTGTTTCTGACAGTCCATTGCTTCTTCCTTTTTCTTTAATGTCACCATGCCTCCAAACCTGACATACTCCTCCTTTCTGCATGCAGAGATAAGGGCTCCATTATGGTATGTCTTGTTTGGGCATCCATCACACAGATCCTGTCTGCCATCCTCAAGGATATCCTGTGGCTGAAGGATTAAAAGGCTCTGGACATAAACCTTTTTGAACAGGGTTAACGGAATTTTCAGGCACCCGGCAAGGTATGAAAACAAGGCCTTTCGGATATCCCTGTCCATTATTCCAATGGGGAACATCATTTTTCCCATGCCATACATAAATGGTTTTAAAAATGACAAATATCTCCCCTTTAAAAAATGGTAACCGTTCTGAATCAGTTCCATTGCATTTGATCCCATGAACCCGTGAACCTTATCCTTTGTTCCTATAACGTTTGAAAAGAGCCATTTGGGCGCATCAGGTACCTCTGTCCCGCCCAGGAATGAATTGGCTCTGAAACCCGGGATAATCTTTTTAACCTGATTGATAAGGTCGGATGAGGTGAGGTCCTTGTGTGTTTTACTTGCATACTCCCTTGTTGAGAATGCTGTTTCCTCGTAATTAATTCTTTTACCATTTACATAAAGGTCCCAAGCATTATCATTACCAAGCACCCTTACAGGGATGATTGTATTTGTGCAGACCCTGTCAATGTTTTTTACTGTCCATTCCACTATGTCAGGCAGTTCATGAAGGGTTTCAGGAAGGATGGTTGTATTAAAACCGCAGATCAAGCCACCTGCCTTATATATCATATCAGCATACTCCTGCCGCAGGTTGTTCAGCGCCTTTTCGGATTTATCTTTCCATCCAGGCCTTTCCTGGCCTCTGTCCACATGGATAACAAATCCAAAGAGACCCGCCTCCTTCAAGGATTTGATCATCTCTTCATTCAACCTGTTTCCATTGGTCATGAGTACAGGTTTAACATGGTAAGATTTTACCATCTTAACAACGGCCTCAAGGTCAGGATGAAGGAGAGGTTCTCCTCCGGTTATAAATACAGTATCTGTCTTTCTGAGTTTAAGCAGGGCTTTCAGATCCTGTTCGATCTGAAGTAATGTTTTGTCACTTGAAGGATCGCTTTTCTGGTAACAGTAACTGCAATTGAGGTCACACCTCCTCGTGATTTCAAGCCATGAAAATGCATTGTCAGATATAGACCAGGGCATACGAAACAGATTACCTGTGTTTACCCTATCTGCCTGCCTGATATTCTCCTTATGCCGGGTTACCAGGTTTAAAAATTTTTCTGCCATATGATAACCTCCTTTAATAAAATAGACTCGATAATCCATACAGATGGCATAATGTGTGCCACAGAGGTTGATAATGCTAAATTTAATAAAAACAATATGATAAAAGGTGTGTCTTGAATATTTCGCCCTGTAGAAAACGTTAATGTTGACAATATTTGTATAACGCATATACGTAATATGCATGGCAAACACCATAAAATTGTCACAGGAAGACAGGGCATTTTTTCAGGTATTATATCGGTGCGCCACCTCAGCAATCTGCTTTATAGCGTCAAGGTCGGTCTTACCCTGGAGATCTCTAATTTTTTAGTTTGGGTATTGAAAAAGTACTCTTCATTGGAGAGCGTTACATTATCAGATAAGCCTGGCCCTTGTATAACCTTTGCTTACATTTTTCTTTATTTTTTTTGCCTTGAATTGAAGACAATCCATACCTGAATTGTTTAATACTGCGGTTGAAGGCATTTCTTTACTCTTAAAGCCCATAGCCCTGCAACCATAAGGGAATTTTTGATCCCAGGTTATATAGTAGTTCTCACATTTGGCACAGTTAGGTAACATATCAGGGCAGCATCTCAACATTGGTTCCGGATTTAATCATTTCAATCTCGGTAATAAGTCTGTAATTATCATTTTTTACTTTCAACATCTCTTCATCCATTTTTCTAAGTCTCTCTGCAAGGATCTCGGCAAATATCCTGTAGAGGATTGAATTAAAGGCGTTTTTCTCATTGCCTTTAAGTTTTTCTGCATAGGATGTATCTATGGCAAGACATACGGTATTTGTGAGGGCAACAATGGTGGCGGACCTTGGTGAATTGTCAATTATCCCCATCTCGCCAAAGAGATCACCGCATCTCCTCAGGCTGCCGATTATCTCTCCCTCCTTTTTAATACCGGCTTCACCAGTGATCAGAAAGTATATCCAGTTACTCTTTTCTCCTTCTGAAAAAATGATTTCATCCGGGTCATATTTTAACATCCTGCTGGATCTCAAGAGCCCCTTCAGGTCATCATCACGTATAAATTTCAGGGGGGTTATTGCTCTGATTTTCTGAATAATATCTTCATTCTGCTGCATATTTCCTTCTGTACCCATTTCTATCTCCTTTACACTGTTGTGTATGCAAAAAACATTCCTGTGATTTTTATTGGATAATCTTTCGCAATCAGATCAATCAAAGACAGATTTGAAACATACATGGGTTTTGCACAGGATTTTGTGCATGGGCGCACAAAAATCTGTGCAAGGTAAAAAATGTTATTATTAAAATTGTCTTTTATCGGTCTGTAAAAAAAATAAAAAGAGCAATAAAAAATTTATTAAGTAGCAGTAACATATTGATAAAACAGGAGATATTAATTTTTACCTAACTGATTTCTCTTTATCTATCCAGATTAAACGATTCTGGCATCAAAATTGTAATAAAGGTGTACTGCTGCGTATTAATACTGCTTAGTTACCACCATAATAATGATATTAAAATGGTGGATTGTATAACTTCTAACCAAAAGGAGGCATTTATGAGGAGGATTTATGATTTTCGAAAGGTTATTGTAATGATTTTTCTATTTGCTTTTGCCATTGCAGGCGCTGTCCAGGCAGGAGACACTACAGTCAAAATTGACATCAATAAGGCTACTATACAGGAGCTTTCTCAATTGAAAGGCATAGGTGAAAAGACCGCTGAACAGATTATCGAGTACAGAACTAATGTTGGCAAGTTTGCCAAGATAGAAGATATCATGAATGTCAAAGGTATCGGAGAAAAAAAGTTTGAGGCAATAAAAGATCAGATCTATGTAGATTCAAAGTCATAATATTTTTATATCCATTCTGGAAACATTAATGTTTCCGGAATGGATATAATGCTTACCCTGGCCCACCAGTTATCATTACTCAACATCCGTTTTTCAGCCATTTAAACTTGACTCACTGTTACAGTTTCTGGTAACTTTCAGGGCTAACTTGCTGCCAACCTTTTAACTATTCGCATATGAAAAATCTTGGTAATTTTTTTGGGGCTTGGAATAAAAAAATATAAATGGATAGTGTACATTTTGATCTGAATGCTCTATGTTGTAGATGGGTTTAAGCTGAAACCGCGATTTCCGGTGATTATTATGAACAATAAGTTCAATGTAAGAAAGTTATATCAATGAAAGACATTGATTATTCATTTGTTACATATTCTGACAGCCTTTCTATTAATAAAGATAATAACTATATCTGTTATAATAATCTATTTGCCATAATTGATGGTGTTGGCAGGGATTACCTTGGGAAAAAGGTAGCGAACCTTGCCCGTGAGACGATCCTGGAGGTCTTCTTTAAATATCTTGAGGAGAACAACTCGCCCGGTGATGCTATTTTTCTATCACTGAAGGAGGCGAATAAGGTTATCCTTGAAGAGAGGTTGAGGATAAGCGAAAAGATGGCCGTCTCTGTCTGTATCCTTTATGTCCAGGATAAGATCATGTATTTTTCTCACCTGGGGGATGCAAGGATATACTCATTTCAGGATAATGAACTTAACCAACTCACACGAGATCATACTTTAAGAGAAGAAGACCCTTTTGCAGAAAAGAGGTATGATGATCCACGTGCGCTTCAGGCCCTTATGAATGGTCTCGGTATACATGAAACTCCTGAAATATATGTAAAGAAATATCCCCTCGATAAGAAGGGCAATATAATCCTCACTACAGAAAGACTTACAGAAAGGGTCTCAAACAGGGATCTGCTGTGGCTTTCAAAAAAAATCAGGAACGCTAAAAAACTTGGCAAGACCATTGTTGAGTTATTCCGGAGAAAGGGGGGTGACAAAGGGTTCACACTGGGCATTATCAGGTTTGGTCTTGTTCCAAAGTGGCTGAGAAAGGTGTTTTCCATCTATCTCATATATTCACTGATCATCATGGCCGTTCTGTTCGTTTATATCTCAGTTTATCATGATTACGATACAGGCAAATCAGATAACGTTACAACAGAACCGATTATAGTTGAAGACCTTACCCGCAATGATAACGGTATATCGAAAAAGAAGGAGATGACGCAGCCTGAATCTGTGAATGGATCAACTGTAAGACAGCCTATTATGATTACCAGGAAGGATGAGGCAGAGGTGATCAAACCTGTAGCGTCTTCTGAAAAGGACATCCAGAAAAAAATAGCTGAAAAGCCTTCAATGCCGGTCAAGAAGGATGAGGCAGAGGTTAATGCCCAAATTCAAGGTTTCCTGATGGATTGGAAAAATTCATGGGAAAGGAGCGCGGGAAATGATGGGGATATGGACTCCTATATCTCATTCTATTCTGATGAATTCAGATCTGGCAAACTGTATAAAAAGGGCTGGGCCCTTGATAAGACCAAAAGAAATAAAGGAAAGAAATGGATCAGGATCGGGATATCTGATATCAGGATATCTGAACCGGATGAAGAGAACAGGGTAAAAGTCAGATTCAGGCAGGAATACAGCTCATCAAATTACTCGGTAAAATCCGGCAAAACCATGGTGCTGATAAAGGCAGAGGAGAGATGGGAAATTATCTCGGAAGAGAGTAACTGATTCAATCCTTATACCTGTATAAAATCAGACCTTTGATGTGATTCTATGCCCTGCAATTGCAAGGGCATGGTGAAGATTCATTGACTGCTTGAACCCGAACATAGGGATCTTTACAAGGGTTTTGCATTGCTCACGCAGTCTTTTTGCTATCCCATAAACCTCATTCCCTATAATAAGAACACAGGGCGTTTCAGGCCGCCAGTCTTCCATCAATATGGCATCATCAGAATTTTCTATACCTATAACAGGTACTGTAAGACAACCTAACCATGCCGAGAGATCAGGTCTGTACTCAACAGGTATCCATTTTTCAGCACCCCTCGCTGCCCTGCACAGTTGCGGGTGATCTAGCCTGAGCCATTCTGCATTATGAACAAGCCTGCGGAACCCGAAATTATCAATGAGCCTGAGCACAGAACCGGTATTATACGGGCTCCTCACCTGATCCAGTACAATGGTTACATCAAACCTGGGCGCCCATGAAAGGTTCTCTGTTAGTACTGGTTTATCTTCCTTTTTATTTATTATACCAGGATTAGCGCTGAAGCCCTGATGGAACAGAAGGTATTCGTGTACGGCCTCTTCCTCTGTCAGATATTCTGGAGGCGAGTATTTATCAAGCTCAGCCCATGACTGCATCTCATGATATCTTTTTATAAAGCCCTTGAAATCCCCAGACTCAAGGGCTTTACGCGCAAGAAAAGCAAGATATTCATGCTGTCTTACGGATGAAAGCCTGATAAATTTTTGCTTTCCTATTGTCTCAGCATACTTTTCCGGTCCTGAGCTCATGTGTCTCAACAGTAACGCCCTTTATATGGCATTTCTGTTCTCCTGACATTAAAAAACCCTCTTTGACAAGGAGATCAATATTATTAAATTCCTCCATTGTTATCTCACTGTGATCCACCTTTTCTCCGTCAACTGTAATGATATCACCGGGCTCAAAAGGGGTACCATCCAGAAGTTCCATCTTGTTTCTGTGCTTGCAGACAAGTATCATTCCCTCGGATTTTATATCCCTTAATTTTGCAGGCTTGAGATTTGAAAGTACAATCACCTTTCTCCCCTGAATCTCTTCAGGCGAGTAGCTCTTCACAAGTCCTGCCACAATGCTCCTCGGGGTTTTTTCACCAAGGTCAACATAAAGCCAGTAAAGCTGATCTGCATTGGGGTGTTTTTTAACCTCTTCAATCTTGCCTATCTTTAGCTCAACCCTGCCAAAATCCGACTGCTTACCGCTGAACTGCTTCCTGAATTTTTCAGCAAGTTTCAGGTCAAGTTTTTTATGTACAATAGAAGGCTGGTTAACTGTATGGCCATCCATACCTGTGAATTGGCCTATATCCTTCCAAGAGTATTCCTTTATATTCATGATTTCAAGGATACCATTTGCTGTCTCAGGCATGATCGGGCAAAGGGCAATTGCAACGCTCTTAACAAGATAGGTTAACACTGAGACCGTTGCATGGGCCTTTTCAGGCTCTGTCTTGATCTGCTCCCAGGGCTGCATATCCTGGAAAAATTTATTACCCCTGTTTCCTATGGCAAGTATACTCCTCACAGCATCACGGAGCCTCACAGCCTCATACGCCTCGGTAACCTGTTCAAACTCTTTTTTGCACTCCTCAATGAACAATCTATGAGATTCCGGTAAATCAACATCCTTTATTATACCCTCAAAATTCTTTTTCAGGTAAACAAGGGTGCGGTTGACCATGTTGCCGATATTATCGGTAAATTCAGAGTTTACCTTTTCTATGAAATCATCCCATGTAAACTGGCTGTCATTTCTTTCAGGACGATTTGCCAGAAGGTAAAAGCGCCAGAGGTCAATATGAATGCCTGTTTCCTTTACATCATTACCGAACACGCCGATATTTCTGGATTTTGAAAATTTGGTATTTTCATAGTTGAGGTATTCAATGGCATTTATATGATGAAGCAGAGTCCAGCTTTTACCTGTGCCGATTAGTGAAGCCGGAAAGATTACCGTATGGAACGGTATGTTATCCTTTGCCATAAACTGATAAAGGGTAACATCTTCAGGGTTCTGCCACCACTCCTTCCAGTCATCCCGAGCGTTTGCGGTTATGGATATATAACCTATGGGTGCGTCAAACCACACATAAAAGACCTTGTTCTCATAACCCGGCCTTGGCACAGGTATGCCCCATTTGAGATCCCTTGTAATCGGCCTTGGCTGCAACCCCTTTTCAAACCATGAGAGAGTGGTCTGTATGGCATTATTTGTCCAGTTGCCTTCTTTAGATGCCTCTTCTGACCACGCCTTAAGTTTATCCTGCAGTGCATCCAGCCTCAGGTAGAGATGTGATGTCTCCTTTAATACAGGCGTAGAGCCGCAGATCTTGCAGCGGGGATTCTTCAGGTTCTCCGGTTCCAATAGTTTGCCGCATGCATCGCACTGGTCTCCTCTTGCCCCATCCTCACCGCAAGCTGGGCATATGCCTTCAACATACCGGTCTGCAAGAAATATATTGTCCTTTTCACAGAATGTCCTGCTTGTTGTTTCCTCTAAAATGAGCCCGGCAGCCTCAAGGTCTTTAAAGATGCCCTGAGCTACCTCTGTCTGTTTTTCAGTTGATGTCCTGCCGAATATATCAAAGGATATATTGAAGTTTTTATATATCTCCTTATGGATCGCATGGTATTTGTCGCATATCTCACGGGGAGTCAGCCCCTCTTCCCTTGCCTTTGTCTCTGTGGCAGTACCGTATTCATCTGTCCCGCATACATAAAGGGTTTCATACCCCATAAGCCTGCAGAATCTTGCATATGCATCAGCAGATAAAACGCAGCCTATGATATTTCCAAGATGCGGTACATTGTTGACATAGGGCAGCGCGGATGTAATAAGTTTCTTCATGAATAATAACCCCATACTGTTAATTTATAATCAGGCGAGGATGTGTATCATTAATACAAAAAATTTTCAATGATATATCCTTAAAACCCTGTTTGCATAAATGACTCAAATGGGTTATAGCTGATCTCCTTAAAAATTATGTAAACAAAAGATAAACCCTTTAAATATCAGGAGCACCAGATGGAAAATAACCGGATAGATTTCAAGGTTGATAAAAATAACCTTTACAGGGAAGAAAATGTAACAGACCTCAAGACCGCTTCAATAAGGATACTTACCCCTGTAAAGCTGGATGGAGCAGCAGATGAAACCCGCGCCAAAATATTTGTGGGCCATACCCAGCTAATGTCACAGGATGGGCCTTTGCCTCTACAGGCGCGACTTAATGCCTCAACGCTTGAAGAGGCTATAGACCGTTTCCCGGGTGCAATGGAAATGGAAATGGCCCAGATGATTGAACAATTAAAAAAGATGCATCAGGAGATGGAAAGGGCAGAGCAGAAAGAAAAATCAAATCTGATACTACCCCGTTAAAATAAAACCGGGGCACAGTTAACACCGGCCCCGGCCTTTTAGGCTATCTAAATCCTCTGGTAGATCACCTCTATTCTTTCTCAGATGCCTCTTTTTCTTCCAGGGCAGTTAATATCTTTTCAAGCTCGTTAAGCTCATTACCGTAACCCGCCCAGTTATCTTCACGCAGATACTCCTTTGCCTTTCTGTAGTGGATAAGGGCCTTTTTAGCTATTTCACTTATGCCTTTATCCGGTAATACCCTGGTCTCGATTGATTCAGGAGTTGAGACCTGTTCGGAGGCAGGATCGGCTGCAAGTACAGCCCTTAATGCATTCTCCAGCCTTTCATTCATTACTACCCTGCTTCCGTACACGGCAATAATCCTCTTTAATTCAGGCAGTGATACCGATGATGCAGCCTGTTTCCCTCTTCCGGCAATGTTATTTCCCGCTGCGCCTGTTTGCGGTTTTGAGAAGATGCCTCTCTGGGTCTGCTGTACAGGGGCCGATTTTTCAAATGTTTCCTGTTTTGCCTCCATATAAACCGGTTCAACATAGATGAAGGAATCTTCAATAGGTATTGCAAGCATATTGCCTCTTATTACCCTTGAGCCTCTCTGATCCCACAGGCTGAACTCTCTTGCTATTTCAGTCTGCTGGTTTACCCTGGCCTCCACCTGCATGGGCCCGTATACAAGTTTATCCTTCGGCAGTTTGTAGACAATAAGATTACCGTAATCCGACTGGTCACATCTTGCTGCAAGCCAGGCGATCATATTGTCCTTTCTTGAAGGGGTCATGGGAAGCATCAGAAAAAATTCTTCCTGCTCCTCGTTAGGCAGTTTTATGATTATATAATAGGGTTCCATAGTGAGACGGGTATCCCCGTATAACTCGTCAGGCACCTGCCACAGGTCTTCCTGATTATAAAAGACCTGGATATCTTCCATATGGTATTTCAGGTATGCATTAACCTGTATGCTGAAGAGATCTTTGGGGTATCTTATATGTTTTTTCAGCCCTTCTGGTATATTGCTGATCGGCTTGAAAAGCCCCGGGAACATTGACTTGTATGTCTTAAGAATCGGGTCAACATCGTCAAGGGAGTAGAAGTCCACATTGCCATTGTATGCATCGATTATTACCTTAACGGAATTCCTTATATAATTGACCTCTTTTCTGCTGCCGGGAATTAATGACCTGCTGGAATACGGGTACATGTCAGATGTGGTATAGGCATCTATTATCCAGTAAAGTCTTCCTTCTGAGACAACTATGTAGGGTGCATTGTCATAGGTAAGAAAGGGGGCTATTATATTGAGCCTGTTCTGGATATTCCTGTTATACATGATCCTGCTTTCAGGCGTCAGGTAGTTGGTGAAGAGTATCTGGGGATCCATGAATTCTATGGCATAGAGCAGTCTTCTGATGAATGATCCTATTACAACACCGCCTTTACCCTGATAGATTGTGTATACATTACTATCCCCCTTTGCATAATCAAACTCCTCGGTCTTTGTTTTTACAAGCACATAGTCATCAGTTTTTTCTCCATAGTATATTTCCGGCCTCTCTATCTTTAAGTCCGGCTCGGAAACAGGCGGGATATCCTTGATAAAAAGATTCGGGAGCCCTTCCTTTGATATCTCATTAACAGGGCTTAATACCACACCGTAACCATGTGTATATTTGAGATGCCTGTTTACCCATGTATTTGCTTGGGCAGGCAACTGGTTAACGATAAGCTCTCTGGCAGAGATCATGACCTGCCGGTATTTATTGTTTATCCTGTATCTATCCAGGTCTATGCTGTTAAAATCATAGTAAAGCCGTATCGCCTGTATCTGCCTGTAGGTCTGGAGGAGGGGCTTCTCGTCCCATACCCTGATGTTCTGAATGGTTGCATCATTTTTTTCAAGATCATTTAAGGAAAGGTTTTCATTCACATTGAAATCCACCTCTTTGATTTTGTTCAGGTTGTATGCCTCACGGGTGAATTTTATGTTTCGTTCTATAAAGGGCGTTTCCTTTTCAAGCTCATTGGGCTTAACCACAAGCTTCTGAATCATTGGAGGGATGATATATGAAAAAAGCACAATAGCGATTATCCATATGATCAGTGACTTAAAAATAATCTTCATATCGGGCTTAAATGCATTATAAATCAGGAATGCGCCAAATGCCAGAGAGGCAATTATGATTACCCTGAATGTCCATATCTTGACAGTAACATCCGTATAGCTTGCACCGAATGCAGGCCCCTGTGAAGAGAACAGGAGCTCATATATCTTAAGATAGTAGCCCCATGAAAAAATCAGAATAATAATGCCGCATATAAAGATCAGGTGTCTTTTTGCATTTGGAGCAATTTTTATTGTAGGCACAGAGGGAGGTGCGCCATCCATGGGCGTCATATCACCCTCTATCTGGAGTGCGCCGCTTTTCAGGTACCAGCCTGCTGTGATAACAGCTGAAACAGCGATAAGGAAGATAGCGCCATTTTTTATCAGGAGAAGAAATGGCAGTGTAAATATATAGTATCCCATGTCCAGGTTAAAGACCGGGTCGAGTGTGCCGAATGGTTCCTGATAAAGGTACCTGAGTAAGATATCCCAGTGTTTACTGCTTTTATATGCAACAACAAGGCTTAATATAATTACAAAAATAAGTGTAAGGGAGTTAAATGCCTTTTCTGAAAGCCCGAAGGGTACAGCCTCGGGCCCCTTGTTCTTCAGGTATGCCCCGGAAGAGTATTCAGGGTTAAGGCGTCTTGCAATAGATATGTTTACCATAATAAGAGCGATAAGAAGTACCCAGACGATCACCCCAAAACCATATCTGCTAACAAGCATTTTTGTGAAAACAGGTGAAAACCCAAGGGTGTCAAACCAGAGCCAGTCAGGATATAATGAAATAACAGACCATATAATCAATAATACAATTAGCCCTGACCCTGTTAATAGCCGCATTTTTTGCATAAACTATTCTCCTGTATTTAGTTTGATCGATTGGAGGCAAACCTAACATGTCCTTCTGTAAAAAGGAAGAAGATATTACCTCAATAAAAACCTTGACAATAAAGGCTCTATTGGTTTAGATTCATTTCAATTTTATTTGGACAGGGCAAACTTTATAAGATGTCAGAGAAAAACATTAAAAACAATGGCTGGTGGTGGCGCTGGTGGAGCAGAGAGGAGTTTGCTGTCCTTTAATATAAAACATCTGTCATCAGTAAAAATATGTAAGGACCGCGGACTAAAAATAAATTCCCGCGGTTTTTTGTTTTAAAGGGCTGTGGGAAACCATCAGCCCTTTCTATTTTAAACAGGGAGAGAAAAAATGTTACTTGTAATGAAGAAAAACGCATCTGAGAAAGAGATAGGAAATGTGATAAATGCCATTAAGGAACAGGGCTATTTACCAAGGCCTATACCTGGTGGCGAAAGGATGTCAATAGGTATCCTTTATAACAAGGGGCCTGTTGATGGCACGCTTTTTCTCGGTATGCAGGGTGTACAGGATGCCATCCCTGTTACAAAACCCTATAAGCTCGTAAGCAGGGAGTTCAAGCCTGAAGATACTGTTGTGTCAGTTGGCAATGTAAAGGTCGGTAATGGTCATATGACCATTATCGCAGGCCCCTGCGCTGTTGAAAGCGAGGAACAGGCCATTACCATCGCTGAAAAGGTAAAGGCGGCAGGTGCTGATATGTTCAGGGGAGGCGCCTTTAAACCTAGAACCTCTCCCTATGCATTCCAGGGGCTTGGTAATGAAGGTTTGTGGATACTTGAAAAGGTGAGAAAAGAGACCGGTTTACCGGTCGTAACAGAGGTGGTCGATGTGACGACCTTTGATCAGGTAGAGGAGAGTGCTGACCTTGTGCAGATAGGTGCAAGAAACATGCAGAATTTCAGTCTGCTAAAAAGGGCAGGGGCCTCAAAAAAACCCATTCTCTTGAAAAGGGGCATGGCTGCTACAATAGAGGAGTGGCTTATGGCGGCTGAATATATCCTTGCTGAAGGTAACTCACAGGTTATACTCTGTGAGAGAGGGGTCAGGACATTTGTGAATCACAGCAGAAACACACTTGACCTTTCCGCTGTCCCTGTAGTTAAAACAGAAAGCCATCTTCCTATTATAATAGACCCCAGTCATGCGGCAGGAAAAAGAGACCAGGTTATACCATTAAGCAGAGCAGCCATGGCTGTTGAGGCGCATGGTATTATTGTTGAGGTACACCATGATCCAGGAAAGGCACTGAGCGATGGTGCACAGTCTTTGTACCCTGAGCAGTTTGAGCTTCTTTGCAGGCAGGTTAAAATTATCTATAACAGTCTGAAGGCATAAAACAAAACCCATATATGATAGGTAAAATAATGGAATTTCCTGATCTGCTTGAGAGGTTTATATCATATGTAAAGATAGACACACGTTCTGATCCTGATTCAAAAACTTTTCCTTCAACCGCGATTCAGTTTGATCTGGCGCATAAACTTTCATCCGAACTTGAAGGGATGGGATTAAATGATGTTAATGTGAATCAATACGGGTATGTGTCAGGGTTGCTCCTATCAAATCAGAAATCTGGAATGCCTGTGATTGCCCTTATAGCACACATGGATACCTCACCGGATGTGTCCGGTACGGGAATCAACCCTCTCATACACAGGAATTATGGCGGAGATGATATAAAGCTTCCAGGTGGCCTCACGCTCTCTGTTTCTGAAAACAGCCTGCTTAAAGACAGGATTAGAAAGACCGTTATAACCACAGATGGAACCACCCTCCTGGGTGCAGATGACAAGGCAGGTATTGCAGAGATCATGAGTGCAGTAAATTTTCTGGTCAAAAACCCTGAATATCCCAGACCTGACATTAAAGTGCTCTTTACCCCTGATGAAGAGGTGGGCAGGGGCACAGATAAAATTACCATGGATGAGATAGGGGCTGATTACGGCTATACAGCGGATGGCGGAAACCTTGGAGAGCTTGAGGATGAGACATTCTGTGCTGATACTGTTGAGATAAAGATAAAGGGCATTAATGTGCATCCGGGGTATGCAAAGGGAAAGATGATTAATGCAATCAAGATAGCTGCCAATATTATCGAAAAATTGCATCAGGTTGCTGGTTCTCCTGAAAATACGGAAAAGAGAGAAGGCTATATTCATCCAAATTCCTTAACCGCAGGTGTGGAGGAAGCCAATATCCAGATACTTGTACGTGATTTTGAAGAAGCTGGACTTTATGAAAAGGAAAAGGGTATCCGTGAGACTGTCAGCATGGTTAAGGAGCAGTATCCTCACGCTGAAATTATTATCTCCATAAAGGAGTCTTACCGTAACATGAAACAGGTGCTGGATAACCATCCTGTTGTAATACAAAAGGCTGAACAGGCCATGAGAGAGGCAGGTTTGACACCAGTAAGAAAAGGCATCAGAGGGGGCACAGACGGGGCAAGATTAAGTTTCATGGGGCTTCCCACGCCAAACCTGTTTACTGGCGGCAACAATGTCCATTCAAGGCTTGAATGGATCGTTCTTGAGGATATGGAAAAGGCAGCAGAGGTGATTGTAAGACTCATGAAGGCATGGACAGAATAAAAACACTTTCATATTTACTGCTGTAAGGAATTTCTTGCCATGTTACCCGCCATGTTATACTTTTTAAAAGATAACATTATCCATAAAATAAAATGAGTATCTCCGAAGAGCTTAAACAAATAGAATCAATGCTACCCCGAACAATGCTCAGGGACAGGGCCTTTATTTCATACAGGTTGAAAAAATTAAAAACCCCTGAAAAGAGACATAGGGAGGGTAGTAAATCACCGTCGGGTATCCTGTCAGGTCTGCTTACAAGAGCAGTTAAATCTGCTCACGAAATAGAGAGAAGAGAAGCAAGTGCCCCAAGGGTCACCTATCCCGAAGAGCTCCCCATTACCTTAAAAAAGGATGAGATAATTTATGCAATAAGGGATAACCAGGTTGTTATCATTTCCGGTGAGACAGGGTCAGGTAAGAGCACCCAGATACCAAAGATGTGCCTTGATGCCGGAAGGGGTATTATCGGCAAGATAGGTTGCACCCAGCCCAGGCGTATTGCTGCATCTTCCATCTCCCGAAGGATAGCTGAAGAGCTTGGTGAACCCCTTGGTAAATCAGTAGGGTACAAGGTAAGGTTTACCGATAAAACACCGCACGATGCCTATATAAAGGTAATGACTGACGGGATACTCCTTGCTGAAACACAGGGAGATGCCTTTTTAAATGAGTATGACACCCTGATCATAGATGAAGCCCATGAGCGGAGCCTTAACATTGATTTTCTTCTTGGAATCTTAAGAACCCTCCTTCCGAAACGACCCGAACTCAAGGTGATAATCACCTCTGCAACCCTTGATACTGAGAAGTTTTCAAAGGCATTTAATGATGCCCCTGTAATCCATGTAAGCGGCAGGCTTTATCCTGTTGAGGTTATATATAATCCCATTGACCCTGAGCAGGAGGAAAAGGGGGAGATCACATATGTTGATCTGGCACTTCAGACCATAGACGAGTTAAAGGAGAATAGGGCAAGGGGCGACATACTGGTCTTTATGCCTACAGAACAGGATATCCTTGAGACCTGTGAGAGATTATCCGGCAGAAACTACCGGGATAACCCGGCCATCCTCCCCCTGTTTGCAAGGCTTCCTTCATCAATGCAGCAGAGGATATACAGTGTAACAACAGGCAAGATTGTGGTGGCAACAAATGTAGCCGAAACATCCCTTACCATACCTGGCATAAGGTATGTTATAGATACAGGGCTAGCCAGGATAGCAAGGTATCTGCCCAGAACCAGGACAAACAGCCTGCCTGTGAGCCCTATCTCTAAAAGCAGTGCTGACCAGCGAAAAGGACGCGCCGGACGTGTCCAGAGCGGTGTATGTATAAGGCTCTATGCTGAAAAGGATTATGAAAACCGGGAAGAATTTACACCACCCGAGGTTTTAAGATCAAACCTTGCAGAGGTTATACTCCGCATGATTGATCTCAGGCTCGGAGAGCCGGCAAGGTTTCCCTTTATTGACCCACCCGGAGACAAGAGCATAAAGGATGGTTTTGATCTCCTTAACGAACTTGGTGCAATAGAAAGAAAGCAGGGGAGAATGGTGCTCACGGAAAAGGGCTCTTTAATGGCAGCTATGCCTCTTGACCCAAAGATCAGCAGGATGATGATCGAGGCATGCAAAGAGGGGTATGTGGAAGAGACGGCTGTTATCGCTGGTATACTCAGTATCCAGGATCCCAGAGAAAGGCCCCTTGAAAAGGCGACCCTGGCCGATCAGATGCATGCACCATTCAAGGATAATGATTCCGATTTTTTTACCATGCTGAAGATATGGAAACAGTATCACCGCGAGTGGAAGGAACTGAAAACCCAGAACCGGATGCGAAAATTTTGCAAAGATCATTTTCTCTCATTTCCAAGGATGAGGGAGTGGGTATATACATATGACCAGATAATTACCATTATAAGAGATCAGAAGATATCTATTACCCCAACACCGGAAAAATTGGATTCCGGATCACGTTATGCAGGGATTCACAGGGCAATACTCAGCGGTTTTATGTCAAATATAGCGGTATTGAAAGAAAAAAATATATACAGGGCAACACGCGGCAGGGAGGTAATGGTATTTCCCGGTTCAGCACTCTTCAATAAAAACCCACAGTGGATAGTTGCAAGCGAGATGGTAAAGACATCAAGACTCTTTGCAAGGAACGTGGCAAAAATAGACCCTGCATGGCTTGAATCCATTGGAGGTCCTCTCTGCACATATTCGTATTCAGACCCGCACTGGGAAAAGAAGAGGGGAGAGGTAAGGGCATCAGAGACTGTATCCCTTTATGGCTTACCTGTTGTAACGGGCCGGTCTGTATCCTATGGTAAAATTAATCCAAAGGAATCTCATGAAATATTTATACGATCGGCCTTAATAGAAAATGATATCGCACAGAGGTTTTCATTTCTTGAACACAATATGGACCTCCTTAAAAGACTTGAAAACATGGAAAATAAACTCAGAAGAAGGGACCTGCTGGCTGGCGAAGATGTCCTTGCCGCTTTTTATTCTGAAAGGCTGGATGGTATTTGTGATTCAAGAAGCCTTGCTCGAATGATAAGAGAAAAAGGCTCTGATGATTTTCTGAAGATGACTGAGGAGGATATTCTCCTTGCCTTACCTGATACGGCTGACCTTAAACTATTTCCTGATGAATTAAAGATAGGTAATGCAGTGCTAAGGCTCTCATACAGTTTTTCACCCGGAAAGGAAGATGATGGACTCACAATTAAGATACCTTCTCATGTAGTTTCAAGCCTTTCACCCGAACACCTGGAGTGGGGTGTGGACGGATTTTTGGAAGAAAAGCTTACTGCCATTATCAAGGGACTCCCCAAACGTTATAGAAAACTTTTTGTGCCGGTATCAAACACAGTGGATATCATCATGAATGAGATGAAGACAGGTGAAGAGTCCCTGATAAATACCCTTTCAAGGTTTATCTACAACAGGTTTAAGGTGAGTATCCCTGCTTCAGTCTGGGAAGAGGTAGAAATACCGGAATACCTGCGTACAAGGATTGCCATAACGGATGCAAAGGGCAAAGAGCTTAAAACAGGAAGAAATATTCATGAGATATTGAATGATCACCCTTTACAACCTGCTGACATCAATCAGTTCAGTAAACTGAAAAAGAGATGGGAACGTAAGGGTATTACACAATGGGATTTTGATATCCTCCCTGATCATATTGAGACCGGCACACAGGTTATGCTTTATCCTGCCCTTGAGCCTGATAATGGAAGAGTGAATATAAAGCTTTATGAGGATAAGGCCCTTTCACTCATGGTTCATTGTATGGGTGTTCAGGAACTTTTAGTTATAAGGCTTGCAAAGGATATAAAATTTCTTAAGCGCGACTGGCCTTTCCCGCGCGATACTGCAAGGGCCACAGTATATTTTGGTGGTGAGGCAGCTTTATGTAATAGAATGCATGAAGCTGTTATTAAAAGACTGTTCAGAAAAAATATACGCAGCAGAGAGGAGTTTGATGAATACGCAAATGAACTGCCTGCCCTGATGCTTGATGAATACAGAGGGCTCCGGGATCAGGTGCTTAAGCTAGTCATGGCTTACAGCCGTGCAAGGGGTTTCATTGATGACCTTGCAGGGTCTAAAAAGTTAAGCCAGGCAGCTCTTTTACTCTGCGCTCAAATAAGAGCACAGGCAGAAAGACTGGTGCCCCATGATTTTGCAGATATTTACTCATCAGATGTTATAGGAGATATCCCGAGATATCTTAAAGCCATGGAAATTAGGCTTGAAAGGGCTCTTAATAACCCTGAAAAGGACACAGAAAAGGCAAGGCTGGTTGAAAAGTTTGAAAATATATTGAAGGATATACATGGGACCCTGTCACCCTATGCATCAACAGAAAAAAAAGAGGGACTGGAACAATTGCGCTGGATGATAGAGGAATACAGGGTATCTGTCTTTGCACAGGAGCTTGGTACTTCCTTCCCGATATCTGTTAAACGTCTAAATAAACAGATAGAAATGCTTAAGTCAATCGTCTAAAAAGGTTGCTGTTTAAGAGGAAGGTTTTTACAGGTCAGGCCAGAATATATTCTCCCACCAGTTTTTATGCCCGTTCCAGTATTTAAGTGTCTCTATTTCTCCGTCTATAACAGAGCGTATTGGATCAGGCGCTATTCTGACATCCAGGTTTATCTGTGATTCTATCAGTTTATCAATCCCTGAAATAAGCGCACCACCTCCGGACAGGCAGATCCCTGATTCTGTTATCTCATCGTATACGGAACCGGAAAGTCTTTTTAAATTAAACTTCACCATCTTCAGTATCCTGTTTATTACAGGTTCCATTGCGTTCACTATATCCTTTTCACTTATATCGGTCGTTACATCATGGCCTTTGAAGATGTCATTACCCTGTATTGTTATGTATCTTGGATTCTGTGATTCACCTGTGATTATTGATGAGATTGTATTTGTAAGGCGTTCTGCTTCGGTACGGCAGACATAAACTTTGTGCCTTGATACAATTGCTGACCGCACCGCCTTTTGAAGATCACTGCATGCTGTCCTTATTGCCGCAGTATATATCAACTGACCGTCACGGATTACAGCCAGGTCAGTAACACCTTCACCTAAGTCTATAAGCACCTGTGCACGCTCTGAGCTTACATCAATGCCTGCACCTATTGCGGCGGCCCATACCTCAGGGATTATTGCCACATGGGATGCACCTGCCTCAATAATGGCCTTTGCAAGCAGTTCGCGTTCTTTCGGTGTAGTGTCAGTCGGTGCAGAGGCAAGGGAGATCGGTGGTCTAATGCCTCTTCTTGTTTCCTTAAGTAAAGGTTTAAGAAGATTGATGGCATTATAGATGTCAACGATTACCCCTCCACGGAGCGGATTGTATGAGATTTTACTGTTTAGATAGGATATGTAATCTCCTGGAAAGGCGCTATTCTCAGAGACATCGGAAGGACGAACACTTGATGGCCTTTCCCTGACCTGCCCGATATCAGAAGAAAATATACGTGTGTTTGCAGTACCCAGGTCAATGGCTATGCTTGGGCGGCTCATCATCTTTTTCAGTCGTTTAAACATAATAATAAAGGCGTTCCTTTATAAAATGAAACGCCTTTTATATATCTAAATGGATAATTTATACCTTCTTTACATTTTTTGCAGAAAGACCCTTTGGTCCATCTTCTACTTCAAATGTAACATGATCGCCTTCATTCAGGCTTTTAAAACCGTTTGCATCGATTCCTGAATGATGAACAAATACATCCTGGCCATTATCCTGTTCGATAAAGCCAAAACCTTTACGATCATTAAACCATTTTACAATTCCATTAGCCATGGTGACATCCTCCTTCCACATAAATGATAAGTTTCAATACACAAAGGATGCCACTATAAAAGCCGTTTCCTTCTGAACGAAACAGACCTTAACCTAAGTCAGGTCATTTTTATAAAGATTTAACCTGTAATTAATAGAAATGCAAGTTAATTTTATTAATAAAAAATAATATAAGTAAGAAATAATTAAAATATACATGTGATTCATAACTTGAAATAAAAATAGAAAATAAAAACTTGACATATAAATGTTATTAAAATAGAGTTAGTCATAATATAGATTCTTAAGAAAATAATTTTAATTAGTTTATTATGATAAATAATGTGATCATAGTGGTTTTAATAAGGTATTATTTCCGAGTATGATCCAGGGGACAATATAAAGTACAATCTGACACATGCCAGCCTTTTTCACCAGTACTCTTTTTTTTATATGGCTTTCATTTCTTCCGGATGAACTTCCATTGTCTTAGTACAGTTTGTTCTGTGGTATGCCTGTTTCCATTGGGAGCAGTAATTTTGTAGTAAAACTTTTAAGGAGATCGATTAAATGAACATTTATGCAGGAAATTTATCTTATGAAGTAACAGAGGAAGATCTGAAGAATGCCTTTGCAGCATTCGGAGAGGTAACATCAGTAAAGGTTATCAAGGATGAGTACAGCGGCAGATCAAAGGGTTTTGGATTTATTGAAATGACCAATAAACCAGAGGCAGAAGCTGCCATTAACGGCCTGAATAACACAGAACTCAAGGGACGGGCATTGAAGGTAAATGAGGCCAATCCAAAGCGTGATACAAGGAGTGGTGGTGGCGGCAGCAGAGATGGTGGTGGCAGAGGCCGGCAGGGTGGTGGCAGTAATTTCGGTAAAAGGCGATATTAATATTGCTTTTTATTTTAAGGCTGAATCTGACCAGGCGGAGATCACAGGTATAGATGTTTAAAATAGAGATAAAGATTATACCTGTAATGGAGTAAAGGTTCTCCGCTCAAGTCACATGTCAATACGAGAATTAAAGCGTATCCACAAACCTTCAATACATGGATTCAGGATATGGCCTTCCAGCTGGTTATTGATGGATTACTTCATACGAAGCAGATTCTCCAGCCAGTTAAATATTATTGACATAGGGTGCGGATGGGGAATAGCAGGAATATGCTGTGTTAAAAATTTTGACTCGGTTGTTACCTGCATAGACAGTGATTCTGCTGTTTTCCCCTACGTACACCTGCTTGCAGGGATAAATGATGTAAGAGTCAAAACCATCGAGGCTGACTTCAGTGACCTGACAGTAAAAGATTTCAAGAATATAGATGTCATGATTGGTTCAGATATCTGTTTCTGGGATGATATGGTTGACACCCTTAAGAAAATGATGGTCAGGGCATTGGATAGCGGTGTTAAGACCATAGTTTTTGCCGACCCGGGAAGGCCTACTTTTGAAATGCTTGGTGAATATTTTCAGAAAAATGGGATGGGCGATATCATAAATTGGGATATCAGCCAACCATATTCCATACAAGGTCGCATACTCAAAGTAGGCATATAAATTAAATGCTAAAGTCCTCTGTCTTATGTTTTTTGCCCTGCCTTATCCATTGATACCATTGTTTGAGGTAGGGCGGGGCAGTAATTATTTTAGTAGCTTATAATTCTTTTTAGCATAGTCACTAATTTTATCAGACCTGCTTTCTTTATAGACTTTTTTAAGAAGCGGGGCATATTTTTTGTCATATGATGCCCCAAGAATATTGCACAGCCAGGCCATGGCATCTACATGATAGCGGTCACGATGGTTTATTAAATAACCCTTTTCAAGTTCTTCTGCTGCTACTGCCGCCACAGAGGCATTGCCGGCAAACCTCCTGAAGGCTATTTTGGAGCCATCCCTCTTTTGCACAGGGTTTGTAGAACGCAACTGGCTGATGACCTGCTCGATTTCACTGGACGGATCTGCTGTCATGCCTGTGTTGGGAAATGTCGTTACAGTATCTTCCTTCCTATTGTCTGTAAGCGATAGGGGGTTTTCTGAAAAGATAACAGCCCTGTGACCTACTACCGGATTGCCTGTATTGTCCTTTACAGTTGCAACAGCCATACTTCCGGTTACCCTGGTGATTATCCAGGTGCCAATGGAAAGCTGCTCTCCATCAGGTAGTGTAAAGGATATCTCCATAGTGTCCCCCTTAACAGGCATCAGGTCACCATCAACCCTGACAGTGACATCGAGGTTTGAAACCTTGACAACAGTGCCGGAAAGCTCTGTTGCCATGCTAAACGAAGAAATCACAATGAGAAAAAAAACAGTAATCAACCCCTTGAATATTAATTTCATCTCTTATCTCCTGTCCCCTATTTTAACCTTTGTCATATATTCAGTAATGGTAAATCCTAAAGGCAAAATATGTTTTAGTAGCGCCTTATCAGCGGATTATTTTGTATTATGAGACCTCTTAATCTTTCCTCTTCTGCATGGCATTTATCCCAGGTGTCAGGGCCAAACTTCTCTTCCCTGCGACCTGTTATAGGTGCAGTCACCTTTACAACCTCGTAATTTTCGCACACATATTTTTGAAGATAAGTGTCATATTCCAGGTAACAGATAACCAAGTATTCCTTTGCAACATGCTGGGTGCCGGGACCGGTTTTTTCTCCACTCATACATTTTTCTATGTCGTTTTTTTTGCGTTTTCTGCAATCCATGCACTGAGGGGAAACCGATTCACCCAGCATGCTAATGGAATTAGTACATTCTGGACAGAATTTCTTTTCACACTCTTCTCTACTGAGCCCGGATGAACCTGTTGAAGGTGCAACTGGTGTTGTATTAGTGCCCCCCGGGGGTGAAGGAGTTATGCCTGTATTGCCACCATGGGTGCCTCCACCGGGTGTGTTACCCCCGGTTCTATTATTGTCTCTTGTGATTTCATTTATAATAATTGGTACCGCAGTATTGACAACCGCGGTCCAGAACTGATTTCTTTGGTCTCTTTCCTGTTGAATCCGGGGATCATCAACACATACATTCCCAGCGTTATTGATAACCATACCGGAGGGGCAGACACATATTGCATTATCATTCTGGTAATCCCATTTAAGAGTGCTACCTGAAAGGTTATTGCAGTTTGCATTTGCCAGAGCGGTCAGCTCATTAAAATCTCCATAAACATGGATGCTTGTGGTGCTTCCGTATAAAACAGGTGATCCAGGGGCAGGGGACTGGTCCTGCACCCGATAGCTCATAGATTTTTTAGGGGCAGGATCTCCGCCAAAAAGAGAGGGAACAAGACCTGCCGAAGACATAGTGGATTTGGCCTGGCTAGAAGTCATGTTTACAACTGAGGGCACAAGAACATAGTGTACATCTCCATAGATGCGTATTTTTACTGAACTTCCCTGCTCTGCCTTTTCACCTGCTCCCGGCGACTGTGATTGTACTTTGAATTTAATATCTTCAGATGGTGCAGGGTCTCCGCCTTCGAGAGCAGTTTTAAAACCAGCCCTTTCCAGTTTTTCTATGGCTTCCTTTGAAGTAATGCCAATGACATCGGGAACAGCATATCCTGCAAAATTGCCATACAGGATGATTGTAACCGGTTTTCCTGTTTCCTGTATTTCACCTGCACCAGGATTTTGTGATGCCACAGTAAATACCTGT
Organism: uncultured Desulfatiglans sp.; assembly: GCA_964499695.1. Lineage (GTDB taxonomy): Bacteria > Desulfobacterota > DSM-4660 > Desulfatiglandales > HGW-15 > JAAZBV01. The sequence goes on from CAZCMD010000013.1 coordinate 34,320, forward strand.
TTTTGGGTGGGCGCTGGATCTCCACCACTTAAAACAGGTTTAAAGCCTGCTGTTGTAACCCTGTTTTTTGCGGCTGTCATGGTCATGCCCAAAAGATCAGGAACCCTGCCTTCAACATCAGTGGATGATTCATCACCCATACAGACCTCTGCCTCGGTCATATAATTTTCAGCTTTAAGAATCTGTGCCTGTGTTTTATGCCACAGGTCCGATATCTCCTGGCTGAGGGTTTCCATATCTTCTTTTTTATTATCCAGGTTTATCCATTTCTGGCTGGCATTCTTAAAGTTAAGCCCTGCTTGAGTCAGTTCCGGGCCAATTTTTTCATATAAAGGCAAATTTTCTGCCTTCTTTTCATTGGCAAGGTTAAGACAATCCTTTACTTCTTTTAAAGGACGTTCCACACGAGCATGGGCTTTCTGAATCTCCTCCAGTGTTGATCTGCTTTCAGGTGCGGAATATGTATTTTTAGCTTCTGTAAACAATTCATCTGCCTTGTTCTTAAGCCTGCTCAGCTCCTTTATATAATCTCCCACATCTGTAAGATCTGACAGGCTTTTTGCAAAACCGTCTGATAATCCTCTTGCCCAGCCGGAGCTTTCGTTGAGCAATGCATCATACTCAATCATCACTTTCTCAAATGCTTTCAAGGCTGCCATTGCTTTTTCGGATTCTTCAAACAGTTTTTCAAAACGCTGGGATTTTAACCTGATGTTTTCCATCAATTTTCTTAATTGCTGAATGAGCTGCGCCTGCTTCTGTTTTTCACCGGGGTTAGTGCTCCCGGAAGCTTCACAGATCTCTGCCTTGAGCTTTTCAATTTCTGTCAGATTTTTTAATATTTCGTCGGATAACTTCCTTGCTTCCATGGAATTGCGTTTAAGAAGATCAGGCGCCTGGCCGGCCTGCTGTTGAATAGAGTCAAAAGCCTGGTTCATCTTTTTAAGTTCATCAAGGAGAAGGATAAAGTCATCTTTTCTTTCTGCAAAAGAATCCATTTGCGACGTAGCTCCCTGACAAAGACTCCAGGCTATACCTCCTATTTCTTCTGCCTTTTCTGCAAGTTCAATCATCTGTTTAAGGATATCGTTTTCCTGTGTATCAATGGGTAGGGCAAATTCTACACGAGTATCTGGATAACCTGATATTTCTGTAACGCATACATAGGTTGCAGTCGTTATATCGGTTTCATTAGGCATAACAGTTTCCCAGGTAATTGTGAAATTTTCCGAATTGATATCCTGGTAATCGTCCGCATATATATCACCGGCTTTTGAAAAAAATGCATGTTTAAAAACCAGCCCGGTTTCTGAATATAAAAGACCTGCTGCAAGAGGTGTATCACTCTCTTCCCTGACCCTTGCCTCTTTCCAGCTCTTTTCCCTCTCTTTGGCACGCGCCTCAACCTTTTTCTGGATAAACTTACTCAAAAATTCCTCAAGCCGTTCCTTTTCACCGCCTGAAAGTTTATCCCAGGTCGCAGCACTGTCATTAACACGATCGGATGATCCATAACTCATGCTGAAGATGTCAAATACTGTTTTCCAGTTACCCTGTATGGGCTTTTCAAAAAAAACAGTCTCCATTATTACTTTGACATCCGGGTCAGTAAGTAAAAATCCTTTTTTAGCAAATTCTCCTGCGGCATGGTACAGCATGCTCATATAAGTATAGAGCTCTTCCTCTTTAAATTTCCCATTGCCGGTAAGAGAGAAAAAATAGGCCTCAAGTGCCTTGATTCGAAGAATGGTAGCGGCCTTGAATTTTAAAGAATCAGGGGTAACAGTTTCTTTAAACACATATCCTGTCTCGAATTTGCCTTTTGTAATTAATGCGTGGAGATCTTCTCCTGAGATATTTTCTCCATAAACCCTTCGGTACCATGCAGTATACAGGGACATCCGCTCAAAGGTGCTTTTATCCAGCAGAAGGTATCCGTCAGGAAGATGTTTATCCCAGATAAGCCACATCCGGTCACGTGGTTTCGAGCCTGTTTCAGTGGATTCCAGCATGGGATATGCCAGGATGGTAATGCCATTATATTCAGCCATAGGCATCCGTGTGCGGTAGAATTGTCCCGGTTCCAGATCAGGATTTTTATCTAAAAGTGATTGATAGGCAGCAGGAAGAACAGCCATACGTGTTTCAAAATCCTGATCCTGGTAACGCATCGCCTGTAAGGAATCCATTGCAGATGCCCAGTTAGCGGAATCCGAAAGGAGTTTGGAATAGCTCTTCAGGGTGCTTTCGAGTACCGGTATGGGTATCAATTCCAGCACCTTTTCAATAGCTTTACCTGCAAGCCCAAGGGCAAGAACCGCATTTTCAGTTCCCGAGCTTAAGTCGGTTGAAGAAAGAGATTTTTTATCTTCCTGGTATTTCTTGTAAAAGTCGAGGGCTTCAAAACCCCATTTTACACCCCATGCTGCCCAGGCACCTCTTTTCAGCCATACTGACTTTTCCTTAAGTTCAGGTAGGGTTTTTTCATTCAGTTCTTTTTTTTGTTTATCAAACTGCTCAATAACTGAAAGGGCTTTTTTTCGATATTCTTTTCCCTGTTCCGAATCTGTAAGATTTTCCATAAGTTTATGGGTTTGGGTAATAACCGATACTAATTCAACATTGCTTGTTTGTGCAGCAATAATTCCCTGAGTGGTTGATTCAGCCAGTTCCATAAGTTTATTTTTTATTTCATCCGCAATTTCCGCAGCAGTGGAAGGGTCGGCCTTCATCAGGCCTTCCAACTGTTCAACCCTTTTTTTAAGCTCTCCTGCATATTCTATGGTTTTATCCAGAAGATTTATATTTGCTTCAGAATCATCACGAATCTCAGCTAACCTGAGTACTGCACTAGGCCTGCCTCTGGGTTTGTCAATATTGTTATCGTTACTTCTATTCCTGCCCCTGTAGGTCATTGACTCGTTATCCCAATATCGTTCTGCTGAATTAATACCCGTTACACGCACTGAGGTATCGTATTCATACATCATATCAATTGACGCATACAGACTGAAGGCAAAATTATAAAAGATGTCTAATCCCTTCTTTGCCTGCTTGCAGGTATCTTCAAGCGCCTCAAGGTAGTCCTTTATGGATTGTGCAGAAGGGACGGGGCGCACCCTGAATGCATATTTACCGCTTTTTTTATCTGTAACAGTATGTTCCAGCTCCTGAGAGAGCCTTGCTATTTCGTCTTCTGCAGGTTCAAGGAAATCTTCAGCGATCTGTGCGATTTCATAGGGGGAGACAAATATCTTATCTGTTGTTGAAGATGCCTGTTTGCTTAATAGGTCCTGTTCCATAAGATACTGAATCTGCATCCGGTAGATGGTTGCCCTTAGCGACCATAACCCAAGCGCTTCCATTTTATTCTGCTGATCATCACTGTATTCATTTTTTGTAAAATCAGGCATTTTGTCCGATATACCGCGGACGCTGCCTGTAATAGTAAAGGTTGCAGGCGCACCTGCAAGGGGTTTTTGGGGGGATACATCTACTTTATTGATCTGGATATGGGCAGCAGGCGGAGGAAGAATAGGGCCGGTGTCCATTTTATTCTTTTTTTTCACATCGGGCATTGCGATAACAGGGCCGTCTGTTTTGTGATCAGCTTCCCCCTCACTGTATCGTTTTAAAAAATCCAGGGTTTTATCCCTCGGCTTAAGACCCCCGGAGTCGCCTGATACCGCATACCATGATGGATATCCATGAGGATATCTCTCCTCATCTACTGTTATAAGGTCAAATACGATTGAAGCGAGAATCGATCTGGTTTCATCGGTCAAACGCTTATTTTTTCTAATGGTGAGGAGATCATCGCCCGTATCAATAAGACATTCATGCGCAAAACTGCTGATAACTCCTGAAAGCACCCTGGCCTCTTTTCCAAATTGAGCGGCGGCTTGTGGAGATTTCCAGATTTTCTGATCAACTGCTTTATCAACAAAGGATGCTATCTCGGAAGCATAGTTTTCAAGTGATTTTACTGTATCCGGTCGATTGGGAAGCTCAGATGGCAGTTTGTTAATATTTTTTGCACTCCTTTTGAGCATCCATTCTTGTCGTTTCAGGTATTTAATAATCTGAAGAATAGTTTTAATATTTTCCTGGCTGCTTTTTTCCAGAGCATGGGTAAGAAAATAGTCCATGTCACATGATCCGCCAAACAGGTGGGCCAGCGTAAAAGGGCCCATGTGGTGGCCTGCCTTATTAGCATATTCATTAAATAATTCCGGGATCTGGCTCTTATTTGAAAGCGCAACAGCCCCTTCTTCATAGAGATGCTCCATGCCGTATAAGGCCTTACCGCCTTTTGTGATGTATTTTTCCGGGTGAGGAGAACTTTGTTCGAGGTTCATCAATTGATCCCAGAATTTTCTGCCTTTTGGTCCGGGCGCCAGGTTTTTGATCTGATCATCGGTGATAAAGCTGATTTCAAGTTTATCCAATTCATCGGGCACAAGATGTACATTACCGGTTCCTTCTGCAAATATGCGATATAGATTATCCTTGTATACAGCAGCATTTGGACCCATGATAACAAAATCCAGATCGCTGAGCCCTTCCATGTAACACCCTTTTCTCTTGAGCTGGACAATCCGGTCCTGGTCATCTGCCGGATAATTGTTTACTATCCGGTCCATACGTTCTAACACCCAATACCCCGTAGTGCCAACCGCAGTTATAAGGATATCATTTCCTGCTCTGTCAATTGCATTAGTTAATACCAGCCTTTTCATCTGACTCAGGGTAATTCGGTCACCAGGGTCTACCTCTGATTTCTGTGTTATTGGTGCATATAGATCCAGACCAAGATATGCCAGTTTTAATTGATCTTCAGGGTTTTTGCTGTGTTCATATTCGTCAATGATGCGGTCAAGATCAACAGGTGTGCGGCAGAGTCCATGCGCGGAGATCAGAAGAATTATAATAAAGAGGAAAATAAGATACTTTTTAGATGGCAGGAGGAGCATTTGAGTTCCTTTTCTTTTTAATAATTATTAGGATTGAATATGGAATTTTTACAACCTCCAGAATTTATGTCAAGGAAATTTGATCATTACCTGAATAACATAAATGAGGTGAAATGTCAGATATCTAATAGTGCATTATTAATTCTGCTGCACAACCCTGTTGAATCCTCAAATAATAGATCTCCGATACTTATGACCGGTACTGCACCGATAAGAGAATTGGTTATAATAAGGCTGTCCGAGTGAGAAAGATCATTAAGTAATATAAACCTTTCTTCTATAGAATAACCATTTGCCTCAAGGAATTTACAGATATTCTTTTCCATAATACCTCTTAAAACATGCTGTGAAACAGGCCTTATGACTTTTCGATCCCTTAAAAGAAGTATGTTTGCCGTGTTAGTCTCAGAGATGCTATTGTCAGGATTGAGTAAGAGTGCCTCATCAAAGCTGTTTTCCTTTGCCCATTTCCCTGCCATATAACAATAGAGGTAATTGAGTGTCTTATGATCAGCCATTGGGGTTTGCCGCTGTTCAGGATACACACCCAGTCTCAGACCTTTTTCTGTTTTACCTTTAAGCCGGTGTCTATATGGTCTGGCTGTTACAATTAGACCATGATTGTATGGAGGTGTATCCCTGTCACCATAGGTGGCCATTATTTTTACTGCAGTAACACATTTATCAAGCCTGTTTGCGCTGATCACCTGCCTGATTATTTCATCCCATGTGAGATCAGGGAATGGATGTTCAAACATGGTTTTCCATGTGCTGTGGAATCTCTCTATATGATCTTCCAGGTACAATATCCTTCCTGAATTGACCCTGATAGTTTCAAAAAATCCGTAACCATATTGAAAGCCGAGATCAGTAAGTTTTACTGCCCCGGCTGACAGAGGTTTTACAGCGCCGTTTATCCATGCCATTGGTTCATCGATATTTTCATCCCCACCATTTTTTAGTGTTTCGATAATTGTTTGCCCCTTATGCAGTGTTTCAATATATTCATCAAGTGGATCAGAGTCGTAAACAACCCCTCCGCCAAAGGCAAAGTATATCCTGTTATTATGGATTGTGGCGGTACGTATGGCTATTGAAAGGTCCATGCTCCTGTGAAAGCTTATATAGCCAATAGAGCCGGTGTAAACATGTCTCCTGTTTGGTTCTAGCTCATCAATGATCTCCATTGCCCTTATCTTCGGGCAGCCTGTTATAGACCCTCCCGGAAAGGTAGCTTTTAAGAGATCTGTCTCATCACATCCATTTTTAAGCCTGCCCTCAACAATGCTTACAAGGTGATAAACATTTTCATAGGCCTCAAGACGCTTGTGCTCCTTTACCTTTACTGTAGATGCCTCGCAGACCTTCCCAATGTCATTACGCATGAGATCAACGATCATGGAGAGCTCAGCCTCATCCTTTTTGCTGTTTTCAAGCTGTGACCTGAACCTTTCATCCTCCTCCTTTGTTTTTCCTCTGGGTTTTGTGCCCTTGATTGGTCTTGTTTCAACACAATTACCCCTGAGATTAAGAAATCTCTCAGGAGAGGTAGAGACTACCTGATGGTCTCCAGCATTGATATATGCGAAGAAGGGTGCAGGGTTTTCATTGTAAAGTTTCATGAAAAGGCTGAAGGGATCACCTGAATAATCCATTTCAAACCTCTGGGACATATTCACCTGGTATACATGGCCTGATGCTATATACTCCCTTATCTTAAGGATTACCTTTTCATATTCATCCTGTGTAAAATTTGACCTGAAACTGCTGGCTGACCTGTTTGTATAATCAGCATCAGTATCAGGGATTATGTCTGACCCAGATAACAGCATCTCCTCTGCCTCATCCAGCCCTTTGAGGGGTTTACCATCTATTTCCGGTATGCAAAGGGTATATTGCCCGGAATGTTTGTCAAATATAAGGATAATCGATGGAGCAAACAGAGATAATACAGGGAGATTCAGGTCGTCAACAGATGTCCTTGGCAGTTTTTCAAGGTAGTCCTTCAGATCATAGGCAAGATAACCCATGAGGCCTGCCCCGAAAGGAATCTTGCGAGGTATATCATTTATTTTTAATGCAGCCAGTATCCCCTTAAGGATATTAAAAGGATTTCCTTCATGTTTATACTCTGTTCCAGATATCTGTAATGTAAACTGATTGCCTTTTCCGTAAAGACTCATCCATGGCCTTATCCCAAGGATATGATACCTCGCGCAGTCAAGGTCGCCTCCGCTCATCAGTATTACTGTACCGGTTTCCTTGGCAAAACAGGAAACCATATCAGGAAAAGAGAGATGGGATAAAACCCTTTTTGAAATTACTCCGGTTATGTTTCCGGCAATCTTGCTGATTTCTATCATTTTAAAAATCCCTGTTTCACAGGTGCATGGGCCCGAGATTAAGAAAATTTTTCACAATCACCTGTCCATATTCAGTTAAAAAACTTTCAGGATGAAACTGCACACCGTGAAGCGGATACTCAGGATGTGAAATCCCCATAATTACATTATCCTCACTCATTGCTGTTATGGTTAACTGATCATCTGATGGACATATCATCAATGAATGATATCTTGCAGCCGTAAATTCAGAAGGGATGCCTCTAAAAATACCCTTGCCATTATGTCTTATTGTGCTGGTCTTACCATGCACAGGAAAAGGCGCCCTTACGGTTTTGCCTCCGAAAAGTTCATTTATGCACTGCATCCCAAGACAGACACCAAGTACAGGTAACTCCCTGTAGAACCGTTCTATAATGGGTATTGAGATGCCTGAATATGCAGGGTCCTTGGGCCCGGGGCTTATGAGGATATAACCAGGCTTCAATGATACTGCCTCATCAACCGATACCTTATCCGCCCTGTAAACCTCTATCTGAAGGCTGTAATCCATGAACATCTGTACGAGATTATATGTAAAGGAATCATAGTTATCTATGACCATGAGTTTTGTCATTTTTGATCCTAATTTTTTTCTAATTACCCGGCGCTACTCTCAAGAATTATGCCGAGGGTCACTATAGTTATTCAAAGGGCTAAAAACGAAAAAAGCCATCCCGACTTTCTGAGTCTGGATGGCTTTTGCCTAGTACATAACCCTGTAAAATGGCTTCTTACTATTTTTTTATAAACAGATCAAGTAATGATAAGAAAAATTAATAAAAATTATTTGACATTACATATAGATAGTGGGAATATACCTGCAATTTGGTTGCAAGAGGAAAACAAATTAAAATGAATATTAATACTATCAACATTATCAGCGGAAATGCAGTAGAGGTTTTGCTAGTCGTAGTAAGCCTTCTGGTGCTAGGGGTATACCGCCGGGCATGATAATGGGATAGTTAAATAAATGAACAAATAAAAATCCGTTATCAGGCCCCCTGATAACGGATTTTTATTATTAGAGGTATGATTCTTTTAACTTATTGGAGGAATACCCTGAATGGACAGAGTAATTTTTTTTGATACAACATTAAGAGATGGCGAACAGTCACCAGGCGCAAGTATGAATACTGCTGAAAAGGTGCGTCTTGCCACACAGCTTGAAAAACTTGGAGTGGATGTTATTGAGGCGGGTTTTCCTGCTGCCTCCCCGGGCGATTTTGAGGCGGTTCAGGCAATAAGCCAGAAGATGACAAAGATACAGGTTGCCGGGCTTGCCCGCACATCAAAAGAGGATATAGACAGGGCCTGGGGGGCCATAAAGGATGCAGCCTATCCGCGGATACATACCTTTATTGCAACATCCGATATCCACCTGAAACACAAACTCAAGATGGACAGGGAACAGGTGATTAAAACCGCATATGAGTCGGTCAAGTATGCAAAATCCTTTACAGATAATGTGGAATTTTCCGCTGAGGATGCCTCAAGAAGTGACAGGGATTTTTTATGCAGGGTTCTCGAGGCGGCTATAGATGCCGGTGCAACAACAGTAAATATACCAGATACTGTAGGGTATGCACTTCCTACTGAATTCGGGGAGCTTATAAGCTATTTAAAAGACCATACCCCGAATATAGAGAGGGCAATAATAAGCGTGCACTGTCATAATGACCTTGGCCTTGCCACAGCAAATACCATGGCCGGGCTGATAGCAGGTGCAAGGCAGGCAGAGGTGACAATAAACGGGATAGGTGAAAGGGCGGGCAACACCAGTCTTGAAGAGGTTGCAATGAGTATCCATACAAGGAAAAGCCTGCTTAACCTTGACAGCACCATTAATACCCAGGAAATTGTGCCATGCAGCAGGCTGGTATCCATGATAACAGGTATTGTTGTACAGCCCAACAAGGCAATTGTGGGGGCAAATGCATTTGCCCATGAGGCCGGAATACACCAGGACGGTATACTTAAAAACAGGATGACCTATGAGATTATGGAGCCTGCCACAGTGGGTTTGATATCAAACAAGCTGGTGCTGGGCAAACATTCAGGCAGGCATGCCTTCCGTGACAAACTGAAGGACTTGGGTTATGACCTTTCAAAGGAGGTAATAGACAGCCTTTTCATCAAAATGAAGGAACTGGCTGATAAGAAAAAGGATCTGCTTGACGAAGATATTGATGCACTTATTGCAGAAGAGCATCTCAGGGTCCCGGATATTTACAAGCTTGAATACCTTAACGTGGTGAGTGGAACAGTCACTATCCCCACTGCTACAGTTATCCTTTTAATCGAGGGGACAAAGACACAGAGTTCAGGTTTCGGTATGGGCCCTATAGATGCGACCTATAATACCATTGCCAAGATGACCGGTACAAAATCAACCCTTGTCAGGTTTTCCGTAAACTCCATTACAGGTGGTATGGACGCACAGGGCGAGGTTACAGTAAGACTTGAGGAAGAGGGGGTGCTGGCCCTCGGTAAAGGGACTGATCCTGATATTATCACTGCTGCGGCAAAGGCTTATATAAACGGACTCAACAGGTTAAAATACCTGAAAAGGAATCCTTCAATAGATGCACAGGAACGAAGTTTATAAAAAAGGAGAATAATTAGAATGGGAATGACCATTACAGAAAAGATACTTGCAGCGCATTCGGGTAAGAAAAATGTTAAACCCGGTGATCTGCTCCAGGCAAAGGTTGACCTTGCGTTAGCCAATGATGTTACAGCACCGCTGGCAATAAAGGTTTTTTATGAAGTAGGAAGACATGATGTCTTTGACAGGGATAAGATTGCTCTTGTACCTGATCACTTTGTGCCGAACAAGGATATACCTTCAGCGGCTCAGGCAAAGATATTGCGGGATTTTGCCAGAAAGCACAGTCTTAAACATTATTTTGAGGTCGGTGATATGGGTATTGAACATGTTATCCTGCCTGAAAAGGGGTTAGTTATCCCCGGCGACCTGGTGATAGGCGCGGACAGTCATACATGTACATATGGCGCTGTCGGGGCCTTTTCAACAGGTGTTGGCAGTACTGACCTCGGTGTGATAATGGCTACCGGTGAGGTCTGGCTCAAGGTGCCTCCCACAATAAAGGTAGTGTTTAAAGGTAAACTTAATAAATGGGTAGGTGGAAAGGATCTTATAATTTACCTGATTGGAAAACTGGGTGTTGAGGGCGCCAATTACAGGGCAATTGAATTTACAGGGCCTATTGTAAAGGAACTCTCGATTGAGAACAGGTTTACCATGTCAAACATGGCAATAGAATGCGGGGCAAAGAACGGTATTTTTGAGACGGATGAAATCACCCTGAACTATATAAAAGACCGGACAACCCGTAAACCGGTAATCTATAAGGCTGATCCTGATGCGAAGTATGAAAGGGAAATAGTTATAGATGTTTCTGAAATCGGCCCGCAGGTGGCCTGGCCACATTCCCCGGATAATGTAAGACCGGTTTCAGAGTCAGGCAGTGTAAAACTGGATCAGGTATTTATTGGTTCATGTACCAATGGCAGGCTTGAAGACCTGGCTCAGGCTGCGGAGATATTAAAGGGTAGAAAAAGGGCAGATGGCTTAAGGCTGATTGTAATCCCAGGCTCTCAATTGATATACAAACAGGCCATACAGCAGGGGATAATAGAGACATTCCTGGACGCCGGGGCAACAATTGGTCCACCCACATGCGGCCCGTGTCTTGGCGGGCATATGGGAATCCTCACTAAAGGTGAGAAGTGCGCCTCTACAAGCAACAGGAATTTTTTAGGCAGGATGGGCGATATAGGTAGTGAGGTTTATCTGGTAGGGCCGGCTATAGCAGCGGCCTCAGCGGTTCTTGGCCGTATCGGTTCACCTGATGAGTTATAAACCGGAAAGGAGAATAAAATGAAGATACAAGGAAAGGTCTGGAAGTTTGGTGACAATATAGATACTGATGTTATTATCCCTGCCCGGTTTTTAAACGTCTCTGACAAGGATATACTTGCAAAGAACTGTTTTGCCGATCTCAGGCCGGAGTTTGGTGGAAAAGTCGTAAAGGGAGATGTTATAGTCGGAGGCAGCAATTTCGGTTGCGGGTCATCAAGGGAGCATGCCCCTCTTGCTATAAAGGCAGCAGGCGTAGGTGTTATTGTGGCAAAAAGTTTTGCGAGGATTTTTTACAGGAACGCCTTTAACATAGGGTTACCCATCCTTGAGTCAAAAGAGGCGGTGGATGCAATCCTGGATGGTGATAGGGTAAGTGTTGATCTTATTACCGGTGAAATTACAAATGTGGATAAAGGCATGAAATACCAGGCAAGCCCCATACCCGATTTTATGAGGGCAATTATAGATGCAGGCGGACTGGTTGAGTATGTTAAGAAACAATGATCAATAAACAATGATCAATAAACAGTGATAATTGATCATTGATAATTGAAAAGGGAGGTGGTTATCATCAAGATTAAAGGTGCTGAGATATTAATAAAGGCCCTCGAAGACGAGGGAGTGGACACAATCTTCGGATTTCCAGGCGGGGCGGTATTAGATATCTATGATGAACTGATAAAGAGTGAAAAGATAAGGCATATACTTGTGCGTCACGAACAGGGCGCTGTGCATGCGGCTGACGGATATGCAAGGGCCTCAGGTAATAAACCCGGTGTGTGTCTTGTTACTTCAGGTCCCGGTGCTACAAATACGGTTACAGGCATTGCTTCAGCATACTGTGATTCAATCCCAATAGTTATTCTCACCGGCCAGGTAAATACCAGACTGATAGGTAATGATGCCTTTCAGGAGGTGGATATTGTAGGCATAACAAGGCCATGCACAAAGCATAACTATCTGGTGAAGGATATAAAGGACCTTGCAAAGACTATAAAGGAGGCCTTTTATATCGCAACAACAGGCAGGCCCGGCCCGGTTCTTGTAGATATACCAAAGGATGTTGTTCAGACTTTTGCTGAATACAAGCCTTTAAAGGCCGTTAAAATGAGGTCATATAATCCGACATATGAACCAAATATGAAACAGCTTGACCGGGTTGTTGAGATGATTAAAAACTCGAAAAGGCCTCTCATATTTGCAGGCGGAGGGATTATACTTTCAAATGCCTCAAAGGAGCTGATCAAATTTGCGCGGAAGATACATGCACCTGTAACGACCACCCTGATGGGGCTTGGGGCATATCCTGCATCAGACCCTTTATGGCTTGGAATGCTTGGCATGCATGGTACGTACAGGGCCAATATGTCAACTGCCGAGTGTGATCTTCTTATTGCAGTGGGTGTGAGGTTTGATGACCGGGTTACCGGTAAAACATCAACCTTTGCCTCAAAGGCAAAGATTATTCATATTGATATTGATCCAACATCAATAAGCAAGAATATTGTTGTCCATACACCTATAGTGGGTGACTGCAGGATAACCCTTGAAAGGCTTAATAAACTTCTTGGAGAGGAAGATTTTAAAGGGATTAAGGCATCAAGAAAAACCTGGACGGATCAGATAGAGATGTGGAAGTCCACAAAACCCCTTGCATATGAACAGAGGGATATAATAAAGCCTCAGTTCGTTGTGGAGAAGATATTCGAGATAACAAAGGGGGATGCAATAATAACAACTGAGGTTGGTCAGAATCAGATGTGGGCTGCACAGTATTATCACTTTGACAAGCCGAATTGTTTTATTACATCCGGAGGGCTTGGTGTTATGGGTTTTGGCCTCCCGGCTGCTATCGGTGCACAGGTGGCATGCCCCGGCAAACTGGTTATAGATATTGCAGGAGACGGAAGCATCCAGATGAATATACAGGAAATGGCCACTGCAATGCAGTTTAATCTGCCGGTAAAAATAGCCATCCTGAACAACGGTTATCTTGGCATGGTGCGCCAGTGGCAGGAGCTTTTTTACAAAAAATGCTATTCATGTACGGAAATGTCACATACGCCCGATTTTGTTAAACTGGCTGAGGCGTTCGGGGCAGTGGGATTGAGGGCCACAAAACCTGAAGAGGTTGTTCCGGTACTCAAAAAGGCATTTGCATCTGATAAACCTGTAATTATGGATTTTGTTGTCGCTAAAGAGGAGGGCGTTTACCCGATGGTTCCCTCAGGGGCAGATATCACGGAAATGCTGCTCGTATAGGTAAAGCGGTTTAATGGAAATCTGTAATGCTTTTTTTAACAGGAGTAAAGTCAATGAATAATGAAACAGAAAATAAAAAGCATATTCTTTCATTGCTAGTTGAAAATGAGCCGGGAGTCCTGGCAAGGATCTCGGGTTTGTTCAGTGGCAGGGGATTCAATATAGAAAGCCTCTGTGTAGCAGAGACAAACGAAGAGAACATTTCCCGTGTTACCCTTGTGACCACAGGTGATATGTTCATCCTTGAGCAGATAAAAAAACAGCTTAACAAGCTTATATCTGTTGTAAAGGTACTTGAATTTACCGGCACACCCTTTGTTCAGAGAGAGCTTGTGCTCATCAAGATTAAGGCGAAACAGGAGAACAAGGCTGAAATATTGCGCCTGGTTGATATCTTCAGGTCAAGAATTGTTGATGTGACTTCGGAATGCTATACCATTGAGGTGACCGGCAGTGAAGATAAAATAACAGCCATTCTGGAGCTTTTGCGCCCCTTTGGCATCAAGGAGATTGCACGTACAGGAGCAATTGCGCTTGCAAGAGAGAAGAAATAGGTATATGTGAGACATACATCATTTTTTATGTTTAAATTTTAACTTAAACTAAATATATTCAAATAATAATTACAATATTATAGTTAAATACACTTAAGGAGGATATAAATGGCAAGGATTAATTTTGGAGGAGTTGAAGAAGATGTCACCACAGTCGATGAGTTTTCTCTGGCAAAGGCAAGGGATATACTTAAGAATGAGGTCATAGCAGTAATAGGTTATGGAGTTCAGGGACCAGGACAGTCTCTTAACATGAAGGATAATGGCTTTAATGTTATTATCGGTCAGTCAAAAGAGTTTAAGGCTGACTGGGACAGGGCTGTTGCTGACGGCTGGGTTCCCGGAAAGACACTTTTTGAGATTGAAGAGGCGGCAAAACGCGGGACAATCATCCAGATGCTTGTAACAGATGCAGCCCAGAAAATCATATTTCCGACAATTAAAAAATGCCTTAATCCCGGTGATGCGCTCTATTTTTCACACGGGTTTTCAATAGTATACAAGGATCAGACACAGGTTATTCCGCCTGCTAATGTTGATGTTATACTTGTTGCACCAAAAGGTTCTGGCACATCAGTAAGACGAAACTTTCTTTCAGGTGCAGGCATCAACTCAAGCTATGCGATTTTTCAGGATTACACAGGCAGGGCAGAAGAGAGGACAAAGGCGGTTGGTATTGCAATAGGTTCAGGTTATCTCTTCCCGACAACATTTGAGAAAGAGGTTCACAGTGACCTGGTCGGTGAGAGAGGCGTTCTCATGGGATGTCTTGCCGGAACAATGGAGGCCCAGTATAATGTGTTAAGGAAAAACGGTCACAGCCCGAGTGAGGCATTTAATGAAACAGTTGAAGAGCTTACCCAGAGCCTTATCCGTCTTGTAGATGAAAACGGTATGGACTGGATGTATGCAAACTGCAGCGCCACAGCACAGAGGG
>CAZCMD010000013.1:49412-54472 GCA_964499695.1 uncultured Desulfatiglans sp.
GATGAAAACGGTATGGACTGGATGTATGCAAACTGCAGCGCCACAGCACAGAGGGGCGCACTTGACTGGAAGGATCGTTTCCGTGATGCAGTGGCCCCTGTATTTGATGCCCTTTATAAGAGTGTCAAGACAGGCAAGGAAACCGAGATAGTTATGAAGGCAAACAGTGCACCCGATTACAAGGAAAAACTCCGTGTAGAACTTGACCGTATCAAGAATTCTGAGATGTGGCAGGCAGGTGCAGCCGTTAGAAAACTCAGGCCTGAAAACAGAAAGAAGAAATAAACAGCGTTCAAATAAAACATAAATAGCGGTCTGTTTCTTTGACCGCTATTTTTTTATCTGAAGTTTCTTGATGTAGAAAGGGAAAAAATGGGATGGTTCGGTAAACTTACCCTTGGTGCACTCGGATTTATCATGGGAGGGCCACTCGGGGCAATAGCAGGTGCGGCACTTGGTCATCACCTTTTTGACAGGGAGGATCGAACTCAATCAGAGGCACTACCCTTCGGGGAGGCTGATCAGGCACAGGCAGCATATTTTGTATGTCTTTTTTCTGTCCTTTCCAAGATGGCAAAGGCCGATGGTGAGGTAACAAAAGAGGAGATAAATGTTGTTGATCATTTTCTCTCTACCCTGAGGCTCCCTGAACAGGAGAAACAGTTTGCACGTAATATATTCAATGAGGCAAAAAAATCACCTTACACTATAGATGACTTTGCTGCACAGTTATACCAGATGAATCAGGGTCAGCCGACAGTGCTTGTCTCTTTTATGGACCTCCTGTTCAGGCTCGCCTCTGCTGATGGTAAACTGCATGAGGCAGAAGAGGCCGCATTATACAGATTAAAGCAAACGTTCAGGATCAGTAACGCTCAGTTTGATAATCTCAAGTCTGTCCATTTCAGGCAGAACGATATGTATTACAGGATATTAAACTGTACAAAGGAAAGCCCTGATGATGTAATAAAGACAAACTACAGGAAACTGGTTAAGGAGTACCATCCTGATATGATTATATCAAAGGGTATGCCCGAGGAATTTGTTGAAGCGGCTACAAAAAAGTTCCAGGAGATTCAGGCGGCATATGAGAAAGTGAGAAGTGAGAGGGGGTTCTGATACAAATTTCCCGCTATCTAAAATAATTTTTTAAACAGTAGTCAAGGAATATTAAACCATGAAACTACCTACCATTTCATGCAGTCTGGCTGCAAGTCTTTCAAGTTTTTCAACATGGTTTCTTACTTCAGAACTTCCAGAAGAGATCTCTGTAACACGGCTGTTTATATCTACTATATCACCTGTAATCCCCTTTGTTACATTTGAGCTCTCCGACACATTCCTGTGTACCTCCTGGATACCTGCTGCTGCCTGAGAGACATTCTCAGCGATTTTCTTTGTTGTTTCCGATTGCTCTCCTATTGCCACCGATATTTCTGAAACAATCCTGCTCACATTATCGATAACCAGTGAAATTTCATTTACCTGTTTTGTTGCATCAGATGATGATGCCTGTATCCCTGCCACCTTTTCTTTTATATCTGTTGTAGCCTTGGCTGTCTGTTTGGCAAGTTCTTTGATCTCATTTGCCACGACTGCAAAACCTTTTCCCGCTTCACCGGCACGGGCAGCCTCAATGGTCGCATTGAGGGCAAGTAGATTGGTCTGGTCAGAAATATCATCAATAGCCTCGGTGACCTTACCAATATCAACCGCAGCAGTGCCGAATCTTTCTATTTTTAATGATGCCTCTTTTACCCTTGTAACGGCATCAAGAGTAATAGACTGGGCATTCTCACAGTTCTTTGATATTTCGGCTATTTTGAGTGATTTTTTTGGCGGCTATTGAGAAGATGGTTTTTAAACCCGGATTATCATAGTGTAACCCGGGTTTAATCTCATCTTTTAGAGCCTAAAGGTAATCTGCTGAATCATTAACTCCTATAATCAGTCTGTCCCTGTGATTATTTGAATATGGATAAAAAGGATTTTCTGATCCCCATTACTGTCTTTTCATTCTTCAGGATATTTTCAAGTTCTCCGGTGTCAAGGTGCACAGCCCCGCAATTTTCATTGACGCATATATCTATTTTTATGTCACCCCTGTCCACCTCCACAAGGCTTTTAGTCCCGCAGCGAAAACAGTGGTCCGCATGGGTCTTTCGGTATTCTTTATCTGTTTTTTCCCTGTTCTTTTCTCTCAGTTTCCGGATAAGTTTTTCATCCTCTTCCTTGAAATGAACATCTTCATGTCCAGGTTCTGACTTTAAATATACCTTTATATGATCACTCATTTTCTATCCTCCTGGATTACCGCTTTTTATGTAGTCTGTTACCTCTGTTTAATATTATAAACAGAGGTAAGCGGGGTTTGTTCTATGCTATAGCTGTTCTTCAAGCAGTTGTACGCTCTCATCAAAATCAAAATCCCTCGGATTTCCCTGGCGGGCAAAGTCATTTGCATACTGGTGCTTTACGATGTGGGGGATATCCTCTTTTTTCATACCAAACTGCTCAACGAGGTTCCCGGATTTTATACCCAGGTCATTTAGCAGTCTTTCAGTCTCGTAAAACCACATATCAGATGCCTCCATCTTGGTCATGCCCGTTGTGTCAACACCCATAGCCCTTGCCATTTCAGCAAATTTTTCAGGTACGCATTTCTGGTTGTATCTTTCAATACCAAGGGTTACCACTGCATTGGCTAAGCCATGATGAATATCATAGAGTACAGAGAGGCCATGACCCAGACCATGCACAATACCGACGCCACCGCCAAACCCCAGTGCAACACCGGCTGAACATGAGGCCCAGCAGATGTTTTCGCATGCCTTATAATCCATTTTATTATATGTAAATTCCCTCAGGTTTTCTGCAATAAGTTTTATCACATGTATCATTGCGCCCTGGTTCAGGGGTGATGAAAGCTTACATACATATGATTCAAAAGCGTGAGAAAAGGCATCAAAGCCTGTCCATGCAATAAGGTTTGCAGGCATCAGGCGGATCAGTGCAGGGTCATTCAGTGCGCAGCTTGGTGCAAGGTTGGGTACAACACAGAACATCTTTGCCCTGTTTTTGGTATCTATAATGGCGCCGCCCATTGTGGATTCAGCACCTGTTCCGGAAGTAGTATTGACACTTATCTGCGGGATTGTATTCGGTTTGAACCTCCCTATGACCTCCATCCAGGGTGGGTCTACCCTGGCAGCCATGTCGCACAGATTTGCACCCGGATTTGATGCGAGCGCCCTTACGCCCTTTCCTGTATCATGTGAACTGCCACCACCAACAGAGACAACACCGTCACAACCGGCATTCTTGAATACCTCTGCTGCCTCATAGACTTCAGTATCCCTCGGGTTACTTGATACCTTGTCATAAACGGTTGTTGATATGCCATGATGCCTGAGTATGCCGACAACTTCATCAACAATGCCTGTGCCTTTTAAACCTGTGGTAGTAATGAGGGCATTTTTTATCCCGGCCTTTTTTGCCTCGTCTGCAACCATCTCATGGGCACCCCAACCGACTATAACTCCACCAATCCTGTCATTGTATGTCAATGGGAACTGAACCATCTGCTTGTTAATCATTGCCTATCTCCTTGATAAAATTAAGAAATAATATTGGGAATATTTTCAGCCTGTGAGTATAGAGAAAATAGTTTTATGGGTCAAATTAAATTTGCACCCTTTTAAAATATAGACTTAACTCAAAGAAGTATCCTGCTTCTGAAAACTACAATAACATTTATATTGTGTGAACCTAAATGAATTATCAATTTTTCCCTTGCATTTTTTTGATATCAGTCCTAAAAAATAAAAAACTAACCATTTCAGGCACAACTAAAAAGGAGACAAGACACATGGGAAAAAAAATTAAATTCATCAGTTTTTCTTTTTCAGCGCTGTTTTTTTTGATTTTGATCGGAGGCTGTGTCACTACTACTACTATTAGTAATGTCGCTACCAGTTACTATCCGGATACCCTTGCGACAACCCCGGCTACAAAATTGGTGAAAGTGATCATCCCTGAAACGGAAAGGATTGTTATGATTGATGGGCAGGCAGTACAATCTGCATTAACAACCTATGTTTTGCCGGGAAAGCACACCTATACCTTTAATGTTAATTACCGCTCTTCCACCTACTGTAATGGTCCTTATTATGGTGAGCCCGCAGATCCGAAAAAAGATTTTAAACTGAAGGATGGTGAGGTAAGCAGCGTTGTTGGCATGAATGGTAATTATGAAATCGATGCCTCTGCAGAAGAAGGCCAGACTGTCCAGTTCACAGTTAAGACAAAGCCTGACTGCAAATCCAAGATTGATGAGTATTTAAAGATAACAGTACCCGATTAATTTCTATCCAAAAACTTTCGTTTTTGGATTTTAGCGGTCAGCTTTCAGCAAAAGGCTTTTAAACCATTAAGTTAGCCGACAGCTGATAGCTGAATGCTGAATACCTTATTCAGACCTTGGCTCTTGTCTTTAGGGTTGCACCAAATTTTTTGTTGGATTACAAAAATATCATCGATAGAAGAGTATTCATTAAAATTATGATTATACGAACATTAATATCAGTGATTTTATTATTATCAGTTTTCGTGTCACCTGTATTTTCAGCAGATGCAATTATCATTGATCATAACTCTACTGATATCACTCAGATCCCTCAGGCAGCCATTGAACAGGCAAAGGCAAACCTTCATATTGCGTATGGACATACATCCCATGGAAGCCAGCTTACAACAGGTATGACCGGGCTTGTTACATTCGCCAATGGCGGTGGCCTTGGCCTTTCACTCCCCACAGATATATTCAAATGGAATAGTGGGGGAACCGGCGGGGCGCTCGACCTGCGTGATTCTCCATTTTCAGGGGCAAGTGATCTTGGGAACCCAGATCGTACAGCATGGGCTGATGCCACCCGTAATTACCTGAATGCGCACCCGGAGATAAATGTGATAATATGGTCATGGTGCGGCCAGGCTGATGGTACAAAAGAGCAGATCGACCAGTATCTTGATCTCATGAATGACCTTGAGTCAGACTACCC
>CAZCMD010000014.1:0-53928 GCA_964499695.1 uncultured Desulfatiglans sp.
AATATGCCTTTGTAAAGCGCCTGTCTGAAAATCTTAAAATCGATTTTAAATAGTTGTTGTCTTCTGGATACCTGGTTTTTTCAGTCAGTCAGGTCGTTTTTCGTTTTTTTTAGCAGTAATGGGTTGATATATATTTTTATTTGTGAAATATTGTCAAACCGAAAAACACAGTTATTAGTTTTGAATGCATATTTCAGCACGGTTTCATTTTGAGACTGTCCTTTTTTAGTATAATTGTTAACCTGATAAAGACTTTAAAGGAGTAGCTGTGAATAAAAGACATATCCTCTTATTTTGTATTATTGGCCTATTTTTTGGTTTTCTCCTACAGTGTTCTTCCGAAACAACAATTGAACTCCGTGTTGCACAGCCCTTTGCCCCAAAACACATAGTGCAGACTAAGATTTTCGAGCCATGGGCAAAAAAAATTGAAGAGTTGTCCGGGGGTAGGGTTAAGGTCACTATGTTTTCAGGGGGCGCACTCGGGAAGGCTGCAGACCACTATAACCTGGCTGAAGAAGGTATAGCAGATATTACTTATGCTCTCCAGGACTATACACCGGGCCGTTTTCCGCTTACTACCGTATTTGAACTTCCCTTTATGATCCCTTCCGCTGAAAAGACATCTGTTGCCATGTGGAAGATCTTTGAGGAGTTTTCCGAATTTCAGGAGGAGTATTCAAAAGTCAAAGTACTTGCCCTGTTTTGTCATCCATCGGGCCATTTTAATACAGTGAAAAAACCCATAAAAAATCTTGAAGATTTTCAGGGTATGAAGTTCAGGACTGCCAGTCCCCATGTCACAAAGGCACTCAAGGCATTTGGTGCGGTGCCGGTTACAATGCCAATTTCTGAAAGTTATTCAGCACTCGAAAGAGGGGTTGTTGATGGAACTGTCCTCGACTGGAATGGTTTGCATGTTTTTAAACTGGCCGAACTTCTTAAATATTCCACTGAAACAGATTTCTATACAATGACCATGATGATAGTTATGAATAAGAGAAAATATGATTCTTTACCTGATGACATCAAAAAAATCATCGATCAGACGACAGGTATTGTAATGTCCAGGGATGCAGGAAAAGCGTATGATGAAATGAGATTGGTTGAGAGAGAACAATGCCTTGAAGATGGAATGCAGACAATTCAACTTCCTTCTGAAGACATAAAAAAACTTCAGGCACTGACTATGCCCTTAAGAGAAGAGTGGGTAGAGGAAATGAATAATAAAAATTTACCGGGAAAGGCAATACTTGATACTGCAATTGAGTTTATTAATGAATAATCAGGGTTCAAGTGGTCAAGGATTCTAGGGGTCGAGTGAAAAACTTTATAAAAATTCTCCAGCGCTTGAGCACTTATCTCGCCTATTTCGGCGCTCTGTCACTTTTTCTCATGATGTGTCTTACTATCATGGACGTGGCAGGAAGGTGTATCTTTAATAAGCCGGTCCTGGGGGCTTATGAACTCACAGAGTTTATGATTCTTATACTGATCTTTTCCTTTTTAGGCTATACTCAAACCAAAAAATCCCACATATCTGTTGACCTTTTCATGATGATTATTCCTGATAAATTTAAGATTTTTATTGAAATTTTAAATCATCTGGCCTGTCTGGTCATCATGATACTGATTGTCTGGATGGGTTTTGAAAAAGCCGTCGAAATGATGGGGACAAGAGAATCATCACCAAATCTTGCTGTGCCAAGTTACCCCTTTGTTTTTTTTCTTGTCCTCGGTTGCGCTGTTTTGTGCATTGAATTTATAAAGGATATTGTCTTTTTTTTGAAAAGCAGAAAGGGAGGCAGTAATTAATGGGCCCCGAAATGACCGGTATAATAGGCATTCTTATCATGTTCCTGCTTCTGGCTCTAAGGATGTATATCGGTATAGCCATGTCTATTGTCGGATTTCTGGGCATGTGGTATCTGATCGGGTTCCACAGCGCAATGGGAATACTCGGTATAACACCCCTGGCAGAGGGTTCTTCATATACTCTCAGCGTCATACCTCTCTTTGTTCTTATGGGGCAGTTTGCCTTTGTTTCCGGAATCAGTACAGACATATATAAAACGGTATATACCTGGATGGGGCACCTGAAAGGCGGACTTGCAATGGCAACCATCCTTGCCTGTGCGGGTTTTGCCGCCATATGCGGTTCTTCCCTTGCAACAGGGGCAACAATGGGTATGACGGCCATCCCCGAGATGAAAAAATACCAATACGACAACCGGTTGTCCACAGGCTGTGTTGCCGCAGGTGGAACCCTGGGCATACTGATTCCTCCAAGCATAGGTTTTATAATCTATGGTATCCTGACCGAGGTATCAATAGGCAAGCTTTTTATGGCAGGTTTTATTCCGGGGATACTTCTTGCTCTTCTCTTTATAGCCACTGTTTTTATCCTGTGCTCAATTAATCCGAAGATGGGTCCGAGAGGGCAGAAAACATCCTTTGGAATGAAGATGAAATCTCTTTCAGGAACATGGGGAATGCTGCTGCTTTTCATTATTGTTATGGGAGGCATATATATGGGTGTTTTTACACCTAATGAAGCAGCAGGAGTAGGGGCCTTTGGAGCTTTATTAATATCTGTTTTAAAAAGAAAAATGACCTGGAAAAAACTGGGGGAATGCCTGATGGAATCAGGCAGGACAACTGCCATGATCTTTCTTATTATTATCGGTGCAAATATTTTTTCTACCTTTCTGGGCCTTGCCAGACTCCCCATGGGGCTGGCAGATTTTGTAGCAGGACTTGCCCTTCCCAAAATAGTCATTCTTTATGCTATTATTATCGTTTTCATTTTACTTGGCTGTGTAATGGACTGTTATGCGATCATGATCCTTACCGTCCCGATTATTTTTCCTGTAATTGAAGCAATGCAGTTTGATCCTATCTGGTTTGGAGTACTCATGGTAATAGTTCTGGAAATGGGGCTTATCACTCCCCCGGTTGGATTAAATGTCTTTGTACTTAAAAGCGCTGCGCCTGATATACCCATAACAACCATTTTCAGGGGCATTTGGCCATTTCTCATTTCCGCAGTTGTGGCTATTGTACTTTTGACCCTTTTCCCGCAGATTGCGCTATTCCTGCCATCTCATATGTAGATATGTATGGCAATACAATGGCAGAAATGAGGTTCAGATAATATAATACTATCGTCATCCTTCGGCTCGAACGGAGGATCCAGTTGTGTATATGACATTAACGGTAATGATATTTGATAATATTGATTATTCCATAAAGTGTAATTCTTAATATTTGGTAAAATTAATGTTTATTAAGTAAAATAAATTATTAAGAACCTTAAACTATTCAATTTAATATAACCAACTTCTAATATTGCCCAATTTTGGATACTGCCTTTCTAACTTCCAAAAAGAATTCCAAAATAACCAACAATTTCTAAAGAATTTCCAAAACCCGCCGATATGGAGAGAGAGGAGAGCAAGATACCTATGTTTCCAGACACACAAATGCTATCGGTATTAAATATTTCTGAAATATGCGATGTCGCAAGGAGTACCGCATCATACTGGATCACCAGTAAGGGCCTTCCGGCAAAGCGGTCAGGTAATAAATTTATGGTGTCAACTCAGGATCTGATAGTCTTTCTTGAATCCATTGGAAGACCGATCCCTCAGGCCCTTGTGGAAGGCCTTGGGGGAGTGTTTTCACATCCCTTTAAATCATACCAAAATTGCTGGGAATACTGGCATAAAGACAAGCATGGGGAAAGCTGCCTGAACTGCGAGGTTTTAAGATATCAGATAAATGAATGCTTCACCCTGAAGGGTAGCAGGGCAAAATGTCCGGGGGAATGTTCAGGGTGCCAGTATTTTTTTGAGCATTATACGCGGAATATCTCTTTTATCCACCAGATGCCAATGCCTGCTGCTGTTATAAAAGACATGTATATATGGAGCGGTAACAATGCCTGGGCAGAGCTCTGCGGCATGGATATTGATAAACTGATAGGTCTGGGGATAGAGGAGATTATCCATCCCGAATCAATAAAGATCATTATCAATTTCAGTAAGAAGCTTAAGAGCGGAGATAACAACGGTTTTTTAAAATCCGAGGTATGCTTTGAAAACAGAAACGGGAAAAAGATAACAGTAAATCTTGCGATGGCAAGCCTTAAGGAGCCAAAGGGGTCGTATTTTGCCATTGCTGATCAGGTATTGCCAAAATAAAAGGCCTGATCATAACAGGGTTTTAAAAAAGGTACGAAGAATATCATGGCAATAGGAAAGGTTGAAAAGCAAAACGATCAAAATATCAATCCTGCTGAACAGGGATTGGACAGGCATACCGCATTACTCTCACACAAGATTGAGGAGCGGTACAGGTCATTCTTTAAAGAGATCGGGCAGGCCTATTTTG
The DNA here is from genome assembly GCA_964499695.1 of uncultured Desulfatiglans sp. Lineage (GTDB taxonomy): Bacteria > Desulfobacterota > DSM-4660 > Desulfatiglandales > HGW-15 > JAAZBV01. The sequence goes on from CAZCMD010000014.1 coordinate 4,393, forward strand.
AGATAGATAATAGAGGTAAATTCTCATTCTATAATGACCGGTTATGTGAAATGATGGGGTATGGAAATGGAGAATTGCTCAATAAAAGTATATTGCAGTTCCTGGAAAAAGAGGATGTGGAGAAGGTAAAATCTGCTTTAAGGGAAATATATGAAACCGGAAATCCAAAGAGCGGGTTTGAGTTCCAGATAAAAAGAAAAGATGGTCAGAGCAGGCAGATCAATACATCAGTATCTCTTAACACCGATATAGAGAATAGAAAAACAGGTTTTAGAGGCATTGTACGGGACATCTCCGGCCGGAAAAAAAGTGAGGATCAGTTAAACAAGACACTCAGGCTTGAATCAATAGGTCAGCTTTCAGCAGGCATTGCCCATGAGATAAACACCCCTATCCAGTATATAGGCGATAATATCCAGTTCCTTAAGGATTCATATGGGGATATCCTGAATCTGCTTAACAGCGCCATAGCCTGTGTAAAGTCGCCGGCAACAGGTTCCAGCAGAGAGGCAGCAGTTAGCGATGTTGAAGGGATTATGAAAAGCATAGATTCAGACTACCTTATAGACGAAATTCCAAGGGCTATTGAACAATCCATAAACGGACTTCAGCGCGTTTCCGAAATAGTGCAGGCCATGAAACAGTTCTGTCACCCCGGGAAGGAAGAGAAACAGGCATCAGACCTGAATGCGGCGATAAAAAATGTCGTTACTGTTGCAAAAAATGAATGGAAGTATGTTGCGGATGTAGTGACCGATCTGGATTCTTCACTCCCCCTTGTCCCCTGCAGGCTTGGCGAGATAAACCAGGTTATCCTTAATCTGATAATAAATGCAGTAGATGCAATTAAGGATGTGGTAGGTAAAGAGGGTAATAAAAGTAAAGGCACCATCAGAATAACTACAGGGCATGATGATTCATATGCAGAGATACGAATAAGCGATACAGGGACAGGCATCCCACATGAAATCAGGTCAAAAATTTTTGATCCCTTTTTTACCACCAAGGAGGTTGGAAAGGGGACAGGGCAGGGTCTTGCCATATCTCATAAAATAGTTGTCAATAAACATGGCGGGACAATCGGTTTTGAAACGGAAATGGGCAGAGGTACCACTATGATAGTGCGTATCCCCCTCAAGGGCAGTTATGAAAAGCAGTGAACAAAACATAGCAAGACGGGTCCTTTTTGTCGATGATGAGCCTATGCTGCTTCAGGGGCTAAGCCGTATGCTCAGGACAGAGAAGGCGACCTTTGAAGCTACCTTTGCAACAAGCGGGGAAGAGGCTCTTTCCATGCTTTCAAGGGACAGTTTTGATGTTGTTGTTACTGATATCAGTATGCCCCATATGAACGGGCTTGAGCTATTATCAAAGGTAAAAGACCTTTACCCTGATACTGTGAGGATAATTTTATCGGGTGAGCCTGATGTGAGCCTCTCAATAAAATCGGTAAATGTTTCACACCGGTTCCTGAATAAGCCCTGTGACCCGGGTGTGTTAAAATCCGCAATCTTAAGGACATGCAAGCTTTCCGATTTCTTAAGAAATGACTCCATGAAGAAGACCCTGAAGCAGATTGATTCTCTTCCGACCATGCCCGCTGTCTATTTTGAAATTGTAAAGGCGCTGCAATCTCCTGATGTATCCATTCAGGAGGTAGGGAGAATTATCTCTAAAGATGTGGCCCTTACATCGAAGATACTGCAACTGGTGAATTCAGCCTATTTTTCACTTCCGCGCCATATTTCAAGCCCTGAACATGCGGCAGTATTGCTTGGGCTTAATATTATAAAATCACTTGTTCTTGTCTCTCATATATTTAAGAAATTCGATAAACTGGATATGCCTCATAAATTTTTAGAGAGATTATGGGTGCATAACATGATGACAGGGAATCTCGCAAAGGCTATAGCAAATCATGAATCAAGGGATCAGAAGATCATCGATAATGCCTATATTGCAGGATTACTCCATGATTGCGGAAAGCTCATCCTTGCATCCAACTTTAAGGATAAATACAGGGAAATAGTCATTCGAGGTCATGAACAGGGTATGCCTGTCTATGCGTTAGAAGAGGAGATCCTGGGTATCACACATGCCGAGGTCGGTGCATATCTCATGGAGCTGTGGGGCCTGCCTTCACAGATAATCGAGGCAATTGCCTTTCATCATTTACCATCAGCTTACGGGGATGACTGTTTCAGCCCGCTTACAGCAGTGCATATTGCCAATACAGTAGATCATATGGGTCCCGAAAAAGCGCCTGAGGAATATTCACCATCATTTGATATGGAGTACCTTGAAAATCTAAACCTGGATAACAGGTTAGAGAGCTGGCAATCGATGAGACAAGAAATAGCGAACGGAGTTAACTGAGAAATGGAACATCGAATACTTTTTGTTGATGATGAACCCAATATCCTTGACGGTTATAAAAGGCAGCTGAGGAAACAGTATAATATTGTAACTGCCGAGGGTGGAGAAAGGGGGCTTGATATGGTAAAAAATAACGGCCCATTCTCGGTGGTGGTATCTGACCTCAAGATGCCGGGTATCGATGGCAACCATTTTCTTGCCCTTGTAAAAGAGGTCTCCCCGGAAACCACAAGGATACTGCTTACAGGTTATGCTGACCTTAAAAGCGCAATTGAGGCGATCAATAATGGCAACATATTCAGGCTGCTCACAAAGCCATGTGACCGTCTTGATCTGGTTCAAGCCCTTGAGAGCGGGATAGAACTCTACAATGAAAATATGAGCATCAAGACCGGGGCTGTTGACGTCAAAAGCCTTTCAAGTAAAAAGGTGCTGATTGCTGATGATGACCCGATCATAGTAAGAGTGCTTCAAAAGGTATTAAGGGATATCCCTGCACTTACAGTCCTGACCGCAGAAGATGGAAAAAAGGCCATTAACATCCTTGATAAAGAAAATATAGACCTCCTTATAGCAGATATACAGATGCCCCATGTAAACGGCCTCCAGCTATTGAGTTATGTAAGCAAAAACCTACATGGGCTAAGGGTTATAGTCTTAACCGGCAATGGCAGTGAGAAGATTGAAAATACAATCAAATCAATCGGCAGTTATCTCTTTTATGAAAAGCCAATGGATTTAAACGTGTTCAAGGATGCGGTTATAAGGGAATTGCGTTCCGGTAATACAAGCCAGATACACGGTATCAATATCTCATCTTTCCTTCAACTGATTGATATTGAGGCGAAGATATGCACCCTTACTGTGCGTTCACACGGGAATGTCGGCTATCTGTATTTCCGCAATGGTGAACTGATAGCTGCCGAGACAGGAAACCTGAGGGGTGAAAAGGCGGCAATGAATATCATCAACTGGAATAACAGCGTGATAGAAATTGCCGATATGTGCAAGAAAAACAAACGTGAAATAGATAAACCGCTTATGAAACTCCTGATGGAGAGCGCTAGAATCAAGGATGAGGAATCTGAGGCGGTGGAGAAATAGTATGGCAAGGATAATAACAGTAACAAGCGGAAAGGGCGGAGTGGGCAAGACCAATATAAGCGTCAACATGTCGCTTTATCTTGCCAGTCTGGGATACAGCACATGCCTGTTTGACGCAGATATGGGTCTGGCAAATGTTGATATCCTGCTTGGATTGTATCCTGAATTTACACTTGAAGATGTCTTGACTGGTACTAAACAGATGAAGGATATCATACTCAAGGGGCCATCCGGACTTGATATTATTCCGGGCAGTTCAGGTGTTAAAATGCTCGCTGACCCTGAGCCCGGCAATATAGAGTATCTTGTTAAATCACTTTCAGAACTGGGAGAGTATGACTATTTTATTTTTGATACATCAGCAGGAATATCAAAAAATGTAATCTCATTTTGTCTAACATCCCCTGAAATAGTACTGGTTATGACCCCTGAACCCACATCTATTACAGATGCATATGCGCTTCTGAAGATACTCTGCCTTAACCGGATTGAAAGTACAGTGATGATCGCAATCAATCAGTGCATGAGCATGGAGGTTGCATATAAACTTTATGCCAAGTTCAGGGAGGTCGTGCAGAAAAATCTGAAAATGGATATATTACCGTTGGGTACGATACCCCTTGATCCGCATATTTATAAGTCTGTTAAGGAGCAGGAGCCGTTCATTACAAGATATCCTTCAAGTGATGCGGCAAAGGGGATAAAAAATCTTGCACGATACCTTATTAGCAAGGGTACAACCGAACTAAACAATTTTGAATTGAAAGAATTCTGGCGAAAATGCTTTGAACGACTGAACAGTAACCTGGTTCTTACTGGTGTTAAACCACAGAAGAAAGAGCCGGTAACCCCTGAAGAACTATCAATGGAACAGAAAAAGGTCTTAAGGGAGCAGGCTAAAGAACCGGAAGTTAAGGAGGTCAGTACACCCGGGGTTGAGGAAAAGGCCCCTGAAAAGATACCCGTAAAGGTATCTGAAAAGACTGCTGACAGGTTGTCTGAAAAAGTTACTGAAATAGTCCCGGAGATAGTTAAAGAAAAACCTCCAGTAAAGATTGATCAATTAGATACAGGGTCTGTTTTTACCATGCTGGAAGGCCTTGTAAAAGGCATGAACACGATATCGAATGAGCTGGGGGCTATACGTAAAATAATGGAAGATGACAGGAACAGGCATGCCGGGGGTATGATACGGCCCGGGTAGAAATATACTAAAAGAACAAAAGATATTGGATTGATAGCAGTTAACTTGTCACACTTATAATAAGGAACTATTTTGACATTTATAAATTTTAACAAAAAAGAGATACAGGCAAAGATAGTCTATTACGGGCCTGGCAGGTGTGGGAAGACAACCAACCTTGAATTCATACACAAGGAATACAGGGACAGGATCAAAACCGAGATGGTAACAATCAAAACAAAGGGTGACAGGACCCTGTTTTTTGATTTTCTCCCCCTAAGTGTTGGTAAGATAAAGGGCTATTCCCTTAACATACAGCTTTATACGGTGCCCGGCCAGGTGATGTACAATGAAACCAGAAAGCTTGTCCTGAGGGGCGCTGACGGCATCGTATTTGTGGCTGATTCGCTCGCAATGAGAAAAGATAAAAACATGGAATCATTAAAAAACCTTCAGGAGAACCTGAGTGTCTATAATAAGAATATCTTCAAGATCCCGCTCGTTATGCAGTTCAACAAGAGGGATCTGGAAAAAATAGGCATTCCTTTAACGCCTGTTGATGTGCTTCAGAAAAGCCTCAACAGTAAGTTGAATGTGCCCTTTTTCGAGGCAAGTGCGGCAAGTGGAGAGAACGTAATTGCAACCCTTAAGTCAATAATAACACTTACTGTTAACTCGATTTCAAAAGAACTGCAATAGGCTTACAGGATAAGGATAGTAATATGGATACTCAAACCGAAATAAACAGCAGATTACAGGAAGCGGAAGTCTATCGTTCCATGGGGCTCCCAAAGGAATCACTGGTATTGTATGAGGGGATACTTAAGACTCTTCCCACTCATGATGGTGAGATATATACAGGTATATTAAATAAAATAGAACTTCTGAAAGAGGATATAAAAGAAAAGTACCCTGAGGAGTTTGAAGGCTTTACTACAGAAGACCTGACAGGCATACAGGAGGTGCTGACCCCGGTTGAGGAGAATGCACCTGCCATTAATGACTGCGCCTTTGCATTCAAGGAGCTGGGGCTTTACAAGGAGGCATTGGCAGAATACGAGAAGCTCTTTAAACTTGATTTCTCAGCAGAAGCAGTCATCCATGATGTATGCGATTGCCTTTTTAAGCTTTATCCATCAATGGAGATCATTATCCAGGCGGATAATTTTTTCAAAAAATTCAATTTTGGTAATACACAGCTTGCCCAGGCAAAGTATCTTCTGGGCCTTGAGCTTGAAAAAAGGGACAGCAAGGAGCAGGCCCTTTATTACTATGAAACGGCTTCAGAACTTGACCCTCAAAATGAGAAGATACAGAAGAGGCTGAATGCCCTTGCTGCCTATTTTGCAACAGGCTCAAAATATGATTACCTGCTTAATAACAACAAGGTAACCACGGAACAGCTTCTTGATGCCCTGGCCTTATCAAAAAAGAACAAGGCGAGTGTAGAATATGTTCTTGTCACACAGTTTAATGTAAGCAGGGAGGATATAGGTAAGTCTCTTACAGCCTGTTACAGGCATCCTTTCAAGGCATTTGACCCTGAGACCCCTACACCCATAGAGCTTTTGACCAATCTGAAAAAGACCTTTCTGCTGCAGGATCTGTGGGTGCCTCTTGGATGGGAAAAGGACAGTGTACAGGTTCTGATAGATGACCCGATCAATCTTAACAAGGTTGATATAGTGATGGGGCTTTTAAAGGCGAAAAAGGCTGAATTTTTTATTGGCATCAAGGAGGATATTGAGGCGTACATAAAGCTCTTCTACGATAAAAAGAAGGTCACCGATGAAGTAGAGGCATCTGATGCCAGTTTTGATGAGTTTGACATGATGCCAGATATTTCCTTTGAAGAGGAAGAGGATAAAACAGAGGACTATTCAAGTGAATTCAACGAGGCGTCGGGCAAGGTTGTAAAGCTTGTAGACCAGATATTTGTGGCCGCTTACAGGAAAAATATATCTGATATCCATATTGAGCCTTCGCCCATAACAAAGGCTACAACAGTAAGATTCAGGCTGGATGGTGTGTGCCAGGAGTATATTCAGGTACCCAACACTATGGCAAAGGGCATTATCTCCAGGATAAAGATCATGGCAGGGCTTGATATAGCTGAAAGAAGGTTGCCACAGGATGGTAAGATAAAATTTAAGAGAAAGGGTGTTCCACCTTTTGAGCTCAGGGTTGCCACCATTCCAACCGCTGGAGGTTTTGAAGATGCCGTGTTAAGGATACTCGCCAAGGCCGGGGCCATGAAGCTTGATGATATGGGATTAAGTGATCGTAACCTTGAAATAATGAAAAAGATTATCACCCAGCCATACGGCCTTGTTCTTGTGGTTGGTCCCACAGGTTCAGGTAAGACAACATCACTTCACAGCGCGCTGGGATACATTAACAAACCGGATATAAAGATATGGACAGCAGAAGACCCTGTTGAAATTACACAGCAGGGTATGCGTCAGGTGGAGGCCCACGCCAAAATCGGCCTTGATTTTGCGAGGATAATGCGCGCTTTTCTCAGGGCTGACCCTGATGTAATAATGATAGGTGAGATGCGCGACAATGAAACTGCCTCAATAGGTATTGAGGCATCACTTACAGGGCATCTTGTGATGTCAACGCTTCATACAAACAGCGCGCCGGAAACCATTACAAGGCTTCTCGATATGGGGCTTAATCCCCTCAATTTTTCAGATGCATTCCTTGGTGTGATGGCCCAGAGGCTTGTGCGAAAGCTGTGCGATAAATGCAAAAAGACATATCATCCCACAAAGGAAGAGTTTGATGATATCGTACTTGATTATGGCCCTGAATATTTTAAGAAAACAGGAATTGAATATAATGATTCTTTTATCCTTTATAAAACCTCCGGCTGTGATGCCTGCTCAGGTACAGGTTACAAGGGGAGGCTGGGCATACATGAACTTATGGAGGGTACACCTGAAATAAAGCGCATGATAAAAAAGCAGGCCAACAGTGAGGAGCTTTTTATACAGGCCATGTCAGAAGGTATGACAACCTTAAGGCAGGACGGAATACTTAAATCCATGAAGGGGCTTACAGACCTGAGGGAAGTAAGAAGGGTCTGTGTGTCATCCTGATATTTACTCGCCTATTATATGTACCCGTGGAGACAGGGCATGTTTACCCGCCGGTTTTATGGCTGGCCCTGTCTCTACACTTAACAGGAAATCAGATGCCGGCCAGCCAAATATAGCTTTTGAATAATTTTACCGGACAATCTGAAAAGCCCTGGTAAACCCGCATAGTCGCAGATATTATTTAGATCATAGAGCTGTGCCAAGATAATAAATGACATATTTTACTATCTGTGATAATGGATTTTACCGGCATTCAGAATGCCATGTAATTAATTGAGATTAATATCAATGTCAGAAACTAAAGAAAATAAAAGACTCACAGAGACCGTAAAAGGGGCGGGTTGAGCCTCCAAGCTGGGTCCGGCGGACCTGGCAAAAGCGCTTTGCGGATTAGAGCTTCCCCACAGTGATGATCTCCTAATCGGGCTTGATACATCGGACGATGCAGGTGTGCTCAGACTCACGGATGATATTGCCCTGATTCAGACAGTGGATTTCTTTACCCCTGTTGTTGATGACCCTTACTCATTCGGACAGATAGCTGCGGCCAATGCCCTGAGTGACGTATATGCAATGGGCGGTGTGCCCATTACTGCCATGAATATCATAGGCTTTCCAATAAGCAAGATGGATATCAGTGTGCTTCAGGAGGTATTAAAGGGCGGCCTTGATAAGATCAAGGAGGCGGGCGCTCTGCTTGTTGGTGGGCACAGCATTGAGGATGATGAGTTCAAGTATGGCCTTTCTGTTACCGGCAAGGTGCACCCCAAAAAGGTGCTTGCAAACCGTGGGGCCAGACTTGGAGATATGCTTGTGCTTACAAAACCTCTGGGTGTCGGTATTATCAATACGGCTATAAAAGGGAATCTTGCAGGAGCGGATCTTATAAGAAAAGTCATAGGAATAATGTCCTCGCTTAATAAATATCCGGCTCAAGAGTTTAATGATTACAGTATCAGCGCATGCACTGATGTTACCGGATTCGGCCTGATCGGCCATGCCTGCGAGATGATCGATGACAAGGCTGTGGGCTTAAGACTATTCAAGGATGATATCCCTGTTATCCATGAGGCCATTGAGTTTGCGCAGATGGGCATTGTACCCGGAGGCGCCTTAAGAAACAGAAAATACAGGGAAGGCCAGGTTGAAGGTATGGGTAGTGTTGACCCTGTAATGCTGGATATCCTGTTTGATCCCCAGACATCAGGTGGCCTCCTTGTTGCCATAGATAAAAACCAGGCAAGGAATTTTGAATCCAGGCTCAGGTCAAAGGGTCTAAATGCAGCTATTATTGGGGAATTTACTGAAGAATTTAAGGGTAAAATTATCCTGTAAACCCTAATGCTGTTGACTTTAGAAGTGATGTCATCTCGACTCCCGCTGAAATGCACCGGGATTAATTCCAGGAGAGATCTTGTTTATAGACGGTACTTCTAAGATTTCTCCCTGCGGTCGAAATGACGAACTGTGAGTATGAATCTTATTTCAACAACATAACCTGTAACCCTGTCTCAACACCTTTTTTCATGTTAGCTTAAATTATTTATATTCAGTGTCCAGAATTTCAGATAAATGTGACTGGTTTTTCAGGCATATGATTTGACTGTATAAATAAATGCACGCATATTTTTTCAACGCTTTTCATGTTTTTCTGTAAGAAACTCCTGTTCTTCCTTGATGAAATGATTCATTCAGGGTAAAAAATATAACATGATATTATATTAACTGGATTGTCAGTACAGAAAAGTCTTCAAAAGTAGACGTTAAACCCTGATAAAAACTGCATAAGGGTAATAAAAGTATATTAAAGTAGACTTTTTATATGAAATTACCCTCTTTCTCTCACCCTTCCCATCTTATGATCCGCCTGATTTGCCTTCCCAAAAAATATTTTTTCACCTTTATCTCAATTCTGTAACAATCTGAAAAATCATAAGTTATCTGTGTTTTCACCCATGATTTCCTGCCTGGTGAATTATTTTTTGCACTTTTCATGGTATTGGGCTTGCAATGCTATATCCCCAAACAAAAACAAGATGAAATTTAAGGAGGATGGCATGTTCAACATGATTTCACAAGGTGGCATTTTTATGTACGTAATTCTCGGGGTTTCTATTATTGCCCTGGCCCTGTTTTTTGAAAGGGCTTCATATCTCTATTTCAGGCTCAAATTAAACATGGATAAGGCCTTTTTCGGGATTATGAAGGCCCTTGAAAAGGCAAACTACAGTGATGCCCTTAAAGAGTGTTCAAAAATAGAAAACCATCCCCTGGGAAGGATACTCAAGGCTGGCTTAATCAAATCAGATAAAAAAGACAAGGACATTGAGCGGGCAATGGAAGAAAAGATACTGAGAGAGATCCCGAAGATTAAGGCGCGCATAAACCTTCTTACACTCTTTGCAAATATCTCAACATTGCTGGGCCTACTGGGAACAATACAGGGTCTGATTCTCTCCTTTAAGAGTGTGACCAGCGCGAGCGAGGCCATGAAGCAGGAGATACTGGCATCAGGTATTTCGGTTGCCATGCTGACCACTGCATTCGGGCTTATTGTGGCGATCCCCTGTCTTATTGCTTATTACATTTTAAATAACAGGGGCGAGTTCATCATTGATCAGTTTGAAGAAAAGGCGCTCTCCCTTGCCAATTCTCTTTCCACTTTAAAGAAAGACGGGAGCATATAATGTCTGCCTTTTTACGGCTTAAAAGAAAAGAGATGGAGGATGGTGAGCCAAACCTGGTCCCTGTCATGAACATGTTTCTGGTCATAATCCCCTTTCTTCTTATGTCTGCAAGCTTTTATCAGATAAAGGCTGTGAACACATCCATACCTGTTCTCGCAAGTGGTAGTGAAAATACGGGACAAGACACCTCTATCAGCCTGACTGTTGTTGCAGAAATCAGGGAGGAATCGATAAAGGTCTCTGCCATGAGCGATAAACTTACAGATAAAGAGCTTGAGCAGTTTAAATCAGAATATCCTGTGGAGAGCGCCAGTGGATACCCAATGGATAAATTCTCAAGTCATCTGCAAGATATAAAAGAAAAATATCCAAAAAGTGAAACCCTGATTTTAATCCCTGACAGCAGTATTGATTATGAGACCATTATACGCGCCATGGACACAGCACGGAAGGCCGGTGAAATAACCCTTTTCCCGAACGTAGTATTATCCGGTTCAGTAGGATAGGAGTTAAACCCATGGGACTAACCTCAAGAAGAAGATCAGGCGCCACACCAAAACTTATGCTTACATCCATGATGGATATGTTCACAATAGTCCTGTTGTTTCTGTTGTGTTCTCTTTCTGACAAGCCGGAAAGCATCAGGCTTGATAAGGATCTTGAACTGCCCCACTCCTCTGCGGAGATAGGTTACGATCAAAATGTCAAGCTCGTTTTAACCAAGAGCCAGTTAATGATTGATGATGAAAAGGTGGCTGAAGTGAAGGATGGAAAGATATCCGGGGTTGATGAAAAGGATCTCAAGGCATCTCTTCTGTATAAACGTTTAAGAGAGAATTTTGAAAAGAGCAAAGAAAAGGCAGTGGAGAACAAGAACAAGGAAGATAAGGCAAAAGGACAGCAGATAGTATTTGTCTGTGACAAGAGTCATGAGTTCAGTGTGATTAACCAGGTGATAAAGACAGCAGGGCTCGCAGGGTATCCAAACTTTCAGTTTGCCGTGCTGCAGGAATGATAAAGGAGATAGGAATGAGCAGAAAATATTTAAAGATATTACTAACCGGCATTTCAATAGCCCTGTTTCTTTTTTGCACGTCATTCAATCTCACTGCTGAAGAGGAAAAGGCAGAAGAGAGAGAACAAGTTGACAAAGCAGATACGACAGATAAGTCAGATAAGACAGATAATGTTCCTGATAAAGATACCCTTATGGAACGCATTGATTTCGGAAACTCTTATATCCTGGGCCAGAGCATTAAATCGGGGGCCGTGTATCTGCTGCACCGTAAAAAGAGCAATATAAAAAGTATGCTTAAGACCAGGGAAGATTACAGGAAGGAAATCCTGGAAGAACTTAGAGTAGTAGAAAAAAAGTGAATTAACCTGATTAGTAGTTTTAAACCATTACCTGTCAGGGAAAAAGGGTGGAGATATCATGGATAACATACATGCAAATAACAAAGAGGCAAAACCGGGGACGGTTCCGGCAAGGGTTGAAAACATGGCGGTTTCGGATAAAGAAAATGTTCCCACAGAATCAATAAGGATAGAGGTCTATAAGGGAAATGAATTCATAGGGAAAAAGATATTCTCACAGGAGCGTATAATTTTAGGCAGGAGTCTTGAAGCTGACCTCGTACTCTCTGATGAATTGGTTGCTGATCAGCATGCATGTATCACATTGATAGATAAACAGATCGTAATCCTTGATCAGACACAGAAGGGAAGCCTCATGATAAAGGGCACGCCATGCGGTATTTCCATGATTAATCTCTCTGAACAGGTTGGTATTGGCCCATATACTTTAAAGATTATTCATCAGAAAGAGATGACCAATTCAGTCTCTGACAATGAAATATTAAAAGAGGTAAAGGCAACATCCGGTAACGAAGATACCTCTTTTTCCAGTGCTACCGGTATTTTTATTACAGAGCAGGCTAAAAGGAATATCGATCAAACAAAAAGGATTGAAACACCTGAAGTGGATCTATTCAGCATGTTACAGGGAAGCCAGAAGATGGAGGATACACTCTTTGACCTGGTGTTTGAAGGTGACATAAAAACAGGTCTTGAGGTTCAGGATGTTAAATCATGTCTCGCAAAAATATTAAAGGTTGAGGAATCCCGCATCGAGCCATTTTTTAAAGGGAACAGGGTTATAATAAAAAGCAACCTTGAGATTGAGACCGCAAAAAAATATAAAAGCATTGTTGAAAAAAGCGGTGTAATATGCAGGCTCTATGCAAGCAGGGTTTCAATAATCCATGAGCCTGTCCAGGCAAAGGTGCAGGAAAAAAAAGCTGCTGTAATAAGCAAACAGACATCCATCAAAAAAGAGATAGAAAAGATAGAGTCCCCCAAAAAGGCTGAAACATGTGAAAAGGCAACTCAATTCAAGAAAAAGGCAGAAGAAAAGGCTGTCTGGAAGTTTTACGGGGCAGAAACAGATGATGAATATGATGAGGATGAAATAGACCTCCCAGCCGATTTCCTCCTGAAAGATAAAATCAATGACCTGAACAGGAGAGATGAATCCCCGAATCCATCCAACGGAAAATATCTTGAGATCCTGAAACTTAACGGCAATGAGATAATAGATATAAGGCACCTGGATGAAAATGAGAGGTTTTATATCTCAGATGAGATGAACAAACGGTTCTGTCTTGCAGAATATACTGGTGCAGAGAATGCGCGTTTTTATTTCAAGGAGGAGCTCCAGGGGTATCTGGAGACTGAAGAGAGGCCTGCTTCCGGCTTGGAAGAGTTATTAAAAGATGAAAACTGCATAAACAGGCGCAAGAGAATCTTCGGTAAGGGAATTCCATTAAGAGGAAGGGCGGTAGTATCTGACGGCTATTTTGAATATCAGATGCGCCTTGTAAGCAGGTCGTTCATACCTGAAGCACCGGATGTTGTTAAGGCCCGTAAAAAGCCATTCAAGCACCTTGGTGTTTCACTTGTATTTCACATTGTCTTTTTAACCTTTCTGGGATTTATACCTTCTTTCCAGAATGAAAATAAAACAGCAGATGAGCCCCGTTTTGTCCAGCTTGATTCAACTCAGATTGCTGAACTGGAAAAGGTAATCAAACCCCAGCCAAAACCGGAAATAAAACCCGAACCAAAAAAAGTGGAACCTAAACCCCCGGCACAGCAGCCGGTAAAGGAGCAGTTAGCAAAGAACAAGCCTGAGCCAGTTACGACAAAAAAAGAACCGGTCAGACTCACTGCTGACAGCAAACCATCAGGGGTAACTTCAGCTCAGGGGCCTGACATGCATCCTGATGCAGGTGGCGGTTTTGGTAAAGGTAATGTGTCAACAAGGAATATAAATCAGACAGGAATCCTGAGCATGATTTCAGATACTGTCGGTATCCAGCCGCGCAACGCCCTGGCAGCGGTTACGAACCTTGATGCAGTATCCACACCAAATGTCAGTGCCGGAAATTTCAAGGTAGGTGGTGTTGTCGGCAAGCTCGGTACGGGCGAGATATCTGTGCCCAAGGCATCAGCAGCAATAGTATCAACAAAGGGTTCGACTCAGGTGCTGAGAAGTCATGGCGCAAGGGGTGAAGGCACGGTTGCGGCGCTTCAGAAGGGGACAACAGGAGAAAAAGAGGTCATGGGGATGGTTACTGTAACACCTGACAAAACAGTCAGGATATACGGAGGCCTTTCAATGGAGGCGGTAAAACGGGTTATTGACCAGCACCTGGCTGATATCACCTATTGCTATGAAACCGAGCTGATCAATAATCCATCAATTATGGGTAAGGTGATGTTTGAATGGAAGATCATGATGTCAGGAGAGGTTGGAGAGGTAAGGATCAAATCATCTTCAATCAATTCCCATGAGATTCATAACTGCATCAAGGAGTCAATTCGCGGCTGGCAGTTTCCAAAACCCAGCGGTGCTGAGGTTATAGTCTCATATCCGTTTGTATTTGATATCGTTGCATTCTAAAGGAGGTCTATCAGTAATGAAAAAGTATTTAGTCATATTCGCCCTTTCAGTTTTATTAATATTCCCAGTCCGTAATGTATCCGGTGAAGATACTAAGGATGAGGCAAAGGTATATGCGGTTCAGAACCGTATCTTTCACAGGGATCACGAGATCAAGTTTGATCTGGGGTACATTGCAAATGAGAGTTTTTATCATCCGTTTCCGGTAGGGTTCGGCTATATATTCAATCTGAACGAAAACTATGGATGGGAGGTTGCAAGGGCGCAATATATGATATCGCCTGAAAATGATCTTAAATCCAAACTGGAGTCGCAGTTCGGGGTTACACCTTCCGAGTTTGCAAAACCTACATTCATGATTCATTCCCATCTCCTGTACAAGCCGTTCTATGGAAAAAACGCGGTACTTAACAAGGGTGTGATAAACCATGAGACGTATCTTTTTGCCGGTGGAGGTGTAGTCAATTATGAGTGGAATTACCCTGAGGGAAGTCCGCGGAATGATGGCTCAAACGGTGAGATGGTTCCTTCTGCAAGTTTCGGGATCGGCAGTAAATATTTCATAAATGAAAAGTTCTGCCTCAATTTTGAGATCCGCGACCTTATTAACTTCTTCAGTGACGGCATGGAAAACAGGATTTATGTCGGAATGGGGCTTGGCTACAGGTTTAATCTCAAACCCAGAAAGGTTGAAAAGGATGAGACCTTTGAGAAGTTGAACCGGTATCTGGAAAAGGACAAAGATAATGATATCTAGAACCAGACTATATATCTGTCTTTTAGTGGCTGTCATATTATGCAGTAATGCATATGCAATGTCACCAGGGAGCCTGATCAAGTCGCCTGTTAATTACGTCAAGAAATTTCTGGGCTTCAAAAAGGAATCAAAAGAAAAGACGATTGAGAAGTCTGCGGTTACGGAAAGCAGTGAAGATGAAAAACAAAATCGGTCTCAAAAGGGGTATACCCTCTCACCCGTCAAGCTGATCACCTCGCCTATTAATTACGTAAAGGAATTAATGGGATTTAAAAAGGAGTTAAATAAAAGAGCGGTTGAGATGCCTGTGGTTATTGAAGGCAGCGTGGATGAAAAAATGAACCGGTTTAAAAGGGGATATGCCCTTTTTAAGGAAGAGGACTACCTGGATGCTGCTATAGAATTGTACCATTTCATGTCAATGTCCAGTCATGATGAGGAAGATTATGAATGGGCCCAGTTCTTCTTTGGCATCTGTCTAAACAAACTGAAAATGTCCCATGCTGCAAATGATGTGCTGGGCGACCTCGTGACAAGAAAACCCAATCCAAAGATAGTTACATACTGTTTTGAACTCCTGGAAAAAAATGTGAGTACGCTTCCTCATGATGAGGAGTTTATTGTGAGCCAGGTTGTTGGTGACCAGGACTACGGATTTGTTGAAGGTGATATAGCAGACTTTGTCAACTACCTGCAGGGGGCTTATGACTGGGAACACAGGTTTAAGGAATGGGGAATAGATCATTTTAAAAAAATAAATCCCTCATCAAAATATTATTACAGTTACATCTATAAACAGGCCCTCTTCTCTGTTTATGAGAATGATATTGATGGAGCAATCGGCCACCTGAAGGAGATATTGAGAAGCAGTCAGCCTTCAAAGGAGGTCAAGGATGAAAGCAGGAAGACACTCGCAAGGCTTCTTTATGAAAAGGGAGATTATAACAATGCAGACATGATTTATTTGGATATAGAAAAAAACATAATAGAGCAGTCAGATAATCTTCTTGAAAGGGCATGGATTCATTACCGGCTGGGGAACAGCGAAAAGGCAATGGGCCTCCTTTACTCTTTCCAGGCCCCCAGCTTTGAGAATGCCTTCAGGCCGGAGTACTTCATACTTAAATCATTCATATACAAGGATGTGTGCAATTACAAAAATGCCCTGTATGTGGTTAATGAATTCAAAGAGCGTTACGGGGATGCCATAAACAAGCTGTATGAAAGAAGCCTTCCCCAGGAGAATACCCAGCTTATGATGGTGCTCCTGAACAAACCCGGTATTGCAAGGACATTCAAATTTCTTGAACTCCTGGAAAAGGAAATGGAAATAGTAAATGCCATGCCCGATGAGTTAATGAAAAACTACCTTATCAATATATATGAACTTCAGATTGAAGAGAGCAGTGAAACCTTGCGAAAACAGATAAATGACGGTTACGAGACTATCGCAGATGATCTCCTTAAATATGAGGAGGATGCATATCTGATGGAATACGAGATAGGTCTCGATATGTATCAGCGGGTCTATGACAGCCATTTTACCGAAGAGAAGACAGTAAAAGAGAAGGTGGAAAAGGGTCTGGCCCTTTATAAGTTTCAGGGTGAATTCTGGAATGATGAGCTGGAAACATATGAGGTCACGCTCCAGAACAAATGCGAAAACATGGAAGAATGGGACATATTTTTCAAATGAGCATAATTCAAAAAGAAAAATTAATTAATATCAGGCATGTTATTTGTTCAGTCTGCATGCTGTTTATCCTGGTGGGGCTCAAGCTTTCTGCGAGCGAGACAATAGAGGATATCTATAAGGGAACAGACAAGGCAGAGGAACAGAAGCAATTTATAATCAAGCTGAATCAGGATAATAGAAAGATTGATCTTGCCATAGAAAATACAAAACTGCTGATAGACCGGTCAAGAAGCAAACCCTATTTGCCGGAACTCTATATGCGCATGGCAGAGCTTTATATAGAAAAATCAAAAATAGTCTATTTTATTCAGAAAGAAAAACTTGGCAAGGAGAAGGAATCTTCTCTGAATAAATTTGAGTATGAGGTGTTTAAAACCAGAGCGATCGAGATATACCAGAGGATTCTGGATCAATACCCCGAATATCCTGACAGGGATAAGGTCTGGTTTTTTATGGCTCATGAGCAGAGGGAGCTTAGCAACATAGATGAGATGGTTAAATGCTATAAGGCATTGATCAAGGATCATCCGAAAAGTAATTATATCCCTGAGGCATACCTGCTTTTAGGCGATTATTATTTTGCCCAGCAGGAACTTGAGTTATCAACAGATCATTATAAAAAGGTGCTTGAATACCCCAAAAGCCCTGCGATTGCCATAGCAAGATACAAGCTTGCCTGGTGTTATATAAACACGGTTGATTATGAGAAGGCGATAAAACTCTTTGAGGAGGCAGTAGGGGACGTTGATGCAAACAAGGAGCTGGATGTTGATACATACAAGCATGTGGATGTGCGCCTTGAGTCGCTTATTGATATGGCTTACTGTTATCCGGAATATTATAAAAAAAGCACTCCTGAAGAGGCGCTTAACTATTTCAAGAGGTATTCATGGACAAGACAGTCATACACCATTGTTATGGAGAAACTGGCAAACAGGTACTTTGCAAAAAGAAACTGGGAAATGGCTGCCACTTTATACCGGGAGCTTTGCGATATCAGGCAGGACCCGGCAAAACTCCTTGATTACTGTAACAGCATCTTTGAATGTGTCCAGGCCATTGGAAGCTATGACAGCGCAGACAAGGATGTGGATATTATTGTCAAGGCATTAAAAAGACAGAAATACAATATAAATGTTGAAGAGAGTCAGAAGCAAAAGGATATTGAAAAATATGAAGCCTATGCAAGAAATATTGTAACCCATCTCCATGACAGGGCAAGGAAAACAAAGTCAAAGGAATCCTTCAAGATAGCAGGTGTAGCTTATAAGAACTACATTGAATTTTTTGAAGGGAGTCCTGCCAGGGTTGATATGTTGAAGAACTACGCAGAGGCACTCTTTTCTGCCGGTGAATATCTTGATGCAGGAAAGGCTTATGAGAAGATCTACAATTCTCTTAAACTTACTCCTCAGGATAAACAGGATAAATTATACAGTGCGGTTATATCCTATTACAATGCCCTTAAGGAAAAGGAAAACCTCAGCAGTTATGACATAACATACGCAAGGCAGGGTATGAGGGCAACAGGAAAGATGTATGCATCTTCATATCCCACAAGCCCATATACCTCGGATGTGCTTTTCAATGTAGCCTGGGCCGCCTATGACGCGGGGATGAATGACAGGGCGGTAGAAGAACTAAAAGGATTTATTGAAAAATACCCGGAAGGTGAGTCTGCAAAGGCCGCTGTCCATCTTGTGCTTGATGTCTACAATATGGATGAAAACTACAAGGGCCTGTATGAATATGGAGAAAAGGTATTAGGTAACGAGAGGATAAGTGACAGTAAATTCAAACAGGAAATTGCCACCATTGTAAAGAATGCGGACTCAAAAATAGTATCATCCCTTACCCTTGCTGCTATGGATAACTGGGATCAGGGCAAAAAAGAACTCATGACTATTGCGGATGATAAGTCATCCTCAGGCATGGGAGAACAGGCCCTGAATGCACTCATTGTCTCGGCAGTGGAAAAGAATGACTATGAAACCCTTTTTACAGCCGGTGAATCATTGATCAGTCAGTTCCCCGGAACTGAACGCTCCAAAGAGACAATGAACAGGATGATAGATACCTCGTTTAAAATCAGGCAGTTCAGGCTGCTGGTTGAATATATGGAGTCATTCCTGAAACTGGAGCCAGGGCACAAATCATCAGCGGATTTCTTGAGCCAGGCAGCAAAGATAAGGGAGAGTTTCGGCCAGTATGAGATGGCAAATAGTCATTATCAGGCGCTTTTAAACCATCCTTCCTATGGGAAAAAGGATCAGGAAGAGATTGTGTTTAATATCGTAAGAAATGCATTGAAGACAAACAATTATGAGGAAGCGCTTTCGATCCTGAAAAGCAGGTATGCATCTCTTGGCTCAACCGGAAAGATAAATGCAGATGCAACAATGGCCTGGATATATTCCACAAAAAATGAAAATGGGAATGCAAAAGGTTATTACACCAATGCCTTAAAGTCATATGAAAAGGGGCTTGGTAAAAAAGACCCGGCAATGAATGATGCGGTTGCCAGGATGGTATTTACAGAGGTTAACCGACTGGAAGGCAGCTATTATCAACTTAAGCTTGAAGGCACTATAGATAATGCAATTGTAAAACAAAAATCCGATCTCCTTACGGGGCTTGAAAAACAATATGAACAGGTAATCAATTATCAATCGCCTGAATGGGCACTTAAGGCCTGTTATCAGACAGCACTTCTTAATTTTGAGTTTGCCAGATTTTTAAAGGATGCCCCGCTTCCTGAGCTTACCGAAGAGGAAAAGAAGGCATATATTGCTGCAATAAACGAAAAGGCCTCCGGCTACACCAAAAAAGGTGACCAGTACATGGATACCTGTGCAGAACTCTCTAAAAAATGGGAGATCTGCGATCCCCAGATGGTTGCCTATTACAGGCCTGAATACAGGTCAGACACACAAGCTAAAACCTTTAAGATATTTAACGGCAGGGTATCTGACAGCCAGATGGGTAAAGAAAGTTTCAGTGACCAGCAGTTAAGGCTGTTATATGACACTCTTTACAGCAAATCCGAACAGTTTGTCAGCCTCATGGCCCTGTCAAAGGCATATCTAAATAAGAGGGACTTTGGTCAGGCGATCCTTGTGACAAGGAGCATGATGGAAAATATCCCTGATAAGGACAAGCGGGTAGAGGCAACGCTTTATACCATACTGGGGGTGTGCCATCTTTATATGGGAGAAGATAACCTTGCAAGGGACGAATTCAAGCAGGCGCTTAAACTTGATAAGAATTCAACAGAGGCAAAGATTAATCTTGCAGGTCTCTATTCATACTATGGTCACAAGGATAAGGCAATGGCTATAAAAACGGAAATAGATGCTTCGGAAATTTCTTCATCAGAACTGATTCACCCAAAGGCAAAGGAATACTATTATGCTGACATGCGGACAACAAAAAATTAAGCCCTTATTCATCTCCGTAATAATCATCATGGCAGGTATGATGCTTATTCTTGGATGTAAAGCCAGGGAGGATGATGGTGGCGGAGGAAGCGCAACTAATGAGCCCCCTGTATACCAGCCGACAAATCCAAGGCAATGGGACATGAATCTTGTTAAACACATTGAGGCAGAAGGGCTTCTAACGCCTGATGTATCTGCTGTAAAGGGGAGTGATGGAGATATAAGGATTGCATATTTCAGTGACGGGGCCGATTATAATACGGAAAACCGGTACAATATCAATTTTATCCTGTGGGATACCTCGGCAAACAGCATAATCAGTGAAGAGACCCTTGACCCTGTTCCGCCTGAGACAGGAGGTGAAGGGCTTGATAACTGTAATCCATTGGGCTTTGCCATGAATAACCTTAATGCCCCTGTTATAGCCTATCAGGGCGGGTTATTCAGGGATCAGTCGCCAAGTGACGGGGAACAGTCGGATGTCATGTTCAGTATCAGGGGTAGTAACAGTTGGACAGAATATACAGGCGCCATCGGGTATGTTGATCGTAATCCATTCTATGACGGCCTTGCCGGAAGCGATATGTCGTTAGCTGTTGATTCATCAGGGAATATTCATATTGCCTTTCAGTTCTATTTTGAGGGTATGGATTCATACAATTTTGAATATCCCGCATTGAACTACGTCAGACATGAACGTAATTCCCTTGGTGATCAAATATCCGGCAGTGAATGGGCGGATATGGAAGAGACAGTTTATGGAAGCGATTTTACCCAGACATCTGCAACTCACAGGGGTGTCGGATACGGATGCAAGCTGCTCCTTGATAACAGCAATAACCCGGTCGTCTTTTTTGCTGAGTTTACCGATTACAGCAATACATACGGGTTATGGTTTGCACGGCGTAACAGCAACGGCACATGGACAAGACAATGGGTGGAGCAGGTTAGTAACGGATGGGCTATTGGAGATATCAGCGCAGCGAAGGCAGCAGACGGCACCTTTGCAGTGGCCTATACAAAGGTGTGCCTGAATTGTGATGATGATGAAGGGGATCACCTTAAATATGCTGAACAGTCAGGGAACAACTGGGATGTACAGGCGGTCGATCAGTCATCCATATGCGGTCACAGCCCGTCTCTCGCATTTGACGCTTCTGGTAACCCGGCAATAGCCTATTATGAAAAACGAAGCTACATAGGCAGAAGCAGAAAATTTCTCAAATTTACCCAGTTTAACGGGTCAACATGGAGGTCTGAAACCGTGGCAGAGGATGATGATTATGGCCATTATAACACTCTGTGGTTTGACTCAAGCAATGTACCAAATATTTGTTCATATTCAGAGGCAAGAGACAATATAGCAATTTTTAAAAAACAGGAGTGAATTTCGCAGGGTTAAACACTCTATAAAGCAATAGAAGAGAGGAGGCAAGGTCATGAAAAGAAATATTAAAAATAGAATACTTGTATGGGTTGGATGCGCCATTCTTTTAGGGTGGCCTGTGCATAATGCATTTGCCGGCTGGGCAAATGATATTTTTGACGAGTGCCCTGATGACCAGTGCGGCGCTCCTCCATCAGGCGGGATAGGCGGAGGCGGGGCAGGCGGTGGGCCTCTTGTTATTTCATATAACTTCGGGCCGAGATTTTATCCAATGGAGGATTTTGATTATGACGGGGTATTTGATATCCTTGATAACTGCCCCTTTACCCCTAATGAGCAGACTGAAAACCAGGATGGGGATGATTTCGGGGATGAATGTGACAACTGCCCCACTGTGGCAAATAATGATCAGATAGATACGGATGGGGATGAAATCGGAGATGCATGCGACACGGATGACGATGATGATGGCCTCCCGGATGCTGGTGATACCTGCCCCCTGCACTATGACCCGAGCGGTGCTGATCATGATGAGGATGGTATCGGAGACATATGTGATGATGACGATGACAATGACGGTGTCCCGGATACAGTGGATAATTGCAGGCTTATTTCAAATCCTGATCAGGAAAATAATGATTATTATGCAGTCGGCGATAATGAAGGCAACGCCTGTGACAATGATCTGGACAATGATGGTTTTCTGGAACCTGACGAAGACCTCTGCCCGAAATGCAGGTCAGTCTCAAATAGTGACACGGATAATGACGATATCGGTGATGCCTGCGACAACTGCCCGAATATAGCAAACCCTGATCAGACTGATACGGATCATGACGGAATAGGAGATGCATGTGATGACTAGATTTCTGGTTATATGTTCAACCCTTGCATTGCTGATGGTAATCTCGGCATGTGATTCTCCGCCTCTTGAAAGATTCAATGTAAGGGATGAGGTAACTATTAATGCCACTTTTCTTACGGAAGATCCTGAAAATATCATCTTCCCGGTCAAGGTGCTTTTTGCAATAGACTGTTCAGGAAGCATGGGAGGCACAGTCCCTGGCCTGGAAGGAGGATCTGATCCAGAAGGATTGAGGCTGGAGGCAGTAAGGGAGTTTGTGAATACCTACAACACGGATGAGTTCCCAAATGTATCCTTTGAGGTCATGCTCTGGAACCTCTCTGTTATGGACAGTACAAATAATGACAACGGCCAGCCGGGGTTTACCAGGTCGGCCCCTGAGATAAGCAGGGTGCTTGACGGCGCAAACAACCAGTCAATGACAGACTACCTGGGCACCATAGATGCCATCAGGATAGATATAGAAAATGATATACACCGTACAGCACAGCAGGATGGAGGGGCTGATACACTGGTCAGGACAAAATATATTGTTCTGTTCTTCAGTGACGGACTTCCAAATGTACCTGATGGGATTGGCGGCTCCATGACACAGGCAGATGCAGATATTTGGGAGAGGGTGGAGGAGCTGAACGATATGGTAAATGAAAACGGTGTTGGCGGGTTCAATTTCCATACCTTTCTCCTTTCAGCACTTTTCGGGCCGGGAGATGAGGCGGATAAAGAGCGGGCAATTAATACCCTGCAACAGATGGCACACAGGGCAGGCGGTGTCTTTGAAGAGTTCGAGAACGCAGAGGCAATCGATTTCGTAAATGTCACCGACTTGAGATTATCGGCTGAATATACAATAGAATTTGCCCTTGCCTTTAACCAGAACGTAAAGCCTGGAACAGAGCTTGTGTATGCGGACAGTGACGGTGACTGGCTGACAGATGAAGAGGAGGCCACATATGGCACTGATCCTCAAAATCCTGATACAGATTATGACGGTATGGGTGATTTTTTTGAGATCAAGGTAAGCTCACCCCAGCAGGAACTTGATCCTCTTGTTGCTGACAGCCCGTGTCAGGCATCCGAAGATGGCACATATCCTGACACGGATTTTGACGGGCTTACTGACTGTGAAGAATATATCAAGGGTACAAACAGGTATATGACTGATACGGATCAGGATGGGATACCTGATGGTGTGGAGTTTTACATGGGTACAAATTCCCTGATAGATGAAATGACAAAGGACAGTGATTTTGACGGTAATCCTGACTGGCAGGAGGTACGGGAGCATACGAATGTTTTAGGCAGTGACCCCCAGGTACGCAGGGATAACAGCTACCAGTACAACCTGGTTGATCAGGGTTATCCGAGGGATGCTGAGACAGGGTCTCTTCTATCAATGCGTCAGTATAACCTCACGATATCCAATATAGATATCATGAATACCCTTGGATACACGGTTGATGGTGTTACTTATCTCAATCCGGGCGATAATATCATATATGTGTATATTGCCCAGAGGCCGGCTGATCTACCCAACAGTCCGTTGATATACAGGATGGCCGAGATACAGATTAATTATGACGAGGCTGTGAGGGACGTATACCTCACCCCTAACGATTTTGAACTACTTGACTGATATTCTTTAAGAAGGAGATACTGTCATGAAAAAAATAATCTATGTAGCAATCATGGTTTTAGTTTTAAGCTCCTGTAAATCAGGAGACTCAAACAACAACAGCACGGATACTCTGTCTAATGGAGAATTGACGCTCAACCACTCTGTTGCAGGGACAATATCCGAAGTAGGGGAGGTAGACCTGTACCATATAAACATTAATGATGCGAACACCATTCTTTCGGTTTCTGTAAAAGGGGATACTGTTCATCCGGATGTTGAACTCCTGGTAACAGCGTATCAGAATGATGTCAACGAAGATAACAGGATAATGGCAGATCATGCCCCTGAAAACTCATACCTGCCTGCTAATGTTAATATGAACCTGTATATCGACCAGCCCAAGGAAATATATATTGCAGTTAGAGACCTTATGGATGATGAGGGTGATCCTGAACAGAGGTACCATCTTACGGTTTCCACTGCGAGCCTTGAGGAAGAAAATAATGATTTTTCTAGCGCCACCCAGCTAACGGTTGATAGCCAGGGAAGTGCCGTAACAGAAAAAATAGACTATGTAGGTGATAAGGATTGCTTTGCATTTAATATCGGCCAGGAAGGGGTTTACAGTGTTTCCATAGATTATGATCCTTTTGTGGGCGGAACACAGGTAAGGCCTGCAGCAAGGCTATTCGGGCCTGACGGCGCAATGATTGACTCTGTAACAAATATAACCGGTGATGGATTTATATTCCTGACCCATCTTGCCCCATCAGCCAATCCATATCATATTGTTGTAGAAGACACAGGAAATGATGATTCTGATCAGTCATCATCATATGATATTAATATAGTTACGGTTGACGCAGGTGAAGTTTATGCAAATGATACAGAGGGTGAGGCTGCCCAGATGACAGTATCGGGCGGGAATACCTATTCAGTTGAAGCTGCGCTTGATTATGCTTCATCATCCGAAGACCCGGATCATCTCGGAGACAGGGACTGGTATGTTATACCTATTGATAGCATTAATGTAGCAGGTATCAAGGTTCTGAATATCACTATGACAGATCTGGATAATATCAGGAACCTTGGCTACAGAATCAGCCTGATGGAGGAATCAGGTGCTGTTTTATTCACCCACGATTATGAAGGAGGCAATGCCCCGTATGTCTGCCAGATAAAGGCAGGCACAGGCAACCACTATCTACTTGTTCAGACAGCAGGAACAGACAGGGTGCAGGAAAGTGCTGCATACAGTGTTGATATCGAGGTGATTGGCGTAACAGACCCTGCTGAAGCTGGCAATGGTAACAATACGGAGAGCAATGCTACCGTTATCACATCAGGTATAAATACGGAAGGTAAAATCGCCTTTAGAAGCGATGTGGACTGGTACAGGATACAGGTGCCTACAGACAGTCCGAAGATCCTGGAGGTATCCCTTGAAAGCGCTGTATCGATGGTGGAATATGATGTGCAGATCAGGCTGAATAATAACACGCTTAAAAGATTATATGACACAAACGGTTCGGATGCTGCTACCGTACTTGAGACGAGCATTTATATAGATACCAATTCTCAGGCAACAACAGATTATTACATTAAGGTCGCTGATTACCAGGATGATGACGGAGATGTGATCCCCTATAACCTTTTGGTCAATGTAGTGCCCATACCTGCTGATGCAGGTGTTGCTACTGCGCCGGGCGATGAGTATCGTTATTACTTCAGCGAGGTGGAAGAAAGGGCAATGGATGCAACCAGGTCAACTGACCTGGAGCTTGAAATCTGGACAACAGAACAACCGGAGTTCAAGGCCGATACCAGTTTCCTGAACTTCAGGGCAACTGATCTGGCAGCTTTGCATATTACAAAGACAAATAATCCTGATGGTACTGTTACTATAACCTTCCCATGGATAGCAGGTTTTGTGGATTACCAGGGTGACAGGGATTTTTACAAGCTTGACCTTAAAACCCTTAATCCGGCCATTCCAGATACCCAGTGGTATTATGATGTGGAGATACGACTTGCAACCAGGGCCGCGACAGATGTGGAATATAACTGGAAGTTCTACCGTGATCATAACGGGAATGGTATTATCATGGATAACCCCGGTGCAGATGACGGCTACAAGGCCAATAACGGTGATATCACTTTGACCAGTGAGGCAATTGATATTACTACTCCATCAGGTACAGAGACATTCTATGTTGGGGACAGGTGGACAACTGAAAATCCAAGGGATTACAGTGTTTATATCGGCATGAGTGATTTTGATTATGTTAATCTCCCCACATCAAACCCGAATGACCCGGTGACCAATTCTGATCCTGATAATGACTGGGGATATGATGCACCATATTATTTTAAAGTTGTACTGACATATCATCCGGGGGTCTCTTACCCGTAAAGTAATATTATAAGTTCCCTCCAAAAAGAGCCCCCTTGTGAAGAATCTGTGGACTTCATAAGGGGGTTTTGCTTTCACCTTTCAGCCTTGAACTTTGCGCCTTCCTTGTCCCGGCCTAGCTCGGAGAACAAAGCCGGAAGCTTACAGCTGTACCGGCCTTCCATATTACCTATCCTGTCCAGGCATAGGTATATGATGACACCGGAAATCTTGAATCTTGAGCTTTGAATCTTGAATTTTGAATTTAGATCTTTCAGCTTTACCTTTTGGGCTTTTTCAAACAGCCTGTAGTCTGCTATTTCCTGCGGCCCGTAGTGCAACCTGTCAACATGCAGTAAGAATTTCATAAAAAATAAAATTTTCCTCTTGACATGATTACAAATGTAAGTATACTTACAATCGTAATCATGATTACATTAGTAAGTAAATTGATAATATTTTTAAGTCTGGTGATTTTCGGAAGATTTAGTGTGAAGCAGGAATTTTAGGCATGCTCATTACCATGAGGTGTATGAAATTTGCCGGATAACAGGAATTGAGTTTAGAAATGATCATAACTAGTGGGTTGAATAACAGGCAGGGAGGTTAAAAATGGTCAAACGCATTTTGTTATTTACAATAATATTTTTCTTTCAGGCAAATCTCGCCGTATTTGCCCAGGCTGATCCGGAGAAGGCAGAAACACAGATGAAGAATGCCATTCAAATAGAGGGGCAGGCACAAAAAGAGGTCGATAACTGGGCATCTGAAAAGGATGACCTTGTCTCTGAAACCAGGACAATCCAGACCACAAACACCTGGCTTGATTACCAGATTCAGAAATACAATCTCTATATCAACAGATTAAATCAGGAGATTGCCTTATTGAATACAAAGAAACTCGAGGCCAGAAAGGTCAGAGAAGGGCTTGAGCCCTACCTGGAAAAGGAGGTTTTGGTCCGCCTTGAGAGATTCATTGCAACTGACCTCCCATTCTACGAAGCAATAAGGGCACAGGGTGTAAATGATATAAAAAATACAATGAGTGACCCTCACAGCACCCTTGCTGAGAAACTTCGTCAGGTTTTGAGCGTTCTTGAAATAGAAGCCAACTACGGTAAAGATGTAGGGACTTCAGATGTCACCTTGACCATAGACGGAAAGGAGACGGAAGTTACCCTTCTTCGTATTGGCAGGGTGGCCATGTTTTATACATCTCTGGATGGAAAAAAGATCGGCATGTGGAATGATCAGGAGAGGAGATGGGAGCCACTTCCCAAAAATCATGAGCGGGATATCAGCAGGGCCATGCAGATGGCAAGACGCGAGAGGACTATCGGATTGATTAATATTCCTGTAGGAGCAATAAATCATGGAAACTAAAAAAATAAAATATCTGATCTTTTCATGTTTCAGCATGGTGTTGATTTCATTAACAGGGAATGCCCTGGCTCAGGAAGCGTGGGAGAAAGTGGAGCATGAGATCAATCAGGAAAACATCAGGGCAGAACAGGATGCAAAAAAAACAGGGCAGCTTGTGTCAATGGATCGTACTGAGATGCAGAAAGAGGTGGCAAAACTCAGGGATGAAAACAAAGACCTGGATAGTAAACATAAAACACTTATCAAACAATACGAGGATCTTGTCAGTCTTCAGACAAAATTGGAAGCGGATCTTGCTGAGGAACAACAGGATGTAGAGGAGGTAGAGGGTACGCTTCGTTCAGGGGCAAAGCAGGCCGAGAGTATGATCCGTGCAAATCCGATTACGTCCGAAATTCCTGATAGAGTGGGTATTATTGAGAGGCTGCGCGATCCTGACAGGGTCCCTGGCCTTGAAGGGATCAGGGATCTGATAGAGGTCTACTTCGGGGAACTAGAGGCCTCACGTAAAATAACAAAGAGGGTGGGTGAATTTGTAGCACCGGACGGGACAAATTCAAAAGGTGAAATCCTGCGTGCAGGTGTCTTTATGACCTATTTTAAGAAGCCGGATGGAGAAGCAGGTTTTCTTCAACCGGAAACAGCGGGAATGCGCCTCATTGGCGTACCCGGTAATATCCCTGGATCCGTCTTGAAATCCATCAGCGACTATTTTGAAGGTAAATCAAAAATCATCCCGATAGATCCGTCGCGCGGTGGGGCATTCGCTTCTTATACAAAGAAGTTAAAATTTGCTGACTATCTGGAAGATGGCGGTAGCATTATGTACTTCATTGCGGCTGTTGGCATCCTGGCCCTGTTAATAATTGTTGAACGAATTTTTGTCCTGTATAGAACGAGGGCCAACACAGATAAAATCACAGAACAAATTACTGGGTTTGCAGAAAGCGGGGCATGGGAGCAGGTCAACATTACCTGCAAAGAAAACAGCAGAGTGCCAACCTGCCGTATGCTGCAAGGCGCCCTGGGGCATATTGGCGCAACCCAGGATGTTCTTGAAAACACGCTTCAGGAAGGGATACTGCGGGAGACACCACGTCTTGAGCGTCTTCTCCCAACACTTGGTGTTCTGGCAACCATTGCCCCTCTCCTGGGCCTGTTAGGCACAGTAACTGGCATGATAAACACCTTTAAGGTTATTACAGCACAGGGCACAGGGGATGCCAATGCGATGGCAGGTGGTATTTCAGAGGCCCTCTTAACCACAGAGTTTGGCCTTATGGTGGCCATTCCGCTGATACTTATTCATCATATACTTTCACGCCGTGTTGATAAGATAGTGGGTGATATGGAAGAAAAGGGTACTGCCTTTGCGGTGACCATGACCATGAGTGGCACTGTTACTTCAAGTGAGGTATAAAATGTTTATTGATCTATTGGAAAGGGCTATTGAGCACATTGAGACAGGTGGGCCGGTAATGTATCCTCTTTTAGTTGTCTCAATTTTTTTGTTCTTTTTGGTGGTAAAGAAATCCATTGAAATACGCGATTTCACCAGGGGTGACATGCCTGTCCTGGAGTGTCTGCAGTCGATTGGAAAGCCTGGCTTTATGGCAGCGATCTGGCAAATGGAGATTATAAAAGGGTTTTTATCAAAGCGGACATTTAACGATGACCTTGACAGGAGCATTCTTGAGGTCCTGAGATTGCGCCAGATAAGATTCATCATGGGTTCTAACAAATCTATCGGAATTCTGGCCAGCATAGCGCCGCTCCTGGGTCTCCTGGGGACGGTGAGCGGTATGATCACAACATTTCTGGTGATCGCCAAATCAGGAACCGGAGACGCAAAGGCACTTGCATCAGGGATATCCGAGGCATTGATAACAACTCAAACCGGACTGGTGGTTGCTGTTCCAGGGCTATTTCTGGCAAATTTTCTTCGCAGGCGCTCAAATAGTATTGAGGACCGGATCCAGAGATTTTGTCTTGGGCTGCACAGGTCACATAGAGACATAGAGCGTGAAGATGGCTAATACTTAAAATGGGTATTGTAATGAAATAACTATAATAAAAATGGATGGGATATCATGAAGAAAATAATTGAAGGCGGTCGTCGCCGGGTTGAGTCAAAACTTGATATGGCTCCCCTCATAGACATGATCTTTATCCTGCTGATTTTCTTTCTTGTAACGACCAGTTTTTCAAGAGAATCCGGGGTGGAACTCAAAAAGCCAAAGTCCTCACCGGCAGAGCCCAATGCCCAGAAGAAGACTAATGTGACAGTAGAAATCGGTCATGATAACAGGGTATTTATCGATGACAGGGTATATGATGTACGCACTGTGCGGGCCTATATGGAACAGTTTCTGATTGATGTGCCCAAGGGTACTGTGGTGATTGCAACAGATAAAGACAGCTCCATCGGCCGTGTTATTGAGGTGATGGATCAGTGTAAACTTGCGGGTGTTATAAATGTCAGTGTGGCTGAAAGAATCGAGACAAAAGGGACATAGGTGAAATGCTATGAGGAAGATACTCAAAAATAATAGAGGCTCTGCGTCAGCAGAGCTCGATATGGCTCCCCTGATCGATATGATTTTTATATTGCTGATTTTCTTTCTGGTATCAGGCAATTTTGTCAAGCAATCAGGGGTAATAGTCAACAAATCTGTTGCTGAAACTGCTGAGCAGAAAAGTAAAACCAACATTATTCTGGGTATCACCCGTGAAAATACGATATTCATAGAGGGGCATGAGGTTGATATCCGTGATGTACAGGGTCATATGGAACGTTTTATCCTGGATAATCCTGATGGCTATGTAGTGATCTCACCGGATAAGGATAGCCGTTCTGAAATAACGCTCAAGGTGCAGGATTATTGTCATGCTGCGGGTATAAAGCACCTGAGCATATCAGCAGAAAAACCTGAATAGAGGTGGTTAAAATGAATGTACCTGTATACACTGTCTGGAGTCCAAAAAATATCTGTATAATGTTTGTTTTCACACTTGTAATTAATGCCATCCTGTTTATGGGGTTGCCTGCGTTGACACGTATAGCGGACAGAGATCGTGATACCAGGACAGTCACCCAGTACATGCTGGCAGCCCGTGATACCCCCAAGCCTCATGAGGAACAGAAAGAAAAGAGGTTGAGGCAGAAGGAGCTGAAACAGATCCCAACGACAAAAATGACTGATGTTTCACAACTAAAGCAGGATGCCCCCAAATTTGTCTTTGATACAACTTCTGACAGCGCAGATGGACCCGCAATTGAGATGATGGCACCGGAAGGGCTGAATATAAACACGAATGATTTAACCTTTACTCTTAAGGATGTGGACGCACCACCCAGGGTTATCAGGGCACCACCTGTGAATTATCCACCCAAGGCCATGACCAAGGGTCTTGAAGGCCGGGTGTTTGTGCGTATCAGGGTGGGCATAGATGGAAAGGCAACAAATATCAGGGCGGATAGGGCAGAACCTCCGGAGGCACTGGATGACTTTAGAGAAGAGGCAGAGAAGGCTGTATCCAGGTATCGCTTTGAGCCGGCCAGACTCGGAGGTGAGGCTGTTCCTGTCTGGGCTATGCAGCCAATAACATTCACGCTGTATTAAACAGATGAGCAACCGGAATAAAATGGGGATCAATATGCAAAAGCTTAAAATTGTATTTACATATGGTCTGTTACTTGTTCTTCCATTCGTGATAGTTACTTATAGTATTGCGCAGGAAAGGGAAGAGAAAAAAGATAATAAACTGACGACCGAGGCAAGGCTTTCTATTTTCAAGGCCCAGACAGCAATGAGCGAAGAGAAACCGGAAGAGGCTCTGGCTATACTCGATAAATATCTTGCAACACAACCGCCTGTTGTGCCCCCTGCTGTTTATGAGTTGTACGCATATATATGGCTTGAAAAGAAAGATAATGAAAAGGCCCTTAAATATTTCAAGATCATGTATGAGGCTGAACCGGATAATGCTAAAGTTTTAAAAAATCTGGCCTCCCTGACTTTTCAGGTAGAGCGCTATGCAGAGGCTGCTGCTCTTTTTGAAAAATTGTATGAGATTGAAGAGGTAACTACTTTAGGCGGATCACTCCCCTATGCTGCTCAGGCCTATATGATGGCGGAAGATCTGGTTAATTCGAAACGTCTCTTTAAAAAACTTGTGGGATTGCCGGGCAGGATTGAGGCAAAATGGTATGAGGTTTTAATCAACATATGCCTTGAACAGGATGAAATGAAAGAGGCTGAACAGTATATTATCGATCTCCTGCGAATAAACCCGGTTCAGGCCAGGTATTGGAAGCATCTGGCACAAATAAGAATTAATCGCGAAGAATGGCAGGCAGCAACGAGTGATCTGGAGATTTCTCATCGGGTGGAGGCGCCTCATAGTCTGAATGAATGGATGACACTTGGAGATCTTTATAGAACAGCTGTAAATGCACCGCTTATGGGCGCACGCTGTTATATAGAGGCATATAAAGAAAACAGTGTTGAAAAAGGCTATATATCTATCTCACGCACATACCAGACGGCTTACAGGTATGATGATGCCGTAAAGACCCTGAATGAGGGTATCAGGAAAAACCCGGCGAGTACGGCTCTTCTTTTGGAAAAGGGCAGGGTCTTATACGATGCCAGGCGTTACACTGAAGCCATAGCCGCACTGGAAGAATGTCTGAAGATAGATCCCCGGTCCGGAGACGCATACTTTCAGATCGGGCTCAGTGCCTGGACTCTTAAAGAATGGGACAGGGCCAGGACAGCCTTTGTCCAGGCAAAACGATTGTCGGAGAAATATAGCACCCAGTGTGATTCCGTGATTGATCTCCTTGATGATCTGAACGAAGAGAAGGCTGAAGTGATGGCCGCAAAATAACCTGGAGGTAACAGTCTGAAAAGAGGTTTTATAAAAATTTAAATTACTCATTGACACAGGACTTTAGTTGCATGTATTATATTCCTACAATTGTAATCCAATTGATATGGAGAAAAGAAAATGAGTAAGGTGCCAAAGATCTCAGAATCCGAATGGCTGGTTATGAAAGCGATTTGGGATGAAAACCCTATCAGCTCCAACAGGGTTGTAGAGATTTTATCAGAATCAACCCGGTGGAATCCCAAAACCATAAAGACACTTTTAACCCGGTTGGTAAAAAAGGGGGCTGTCGGATATGAGAATGAGGGAAGGAGTTATCTCTACTATCCTTTAATAGAAGAGCAGATTCTTGTAAAAGAAGAGAGCAAATCCTTTTTAAAGCGTGTTTTTCGGGGTGCCTTAAAACCCTTGATTGCCACAATGGTTGAGAGTGAAGATTTATCAGAGGAAGAAATAGAGGAATTAAAGCGTCTCCTTTCTAAAAAATAGGAGGTAGAAATGGCGCCTTTATTGTCCGGGTTGTCAGCCTTTTTCTCCTGGTTGATGGATTACACAATTGATATCAGCATTCTGATTTGCCTCATATTTATAATTAGATTAATCACATCAAAAAGAGTACCTGCCTGGTGGCACTACAAACTCTGGATCATACTTCTACTGCGGATGATTATACCTTTAAAATTTAAAAATCCTTTAAATATTCCAGTTGTTGTTCCCATAACAATAGATGAAAGCCTGTTTGAATCTATATTGATTGATGAAGATTTTATGATTTCAAAAATATCATCCGGCTTATCTGCAAACCAGCAGGGCCTTAATATACAGGTTAATGATCTATTGCTGTTTTTATATATATCCGGCACTATTTTTTTTGGGATATATATCCTGGTTAAAAATATCAGGTTTAGGAACATCATCAAAAAAGAACCAGTAATGACAGAAAAAAGGGTGCTATGCCTGTTTGAAGAATGTAAGCAAAGGATGAAGGCAAAGACCCTGCTGCAAATTACTGTTACAAACAAAATAAAAACTCCTGCTCTTTACGGGTATATTTGCCCCAGGCTCCTGTTGCCAGTGGGTGTGGCTGAAAAACTCAGCAGCGCCGAATTAACCTACATTTTTATGCATGAGCTGGGACATCTGAAACGTCATGATATCGGCGTTGCGTGGCTATTTACATTTCTCCATATTCTGCAATGGTTTAATCCCCTGGTATGGCTTGCCTTCTATCAGATGAGGATTGATCAGGAATCGGCCTGTGATTCAGCCGTATTATCCAGAATAAACAATAATCAAACCATAGATTATGCCAGCACTATTATCAGTTTTCTTGAAAGTTTCTGCAAAACCCGTAAACTGCCGGCCCTGGTGGGTATCCTTGAGAGTCAGACCCAGATAAAAAAAAGGATAACCATGATTATCAGTTACAGGAGAGGCTCAAGATTGACGATATCTTTTTCAACTGCATCATTAATATTCATAGGCTTCATCATGTTTACCATTGTCGGAGTACAAAACAGGGATAATATTATTCAGGATAAGGTTAATGAAGAAGCTGTAAAAATTGTGGTTGCACCTAAGGAGGAGAGTGTTATAGACGAAATAACAGAGGTGATAATTCCAGCCGATTACAAAAAGATTTCTGTCACAGATGAGGATAAGTTTTTTACAAATGAGGCAGGGCAGGAGGAAATCAACGGGGCGATTCAAAAACCCCTGGCTGATATCCAGAGTAACAATATTAAAGATGAGCCAGACGCAGCAGGAGCCATAAATGAAACTCAAAAGATAGATCTCAAAGATAAGATAGCAGATAACAGGCCTGGTGCGGATATTCAAAAGGTCGTGAGTACCACTCAGACTGATAATAACAAAAACGAGGAGATCACCCTCTCTTCTGCGACTGTATTAAAAGGGCCTAAAGATGCATTTGATGCATATCCTGGAAACAAAGAGATTCAGGACAACCACCCTTCAGCCGTAAATGAAAACAGAGAGAGTTCACAAACGACACAGCTCTCTGAAAAAGGGCAAAACAATGATAGTATTAAATATCTGGGTTTAGCCAGTGTGGCTTACCTTATTCCTAAAAAACAGGATCTTCCCAAAGAAACCCCTGCCATTTCTAAGAACAGATCAGATGGTAATGAAATATTCAATTTGAAAGAGGTTGATGAGCAGCCAAAGATAGTTAATTATTATCGTCCGGTATACCCTTTTGAAGCCAAGGCAAGAGGAATTGAAGGCCGGGTTATGTTAAGGTTTGTTGTGGATAAGACCGGAAATGTAATTGACCCGCAGGTCGTCAGTGCCGAACCAAAAGGTGTTTTTGAACAGGCCGCATTGGATAGTCTAACCAGATACAGATTAAAACCCGCTGTTAAGGATGGCAAGAGTGTGAATACGGTTGTTAAGTTACCAATAAGTTTTACCATGAATGAAAATTTTCTCAGGTTTGCACAAAGATAATGGTTTTCACTGTCTGATTATTTTTTCCCGAGCATCTCCTGTAAGAATTTTCCTGTATGGCTCTCTTTAATCTTTGCAACATCCTCCGGTGTGCCTTGAGCTATTATATAACCGCCCTCATCACCGCCTTCAGGGCCAAGGTCTATTATCCAGTCTGCTGTTTTTATTACATCAAGGTTGTGCTCTATTACTATAATAGTGTTACCCGCATCTGTAAGTGTGTGGAGAACATCAAGGAGTTTCTGGATGTCTGCAAAGTGGAGCCCTGTTGTGGGTTCATCAAGAATATATACAGTATCTCCTGTTGCCACCCTTGCAAGTTCCTTTGCAAGCTTGACCCTCTGTGCCTCACCACCGGACAGCGTCAGGGCGCTCTGCCCCAGTTTTACGTACCCCAGCCCTACATCCGAAAGGGTCTGGATGATCTTCCTGATATTCGGGATGTTTTCAAAAAAAATCAGGGCCTCGTCAACATCCATATCAAGGACATCCGCGATATTTTTTCCCTTGTAGTGTACCTGCAGGGTCTCCTTGTTGAACCTTGAACCCTTGCATATATTACATGTTACCCAGACATCAGCCAGAAAATGCATCTCCACCCTTTTTTTACCGTGGCCCTGGCATGACTCGCACCTGCCGCCCTTCACATTAAAACTGAAGCGGCCCGGCTGGTATCCCCTTGCACGTGAGTCAGGGAGTTGGGCAAAGAGGTCCCTTATAAGGTTCATGAGCTGCACATAGGTGGCCGGGTTTGAGCGGGGTGTGCGGCCTATAGGCGACTGGGTAATATTAATGATCTTGTTTACATGGTTCAGCCCGTTTATACGTTTGTGTTTACCGGGCCTCTCATCCGAGTTGTGCAGGGCCCTTGAAAGGGCGGGGTAGAGGGTCTGGGCCACGAGCGATGACTTGCCGCTCCCTGAAACCCCTGTAACGCATGTGAACAGGCCAAGGGGAAAGCTTGCATCAAGCTTTTTAAGGTTGTTCTGCTCTGCACCCACTATGGTAATCCATTTACCGTTTGAAGGCCGCCTGTGGCTGCTTGGCGAAGATACCCTGAGTGTTCCGTTCAGGTATTTGCCTGTGAGTGATTTTTTGTTTTTTATGATCTTTTTCAAAGGCCCTTCTGCAACCACCTCTCCGCCGTTTACCCCTGCGCCGGGGCCAAGGTCAACAATCCAGTCTGCTGTCTGCATGGTCTCTTCATCATGTTCAACAACAAGCACGGTGTTGCCAAGGTCCCTGAGCCTTACAAGCGTATCAAGCAGTCTCCTGTTGTCCCGCTGGTGGAGCCCGATTGACGGCTCATCAAGCACATAAAGCACGCCTGACAGCCCGCAACCTATCTGGCTCGCAAGTCTTATACGCTGGCCTTCTCCGCCGGAGAGTGTTGAGGCATGGCGGTCAAGTGTCAGGTAATGGAGACCGACATTCAGGAGAAACTGTAGCCTCTCACCGATCTCCTTTAATACCTCTTCAGATATCTCCCTTTCTTCCTGTGACATTTTGGGAAGTATCTCTTTTATCCATGCGAATGATTCACCAATGGACATCTCTGTCACATCAATAATGTTTTTATCCCCCACGGTGACTGCGCAGGCCTCAGGCCTCAGTCTCTTGCCATTACATGTGGTGCATGGCTGTGTACTCATAAATGATGCATACCACCTGCGGGTAAACTCCGATTTGGTCTGGTGATACCTGCGTCGGATAGAGTTGACCTCGCCCTCATGGATACCCTTGTATTCACCGCTGCTCCGGGTGTTGTCCCACTTCCATACTATATTTGCACCACCATAGAGTATGGCGTCCTGGCATTTTTTTGAGAGGTCTTTCCATCTGGCATCCAGATCATGCCCGTATTGCTCAAGGATCTGTCTTGCCATCTTGTATCTGTGGCTGCCTGTCCGTTTTGATAAATCTCCCCATGTCCGGACAGCGCCCTGGATGATGGTTTTATCAGGGTCGTAAAAGAGTTCAGGATCAACCTCAAGCCTTGTTCCCAGCCCGTTGCACTCAGGACACATGCCGATTGGTGAGTTAAAGCTGAACATGGCCGGTGTAAGACGCGGGAAACTCATGCCGCAGTCCACGCAGGAGTTTAATTCTGATAAAAGCCACTCATCGCCGTCACCCTTGTCAACAACGATAAGCCCGTCACCCGCCTTCAGGGCGGTCTCAACAGAATCGGTTAACCTTGTGGTGAAGGAATCCTTTTCTTCATTTTCATCAGGCACAACCAGTCTATCCACCACAAGTTCAATATTATGTTTCTTGTTCTTGTCCAGGGTGATGTCATCATCGAGTGACCTTGTTTCGCCATTCACTCGCACCCTGGTAAAGCCCTCTGACCTGGCGTTGATAAATGTATCCTTGAATGTCCCTTTGCGGTTACGGGCAAGGGGGGCGAGTACCTGCAGGCGTGTTCCAGGGGTAAGCGCTGCCACCTGTTCAACTATCTCCTGTGCAGACTGGGCCTGCACCCTTTTACCGCACTTTGGGCAGTGGGGTATGCCTATGCCTGAATAGAGCACCCTTAAATAGTCAAATATCTCGGTTACGGTTGCCACGGTTGAGCGGGGGTTTTTACTTACCGCCTTCTGTTCAATGGCAATGGCCGGGCTCAGGCCCCCAATATAATCCACCTTTGGCTTTTCTGTCTGGTCTATAAACTGACGGGCATAGGATGAGAGAGACTCAACATAGCGCCTCTGCCCCTCGGCATAAATAGTATCAAACGCAAGGCTTGATTTACCGCTGCCTGAAACCCCAGTAATAACAACCAGCTTAAACCTTGGTAGTTTTACATCTATATTTTTAAGGTTGTGCTCCCTTGCCCCCTTGATAATGATATCTTCTAAAAACATAATAATTACCGTCTGTTATGAAAATAAATAAAATGAAACCGCAACACATTATACCGATATAAAAATATGGTAAAGGTAAATATTGAAAAACAGGTTTCAACTGTAAGTTATAAAAAAGATATCACACAGGGTATGATATAAAATGTCAGGGGGATGAAAAATTTGAGATATCCTGGAAAATCAGTGC
This sequence comes from uncultured Desulfatiglans sp., assembly GCA_964499695.1. Taxonomy (GTDB): domain Bacteria; phylum Desulfobacterota; class DSM-4660; order Desulfatiglandales; family HGW-15; genus JAAZBV01. Next base: position 42,762 of record CAZCMD010000014.1, read on the forward strand.
ATTTGGTAAATTCGTAGAGACGGGTTTTAAACCCGTCTCCTTCAATCTGCCTATCACCTCTTATATTTACCTGCCTGGCCGATTATAAAATGGAATATCGGCCTTTCCACCCTGTGAAAAATAATGGGGCAGTGCTTTGTACCTTTTGGTATAAAAATCAGACAGCTGTTTGTGAGCTCATATTTTTCATCCTCAATCCAGAACTCCACCTCACCGCACAGATCCCTTGTGTCATCAGGGTTTGTCCCAAAAAGGGTGACCAGTTCATCAAATTCATGGGAATGGGATGTCCCCTCCATCACTATCTTTTCAGGCTTTGGCCATATCCAGGCAACATCTGTGAAAAATGGCGTGTTTTTTTGTGTATCGCTGTTAAACTGATACAAAAGCGTGCCTATATCATCTTTGCCCCTGTTAAGATTGGTGGTGATCAGTTTCTCATATTTTCTTTCTGGCATTTTCAGACTCCCTTTTATTGTTAGATATGATATGAATACATAGCTGAAAATGGTAAAGCTTGCCAGTAAAATAAAAGTTATACGGTATGAAGACAGGTTTACGGTTTAAGGTTTTTTCTTTGCCATAGACCGCATACCTTAGACCGTATACCTTTCTTAAAGGTGGTATGATGCAACTGAGAGAAATTTATGAATATATAGAAAAAATCGGGTTCCTCGCCTTTTCAACCATAGAGGATGGCTGTGTGCATTCAAGGATTGCCCACTTTTACGCGTGTGATGAAGAGGGGCTATATTTGCGGACAATGTTCATTAAGCCATTTTACAGGCAGATGATTAAGACCGGCAATCTGGCTGTTTGCGGCATGTATCCCTCTACACAGATTTTGGGTTCTGATGAAAACGGTGTGCCTCATTTTGAACCCGGATACACGATCAGGATTACAGGGGATGTAAGGGAACTCCCTGAGGAAGAGGTAACGAAAAAGGCAGAGTCAAATGAGCAATTCAGGGTGGCCCTTTTTGACATGAAAAAATACCCGGCCACAAGAAACCTTGTCATGTACAGGGGAAAGGGTGAGATATATGACTTTGATTATGAGATGGTAAACCGTGACCATAAACTATTAAGGACAAGATTTGCCTTTGGCGGGGCAGAGTATAACCCGCCCGGTAATACGATAATCAAGGAAAGATGCACAGGGTGCGGCGCCTGTTTTAATGTATGCACCTTTAAAGCAATTAAGCCCGGAAACCCGTATATCATGATCGGTGAAAGATGCGATGAATGCGGGTCATGCATCCTTGCCTGCCCTGAAGATGCCATTATACCGCCAAGGACGATATAGATAGTATCCATTCAGTAAAAGTCCTGAATGAAGCTTTCAGCATTCAGCTATCAGCTGTCAGCCGACCCCTCTTTTCATATATCTTGCTTGAAGCTGAACGCTAATGGCTGACCGTTCACATCAAAAAACGACAGTTTTTGGATGTACACTGAAAAAAATTATTGAAATGTTTGCGAAATCGGCAGTAATTGGTTATAAATCTTTGAAAATAATGTAGGGGCAGACCTGCGTGTCTGCCCATTGATGTAATTCATAAAAACGACCAGCACATAGATCTGCCCCTGCAAATAATAAAAGGATAATGTATGGACTTCATTGAAATAGACAAAGATAAATGCAATCAGGACGGCCTGTGCGTTGCCGTATGCCCGTCAAGGCTTTTTGAATATCACAAAGAGACCCCTCCCACTACTGTAAAGGATATAGAGTCTATGTGCATCAGGTGCGGCCACTGTGTGGCAGTCTGCCCGACAGGCGCCTTAAAGCACAGGAGCCTTGATATCCACAGGTTTGAAACAGTTGAAGAGGAATTCAGGCTTTCAACTGAGCAGTGTGAGGCATTTTTTAAAGGCAGGCGTTCAATAAGGGCATACAAGGATAAACCTGTGTCCCAGGAAAAAATAACAAGGCTTATCGATATTGCACGCTATGCACCTACTGCGCGTAACTCACAGGGGGTAAGGTGGCTTGTTGTAACAGACATGGCAGAGATAAAGAGATATTCCGGGCTTGTAATAGACTTTTTCCGGGTTGTACTGAGTGAAGGTGTACCGGGGATAAACCCCAACCCTCACTTAGGTAAACTCATTTCTGACTTTGATGCAGGCACAGATGTTATATTAAGGGATGTACCCGCCCTTATTATTACATATGGTGATAAGGAAAACCGCCTTGCGCAGAATGACTGTGTTATTGCGCTCGCAAACCTTGAACTTATAACATCAGCCATGGGCTTAGGCGGCTGCTGGGCAGGTTTTTTCATGACTGCTGCGGCAAATTACGACCCTCTTAAAGAGGCACTCGCACTTCCTGAAAAGCACCAGTGTTTCGGGGCGCTTATGATAGGGTATCCGAGGTTCAGGTATCAGAGGGTACCCATAAGAAAGGAACCTAAGATTATCTGGAGGTAAAACTCATGAAAATGGAGCAGATTATCAGGGCGGTTGCAGGGAGCTTTGTTATCATTTCCCTTTCACTGGGTTATCTTCACAGCCCCTACTGGCACCTATTTACTGCCTTTGTTGGGCTTAACCTGCTTCAATCGGCATTTACAAAGTGGTGCCTTATGGAGGAAATACTGGCCAGGCTGGGTGTAAAAAAGGGTTGCTGATTAATAAAACTTGAACGTCCAACATCGAACTTCGAATCTTCAATCTTCAATCTTCAATCTTAAATTTTAAATCTTGAACCTTGAATAATGAACATCGTATAAAAGGTTTACGGCTTGAGGTATGAGGTCTACGGTTTTTCCCTCTTACCGCAGACCGCACACCGTAAACCGCAGACCATTTAATATGAAGCATGATATCAAAAATGTGGCTTGTAACTATTTAAAAGACTCGCAATCAGAAAACCATTCTTCAATACGATATCGTTTTGTGCTGTAAAATATTCTGCTGCTAAGCGTAAATTCCTTGTCTCCGCTTGAAGTGCTAACAGTGGTTTCCTGTATATCTGAACCATCTGAACCTTTAGGTATAACAGTTCTAACCTCTTTACATCCTATAGGTATATCATTTACAAGAATCTTAAATGCTATGCTGACATTTGGAAAATTAAAATTTTTCTTGCTTATAACGCCATATTTTATAACTACCTCTTCTTCGCTAATGCGTTTTACATCATTAATTACCAGTTCAAAGTCACTGGCATAAGAGGGAACCTGTAGTAAACAGACAAATAAAAAACACATAGCAATACTTATTTTAATTCTTATCATTTTATACGTCTCCTTTTTATAAATATGGATGAGTAACTACTCACCCCTTGTACAAATTCTATATATTTTTTCCGAAATAATATCATAATGTCAACTTAATGCAAATGAACCTGTGAAATTAATCTTTGCCTAATTCTTGACATACAAAATAAAGATACTTATTTTTCGAGCAACACTTTTAAAAGGGGGCTTCATTATGAAAAAAACAAGTATAGTTACATTAATGGCCTTTTTTACCTTGAGTGGCTTACTATGGGCAGAAAATCAGGACCAACCCAGGACTGGCGAGTTTAAGGTTTTTGGTGTATGTGAAATGTGTAAAGCCAGGATTGAAAAGGCTGCCAAGACTGATGGTGTAATTTCGGCAGTTTGGGACGTGGAAACAAAAATTCTCAAAATAGAATACATTCCTTCAATAATTAAAATTGAAGAGATTCACAAGAACATCGCCAGGGTTGGTCACGATACTGAAATGGTGAGGGCTGATGACGAAGTTTATAATAAGCTGCCCTCGTGCTGTAAATATGAAAGAGTCTTAAGACATGATGGGCATAAGCATTAAGCTCCATTTTTAATGTGCTGCCTTATGCTCAATAGGCTAATAAAATATTTTCTTGAAAACAAGCTCGTTACAGTGCTCCTGCTTTTATTATTTATGGGCTGGGGCATTGTAACAGCTCCATTTAACTGGGACGTCAGCATTTTGCCGAGAGACCCTGTTCCGGTTGATGCCATTCCTGATATAGGCGAAAACCAGCAGATTGTTTTCACAGAGTGGATGGGCAGAAGTCCACAGGATGTTGAAGACCAGATTACCTACCCGCTCACGACTTCATTGCTCGGTTTACCGGGCGTAAAATCGGTTCGCAGTACCTCAATGTTCGGGCTCTCATTTATTGCGATAATTTTCAATGAGGATATTGAGTATTATTGGAGCAGGACAAGGGTTTTAGAGAAACTCAATTCTCTTCCTGCTGACATGCTGCCCGGCAGTGTTTCACCCGCTTTAGGCCCTGACGCTACTGCATTGGGCCAGGTTTTTTGGTACACTTTGGAAGGACGGGACGAAAAAGGGAATCCCGCCGGAGGCTGGGACCCTCATGAGTTAAGGACTATTCAGGATTACTATGTGCGTTATGCCCTTACCTCGGCAGAAGGGGTTTCAGAGGTCGCATCCATAGGAGGTTTTGTCAAGGAGTATCAGGTCGACCTTGATCCAATGGCCATGAAAGCCCACAATGTAAGTATGATGATGGTAATAGAAGCCATCCGGCAAAGCAATCTTGACATTGGGGCAAATACTGTAGAGCTGAACCTTGTCGAGTATTATGTGCGGGGGTTGGGTTATGTTAACACCACCAGCGATATTGAGCAGGCAGTAGTAAAAGTAACAGATAATATCCCTTTGCATATACATGACATTGCACAGGTAAATATCGGGCCGGCACTGCGTGGTCACAGAGGTTTTCTGGACAAAGGCGGGGCAGAGGCTGTTGGTGGGGTTGTTATTGCACGCTATGGCGACAATCCCCTGAAAACAATTCAGTATGTCAAAAACAAAATCATAGAAATAAGCAATGGGCTGCCCTCCAAAACACTTGCTGATGGCACTGTATCAAAAGTAACTATTGTGCCATTTTACGACCGCACCGAGTTGATTTATGAAACCCTTGGCACACTTAATGAGGCTATAAACCTGCAGATACTCATTACCATTATAGTCATTGTTATCATGGTTTTTCACTTGAGGGCATCTCTTATGATTTCAGCATTGCTCCCGCTTGCAGTGCTGATCTGTTTTATATTTATGAAGTACCTGAATGTTGATGCAAATATAGTTGCCCTATCAGGTATTGCCATTGCCATTGGAACAATGGTAGATCTGGGGATAATCCTCAATGAAAATATTCTCCGGCACAATGCAGAAGCACCCCCCGGACAATCAATGCTCACAACGGTTTATAACGCATCAAGCGAAGTTTCATCGGCCCTGGTTACAGCGGTCTCAACCACTATCGTGAGTTTTCTCCCTGTCTTTACCTTGCAGGCAGCTGAAGGGAAGCTTTTTGGGCCGCTTGCATTCACCAAGACATTCGCCCTGGTGGCGTCATTAATAATAACAATATTCATGATGCCCGCTTTTGCTCATTGGTTGTTTTCCATTAGAACCCCCAAAAAGTCTTATCGTCTGACTCTTAATTTACTGTTGATTCTTTTTGGTTTTGTTGCCTTATGGTGGTCGGTTTGGGCAGGTGTTTTGGTCATATTGTTAGGTCTTAATAACCTTTCAGGTTATTATGCTGAACACAGAAAATTACCCACCCTTAGACTCAATGATCTTTTGAAGAAAAATCATAATACAATTACAATCGCAATTGTAACGATTGCGGTTTCAGGTTTGCTTGCCTCTGAATGGATGCCCCTGGGTGTGGAAAACAGCCTGTTTGTAAACTTTCTTTTTATTATTTTGATTATCTCGGTTGTATTGGGCGGCTTCAAACTTTTTTTACATTATTACTCAAATATACTGCATTGGTGCCTCGAGTATAAAAAAACATTTCTTGCCTTCCCTGTTATCATAATCCTGCTGGGTATGACTATCTGGTTAGGGTTTGACAAGGTATTTGGTTTTGTTCCGAAAGTAACCGAAAAAATCGGGTGGGACATCAGGGCCTTTTCCGCCTGGAGTTCACTTTCGCATACATTCCTTGGGATGGAAAAAGAATTTATGCCCGCTTTGGACGAGGGTTCTTTTCTTTTAATGCCCACATCAATGCCCCATTCAGGAGTTGAAGCAAATATAAAATACCTTCAGCAACTGGATATGCGTGTTCAGGCAATTCCTGAAGTCGAAATGGTGGTGGGAAAGGCAGGCAGGGTTGAAAGCGCTTTAGACCCAGCCCCTGTCTCAATGTTTGAAAATATTATTCTTTACAAAACAGAATTTATAAATGATGAGAATGGATACCCTGTCAGATTTAAAGTTGATAACAGCGGTGAATTTAAAAAGGATGATAAAGGGAACCTGATCCCAGATAAAAAAGGGAGATACTATCGTCAATGGCGTAACCATATCAAGAAACCTGATGATATATGGAATGAGATAGTTAATGCTACCAGCGATATTCCAGGGGTTACTTCAGCGCCTAGATTACAACCCATTGAGACGCGTCTTGTAATGCTTCAAACCGGTATGCGTGCGCCGATGGGGATAAAGGTGTTTGGCCCTGACTTGAAAAGCATAGAGGAATTTAGCCTCAATATTGAGCAGATGCTCAAAGAGGTCCCATCAATAAAACCCGAAGCGGTTTATGCGGATCGAAGTTTGGGAAAGCCCTATCTTGAGATCAATATTGATCGAACTGCTATTGCCCGATACGGTTTGAATATTGCCGATGTGCAAATGTACCTTGAGGTGGCGCTGGGCGGAATGGCCCTCACTACCACAGTTGAAGGCCGTGAACGATATAATATCCGTGCACGGTACGCAAGGGAATGGCGTGATAATCCTGAAGTTATGAGGCAAATCTTAATCCCTGCGCCAACAGGGCAGCAAATCCCTTTGGGTGAGCTGGCAGAAATTGATTACCGCCCCGGTCCCATGATGATTCGGGGTGAAAATAGCTTTCTGGTTGGATATGTGTTGTTGGATAAAAAAGAGGGCTTTTCGGAGGTAACCGTCGTAGAACATGCAGATAATTACCTGAAGGATAAAATTGCATCAGGCGATTTGATTGTTCCCGCTGGCGTGAGTTATCAATTTTCAGGCAGCTATGAAAATCAGGTAAGGGCTGAAAAAAGGCTGGCCATTGTAGTGCCTTTGGTGTTGATAGTGATATTCCTGATTCTCTATTTTCAGTTTCGTTCAGCCACCACCTCTTTGATGATATTTTCAGCCATTTCACTCTCTTTTGCAGGTGGATTTGTAATGCTTTGGCTATATGGTGAGAATTGGTTTATGGATTTCTCTCTCTGGGGAACAAATATGCGTGAGCTCTTCCAGATGAAAACCTTTAACCTGAGTGTGGCGGTCTGGGTCGGTTTCATTGCATTGTTCGGGATTGCCACTGATGATGGGGTAGTCATATCAACCTATCTGATGCAAAGTTTTGAAAAGCATAAACCGGAAAGTATAGAGGAGGTGAGAAAAGCTGTTTTGGAAGCAGGTATAAAAAGGGTAAGACCATGTTTAATGACCACCGCTACAACCTTGCTGGCGCTTTTACCTGTTTTGACATCATCCGGACGCGGGGCAGACATAATGATTCCAATGGCAATCCCTGCATTTGGGGGAATGATGGTCGCTTTAATATCTTTATTTGTGGTTCCCGTGCTTTATGCCTTAAGGGAAGAATATTTCATCAGGAAAGTATCAAAATGAAGAGAAGATTATTTTATATATTGGCTCTGATACTGGTTACATTTAATGTAAATAGCCAGCCGCTGGATGACTATCTGGCAGTTGCATCAGAAAATAATCCCAGTTTAAAAGCAAAATACCTTCAATATCAGGCAGCATTGGAACAGGTTCCACAAGTTGGTACACTACCCGATCCTCAATTATCCTTCGGATATTTTATAAAACCCATGGAACGCTACGTGGGTGACCAGGTCGCCCAGATTTCTTTAATGCAAATGTTCCCGTGGTTTGGAACATTAAGTGCCGCCAAGGAAGAAATGACCCTCATGGCAAAAGCGAGGTTTGAAGAATTTAGTGAAGCTAAATCCATGCTTTTCTATGAAGTGCGGACTAATTGGTATGCCTTGAATTTGCTGGAAAAACAGATTGCCATTGCAAAGGAAAACATTGAGTTGTTAAAGACAATGGAGCAAATCGCCATTTCAGGATATAAAAGTGGCGGGCAGGGCAGTGGAAATTTAGTGCGAGCAGAAAATATGAAGGGTTCAGGAAATCAAAATAAAGGTAATTCAGGCAGTGGAATGGATGGAATGAACCTGCAGGGGCAATCTTCAACCGGAAGCTCTTCAACGCCACGAAATATGCCGCAAATGAATGAAAATATGGGCGGTAAAGAAAGCATGGTAGATGTTTTGCGTGCGCAAATGGAAATCAACGAGCTTCAAAACAATATCGCAATATTGGAAGATACTAAAATCCCGCTTATTGCCCGTTTTAACCAGCTGCTCAACAGAGCTGCAGACGATCCCGTGATATTGCAGGGCAGTATTGCCGCAGCGCAATTACCACTTTCTTTGGCTGAAATTCCCGATAGTATCAAAAACAATAACCCGATGCTGAGAATGCTGGAAAAGGAAGAAGCCGCTTTCGTCTCCCAGGAAAAAATGAACAGGAAAATGGGTTTGCCAATGATAGGCCTGGGATTACAATACGACATTTTTAAACCAAGGGCTGACAGTGAAAGTATGATGAATGGAAAAAACATGCTGATGCCTATGGTAACGGTCTCTATCCCGTTATGGCGTAAAAAATACGCGGCATCTGTTCGTGAATCGGAATTAAAGCGTCAGGCAGTCATTGAGCAAAAACACGATGTGAATAATCAATTGATAGTCAGTTATGAAGATGCATTAAAAGAATTCAAGAGTGCCGAAAACAGGGTGAGTTTGTATCAAAAACAAACAGCATTGGCAAATCAGGCACTGGACATTCTGATTGTGCAATACACAACCGGGGGGAGCAGATTTGAGGAAGTATTGAGACTGCAACAACTTCTGTTGGGCTACCGCTTGAAAAATCTGGAAGCCCTTATTGATGGCAATATTGCTGTGGCAATGATGCAAAGATTAATGGGACGATAAATTATAAAACTGGTGAAAAATGAAAAAGATATTGAGTCGCAGATTTTTTCAACTCGGTTTGGTGCTGATTGCGGGTTTCTTTTTTGGATGGTTGTTTTTCAGTTCAGACTCCACAACTGAACATCAGCATTCATATGAACAGGTGGAGGAAACCACCTATACCTGTTCAATGCACCCTCAAATAAGGCAAAATAAACCGGGCAAATGCCCGATTTGCGGAATGGATTTAATACCGGTAACTAAAAAAACTGATAAGGGAGAAAGCAGCCCCTTTGTACATGTAATGTCACCGGAAGCCTTAGCTTTGGTAAATGTGCAAACACAGAAAGTAAAAGCGGTTTCGCCAGAACATGAAATTTACCTCACAGGGAAGGTTGCTGTAAATGAACAGCGGTTAGCTGTTTTAACTGCCAACTATTCAGGCAGAATTGAAAAGCTGTTTATTGATTTTACAGGGCAAAAAGTAAGCAAAGGACAAAAACTGGCAACTATCTATTCTCCCGAACTGGTAACTGCACAAAAAGAGTTGATGGAGGCTTCAAAGTATAAGGATATCAATTCGGCCCTATATAATGCTGTAAAAGAAAAATTGCGATTATGGAAAATAACCGAAGGCCAGATCGCAGAAATCGAAAGCAGCGGGGTTGTTTTGACAGAATTGGATATCTATTCAGACAGGTCAGGCATTGTTATCAGAAGGGAAATAGCAAAAGGTGACTATGTAAGCAAAGGTATGGTTCTTTTCGAAATTGCAGACCTGGGAACTCTCTGGGTCTTTTTAGATGCCTATGAAAGTGATCTGCCTTTTTTAAAAATCGGTCAGAAAATCAGTTTTACTGTTTCATCTGTCCCTGGTAAGGAATTTTCATCTTCCATCTCATTTATTGATCCTTTAATCAATCAGCAGACAAGAACCGCCTCAGTAAGGGCTGAAATAAATAACACACAACAAATACTCAAACCGGAAATGTTTGTGAAAGCCAGGGTCAAGGCAGGTTTACCTGTTAAGGAAAAATCTTTGGTCGTACCCAAAACATCTGTTTTATGGACAGGTAAACGCTCTATCGTGTATGTGAGAGATCCTGATGCGGAATCTCCGGCCTTTGAAATGAGAGAGATATCGCTTGGCGCTTCTCCTGGTGAATACTATATAGTTGAAAATGGATTGGCCTTAGATGAGGAAATTGTCACAAACGGTGTATTTGCAATAGATGCAGCAGCACAGTTGAGCGGTAATTATAGTATGATGAGCAGGGCCCAAGATAATACCCTCACGGCCCCTGATAAGTTCACTGAACAGTTGACAGAATTCTTTAACCAATACTTTGAGGTGAAAAACAGTTTGGTGCAAGGTAATTTTCAGCTTTCCCATTCAAATGCCAAGATACTTTCATCAGCATTAAACAGGGTTGATATGAACCTTTTGGCCAATGAAACACATAATGTCTGGATGCAACATTATATGGCATTGAAAAAACAGTCGGAATTATTTGTTGATGCAAATGACATAAATAAACAGAGAGAAGTTTTGTCTGTGCTTAGTGATCAGCTGATTGAAATTGCTGATATTTTCGGATTGAAGTTTGAGACCGTTTTCGTTGATTACTGCCCAATGGCATTAGATAACAAAGGGGCATATTGGCTGAGCGAATTTGAGGAAATCAAAAATCCATACTTTGGAGATGCCATGCCTGGATGCGGTGAAGTAAGAAGGAAAATACGAAAAAATATATAAGGTTTTCCGAACCATTGGAATTTATGTCAGTTTTTTATCATTATATACATGAAGAGCTTTATATCAATCTGCCAAGGCATGGTAGCATCTTTTCACCCTCTCTGATATTTTAAATAAATGTATGTGCTCTGTTCATAAAAGTGCCCGGATGTGCTTTTTTTTATATACTTTTTATAACTATAACCCCTTGTAAATATAAGCTAATTTATTGGGATTGGATAATTATGCTTTAAGTTGCTGGATTCAGGATGAAAAATAATTTTTACAATTGAATAAAAAAGATAAAAACTGGCATAAAAATTGAATAAAATAGATTGCAGTGCCGATAATAAATTATATCAGGCAAAATTAATTAAAGGAGTAAAGAGAATGTTTCGATTAAGAAGGGGAGAAGTGAAGAGGAATG
>CAZCMD010000015.1:0-32830 GCA_964499695.1 uncultured Desulfatiglans sp.
AAAGTCAATTGATCGTGCGGTTAATCTGCTTAAAGAGATAAAAAATGCAGTAAAAGGCTATGACAGTAATATAAAGGTCATTGCTGTGGGTTATGCAGATGCCTTTAAAATAAATGCAATTTCACCCCTTGAATGCCCGGATGCGGCTAATAAAGCAGGTATTGATGGCTGCATGCTCGATACCATTATAAAAAACGAAGGGGACCTCTTTTCCAGCCTTTCAGTGGGCAATATTAATAATTTTTTAAAAGAATGCAGAAGCAACAACCTTATCGCTGCCCTTGCCGGATCTCTTAAAATGGAACACTTATCTCTGATTAAAAAACTTAATCCTGATATTGTCGGCTTCAGGGGCGCAGTGTGCAGGGGCGACAGGGTAAATGGGTTTCTTGATTCAGCGGCAGTAAAAGCTATTAAAAAAATGTTTTAAAACGTTAGCGTGTTTCGTGTATCTCGTGGTTATGAGGGGGTTTTTTATTCTTCTACCCCCATGTTTGTCACCATTTATAATAAATTTACAAAATTGAAATATAGTGATATAAATGTCAGTCTGACAAAGCCTGGTAGGCTGATAACAAAATTGCAAGGCGATTTAAGGGGTTATAGAGGCATTGATATTTTATATTGACCAAATTTTTACTGCATACAATCTGTTTCCATATTCTGCAATAAATACTTCAAGATGATGCACAAAAAGAGTATCTATATATTGACTGGGCCTTATCCCCTAAAAAAACAGGAGGTTTACAATTGAACCAGATCTATAAAAATCTTGTACTATGGCTGGTAATCATTCTCATGATCTTCATGGTGTTTCAGATAGTTAACAAAAAGGATACGGCCAGCCGGACAGTATCCTACAGTGAATTCATTGGCATGGTCGACAGCGGAAATGTAACCAACGTGGAGATCAGGGGTAATAATATAACAGGCACCTATGAACAGGGTACATTCAGGACATATAACCCGAATGACCCGGAACTTGTAAGGCTGTTAATGGAGAAGGGTGTAAGCATTACCGCAAAACCGCCTGAGGAGTCACCCTGGTTTCAAATTGTCCTCTCATGGGCACCCATGCTTCTCCTTATCGGTGTGTGGATATTCTTTATGCGGCAGATGCAGTCAGGCGGTGGAAAGGCCCTCTCTTTTGGGAAAAGCCGTGCAAGGCTCATGAACGACTCACAGGATAAGGTGACCTTTGAGGACGTTGCAGGCATAGATGAGGCAAAGGAAGAGCTTCAGGAGATCATAGAATTTTTAAGAGAACCTAAAAAATTTACCAGGCTTGGCGGAAGGATACCAAAAGGGGTTCTGCTTGTAGGTTCCCCCGGCACAGGAAAAACACTCCTTGCTCGCGCGATCGCAGGTGAGGCAGGCGTGCCCTTCTTCAGCATAAGCGGTTCGGACTTTGTTGAAATGTTTGTTGGCGTTGGCGCATCAAGGGTAAGAGACCTTTTTATGCAGGGCAAAAAAAATGCACCCTGTATCATATTTATAGATGAAATAGATGCGGTTGGCCGTCACAGGGGCGCTGGCCTTGGCGGAGGCCATGATGAAAGGGAGCAGACCCTTAACCAGTTACTTGTTGAGATGGACGGTTTTGAGTCTAACGAGGGGGTAATACTTATCTCTGCGACCAACAGACCCGATGTACTTGACCCTGCTCTTTTAAGGCCCGGAAGGTTTGACCGTCAGGTTGTTGTCCCACCACCGGATATCAGGGGCCGTGAGGGGATACTCAGGGTACACACCAAAAAGACAATCCTTTCGGATGATGTTGATATAAAGGTGCTTGCAAGGGGAACACCCGGATTCACAGGCGCTGATATTGAAAATATGGTCAATGAGGCAGCCCTGATGGGCGCAAGACGCAATAAAGACAAGGTTGAAATGATCGACTTTGAAAATGCGAAAGACAAGGTACTCATGGGGACAGAACGAAGGAGCATGATTATAAGCGATGAAGAAAAGAAGATCATCGCCTACCATGAGGGAGGCCATACCCTTGTGGGCAAGCTCCTTCCCAATACTGACCCGGTTCACAAAGTCTCTATAATACCTCATGGCCGGGCACTTGGTGTAACCCAGCACCTGCCTATCGATGAAAAGCATCTCCAGCCAAAGGAGTATCTGGTCAATTTTATAAAGAGCCTTATGGGAGGCCGTATTGCTGAAGAGCTGGTGCTCAATATTAAGACAACAGGCGCAAGCAATGATATAGAACGTGCAACCGAACTCGCCAGAAAAATTGTGTGCGAATATGGCATGAGTGAAAACCTGGGGCCTCTCACCTATGGTAAAAAGGAAGAGCAGATATTTTTAGGCAGGGAGATCTCCCAGCACAGGGATTACAGTGAAATGACTGCCCAGAGGATCGACCAGGAGGTAAAAGATATTGTTATGGATGCATACGATAATACCCGCAAGCTTATCCAGGATAATATCGATACGCTCCATAAGATAGCAAACGCACTCCTCGAAAAAGAGACCCTTGACGCCAAGGATATTGACGAAATCATGGGCATAGAGCCTGAAAATTTTGAGTTTGAGGGTGAAAAGCAATAGTTGCTAGAGATGAAAAGAAAAGAGTTCTGCCTCTCCTGGGGTAATCACTCCCTTGAACTCGGCAGAAGGACCCTGATTATGGGGGTGCTCAATGTAACACCAGACTCCTTTTCTGATGGGGGCCGATATTTTTCAAGGGAACAGGCAATAAAACAGGCCCTTGAGCTGGTGGCTGACGGAGCTGATATTATTGACATAGGCGGGGAGTCAACAAGGCCGTATGCCGAAAAGGTCACCTTAACGCAGGAGATAGAGAGGGTTATACCTCTTATCGAGGAACTCAGCAGAATAATAAATGTACCCATCAGCATAGATACCTACAAGGCAAAGGTAGCTGAGGCAGCGGTCAAGGCAGGGGCCTCGATAATTAATGATATAAGCGCACTTAGGTTTGACCCTGAAATGGTATCTGTAGTAAAGGCATCGGGGATTCCATTAATAATCATGCATATGAAAGGAACTCCGGGCAACATGCAGGATAACCCGGTATATAATGATCTGATGGGTGAGATAATCTCATTCTTTCATGATGCAATAGAGGGCGCGGTTAAAAATGGTATCCCGAAAGATATGATTATCCTTGACCCGGGCATAGGATTTGGTAAGAGTTTTGACCACAACCTCATGATAATACGGAATCTAAAGAAACTTGAAGATATTGGGTTGCCTGTGCTCCTGGGTTCATCCAGAAAGGCATTCATAGGAAAGATACTTGGCAAGACCCCTGAGGAAAGGGATACAGGCACAATGGCCACCGTGGCAGCAGGTATTTTAAACGGCGCCCATATTGTGAGGGTGCATAATGTAAAAATGGCGAAAGAAACAGTCAGTATTATTGATTCAATTATGGCGGTTTAATATATGCTGCTTTGCATCGATGTGGGCAATACCAATATTGTGATGGGGGTCTTTGATCAAGAGAAGATCATCGGACACTGGCGTGTCAGGACAGAAAAGGACACCACCTCTGATGAACTGGGTATCCTGATATGCAGCCTTTTCCAGACATCAGGTATAAAGATGGATGGTGTAAGCGGCATAATAATTTCCTCTGTTGTGCCCCCGCTTTTAAACACCCTTGACGGGCTATCCAAACGATATTTCAATATCAAACCCATGGTTGTAGGGCGTGGGCTTAAGACCGGCATGCCCATAAGGTATGATAACCCCAAAGAGGTAGGTGCGGATAGGATAGTTAACTCTGTTGCCGCATATGAAAAATACAAGTGTGGCCTGATAATAGTGGATTTCGGGACTGCAACAACATTTGACTGTGTAACGCCTGAGGGTGAATGGATAGGCGGGGCAATCTCTCCGGGGGTTTTTATCTCAAGTGAGGCCCTATTTTCAAGGACATCAAAACTCCCGCGGATAGAGATCTTTTCAGCCCCTAAAAGCGTGATAGCAAAGGATACCATAAGCGCCATGAATGCGGGTATCCTCTATGGATATGCGGGCCTTGTTGACGGCATCATAGCCCGTATCAAAAAGGAGATGGGCTGTGATGTAAAGGTGGTTGCCACAGGGGGCATTGCGCCTCTTATTGCAAAGGAGGCAACTACCATAGACCTTATTGATGAGAATCTCACCCTTGAAGGGCTTAAAATCCTTTATGAGAGAAACCGTTGATACGTTTACTGACTAACCTGAAAAAGGGAGATGCAATAGGCATAATCGCCCCGGCGAGCCCTGTGACTGATGAAGAGATCGAACCGGCGATCAGGATAATAGAAGAGGAGGGGTACAGGGTAATCAAGGGAAACCACCTGTATGACAATACCGGATACCTTGCAGGAGCAGATGAAGACCGCTTGGCGGACCTTCATGATATGTTCCTTGATAATGATGTAAAGGCTATTTTGTGTGCCCGCGGCGGCTACGGAACATCCAGGCTCCTTAACAATATAGATTATGACCTGATAAGGGAACGCCCCAAACCGCTTGCAGGATACAGCGATATAACCGCCCTTCTCTTATCCATATATAACATGACAGGAATACATGCATGGCATGGCCCCATGTTAAGAGGCATATCAGGGAGGGAAGGATATCTCAAAACCCTTTTAAGACTGATGTCCGGGGATGGGGCGATAGGTTTCAGGCTGAAAGAAAAAAATGTACTCAGAAGAGGTAAGGCAAGGGGCAGACTCCTGGGAGGCAACCTGAGTATGATCTGTGCCATGATCGGCACCCCCTTCCTGCCCCCTTTTGAAGATTCTATATTTTTTATCGAGGAGAGGGGTGAACCTCTGTACAGGATCGACAGGATGCTGACACAGTTGAGGCTTTCAGGGGCGCTTAATGGGGTAAAGGGGCTTATTTCCGGAAATTTCCAGGACTGCGGAGATCCTGAAAAGATTGATGCCCTTTTGCTTGAGACATTTTTTTCTGAATGCCCTGTTTACAGGGGATTTCCGGCAGGGCATGGAGAGAAAAACCACCCATTACCGATCGGGGCAGAGGCAGAGATGGATACAGAATCTCTTCTTTTCAGGGTTGACGCATTCATGGATAAGGGATAAAAGACAAAGATTTATTAATTACAGGACTTATATGGATGTTGTAAGATATATCGGTGGGGAATCTATAGGTATTTTATCCAGGATAGGGAGGCTATTCACCTTTCTCGGATACTCGCTCTATTTTTCCATTACGCCGCCTTTTAAGCTGGATCGAATCTTAAAGCAGATACGGTTCATCGGTGCGCAGTCAACACTGGTTGTGTTGCTGATAGGGACATTCACAGGGATGGTCATTTCGCTCCAGGGGTTCCATACATTAAGCCGCCTGGGTTCAGAGGCATTCCTTGGCCCTATGGTTGCCATTTCTATAATGAAGGAGATGGCGCCTGTACTTACGGGTATAATGGTTACAGCAAGGGCAGGATCGGCTCTCACTGCTGAAATAGGCATCATGCGCATCACCAATCAGATAGACGCCATAGAGATGATGGGGCTTAACCCGTTCCGCTATCTGATCGCCCCCAACATAATTGCAGGTATCATATCCCTTCCACTCCTCACAGGCATGTTTGATGCGATAGGCATCCTGGGCGGGTATCTTGTGGGGGTAAAAATTCTGGGGCTTGAATATGCAACCTTTTTCGGGGAGATAAACACTTATGTAACGGTGGATCATCTGATGGAGGGTATATATAAGTCCATGAGCTTTGGTATTATTATATCATGGGTTTCATGTTATATGGGCTATTACACAGGCTCCTCCGGGTTTGGGGCCGAGGGGGTCAGCAAATCGACAACAGGTGCGGTTGTACTCGCAGCAGTCATGATACTTGTCTGGGATTATTTTATGACCGCCTTTCTATTTTAAGGTAAAAAGTGATTGAACTGAATAACATACACAAATCCTTTAACGGGCATGATGTCCTCAAAGGTGTTTCACTGAAGGTTGAAAAGGGAGAGATACTCGTTCTGATCGGCATGAGCGGGTATGGTAAAAGTGTAATCTTAAAACATGTTGTAGGGCTTTTACACCCTGACAAAGGTACGGTGACCGTTGACGGGTTCGAGGTTAACAGCCTCAGGAAAAAGGCGCTGGCTGACCTCAGGAGCAGGATCGGGTTTCTGTTTCAGGGCGGCGCACTTTTTGAGTCTATGACCGTGTATGACAATGTCGCATTCCCCCTGAAGGAAAAGGGCAGGCTTGCCAGGGAGGTCATTGACAGAAAGGTTTTAAGTGTCATTGATCAGGTTGGGCTCAGCGGCGCAGAAAACAAATACCCCTCCCAGTTGAGCGGCGGGATGCAGAAAAGGGCCGCGCTTGCACGGGAACTGGTATGGGAGCCTGAGATAATGATCTTTGATGAGCCTACAACAGGGCTTGACCCTATTATAGGGCATGCGATACTAAACCTTATTGAAGAGATGCATAATCGCATGCACTTTACAGGTATTATCATCACGCATGAACTTTCGCGCGTCTTCAAAATAGTCAACAAGGTGGCGATGCTTCATGAGGGTGTTATTATCGAGATGGGAAGCCCTGGCGAGATAAAAACATCAAAGAATCCGCTGGTAAGACAATTTTTATCAGGGGACACGGAAGGGCCTATTAGTTTCAGGTAATACTGATTAACGGGGCTATTGTCTTAAAATATTTATGGATAATATAGGAAGATCAGGGGAAAAAAATGAAAAAATTTGATCTTGAATTTGTTGTAGGGATATTTGTTCTGGCGGGCATTCTCTGCCTTGCCTTTATGTCTGTCAAGCTCGCAAAAAAGGAGATTTTTGGCAATGACGGTTATGAACTCTATGCGATATTCAATGATGCCGGCGGGTTGAAGACAGGTTCATCGGTTATTATCGCCGGGATGCAGGTCGGTAAAGTAAAATCCATTACAATGGAAAACTATGAGGCGAAGATCGTTGTAACACTACCGCAACCGGTTAAGATACAGGAAGATGCAATAGCCGCCATAAAAACCAGAGGGCTGATAGGAGAAAAATACCTTTCCATAACCCCTGGCGGCTCGGAGATCATACTCAAGCCCGGAGAGCGTATCAGAGAAACCGTACCGGCAGTGGATATCGAAGAGCTGATCTCAAATTATGTGTTCGGCAAGGTATAATAAAAAGACACCTATATGATCAGGAGGAACAGGGAAGAATGAAAACCAGGATTTTAAGACATTTTACTGCCATTTTTATAATTATGCTGTTTAGCATAACCATACAGGCCGGAGAGGCCACAGACCGTATAAAGGCAGTTACTGATAAACTTATTGAGATCGTAGCAAACCCTGATCTTAACCCGCCTGAGATGGCAGAAAAAAGGGCGCGTATGCTCAGAGAAACAGTGGATACGGTCTTTGACTGGTCTGCATTTTCACAGAGGGCACTGGGCAAATACTGGAGCACACTCAGCCAGCCTCAGAAAAAGGAGTTTATATTTTATTTCGGCCAACTGCTTGAGCGTACATACATGGACAAAACCAGGAATTACTCCGGCGAGAAGATGATTTATCTTGATGAAAAGATAGATGGCAAATACGGAGTTGTAAACGCCAAGATAGCCTTGAATGGCGGGAACGATGTTGCTATTGAATACAGGGTCATTAAACCCAGGGACAAATGGTTTGTCTATGATGTCTATGTTGAAGGGATAAGTCTTGTAAGCAACTACAGGAGCCAGTTCAATACTATTTTAATAAAGTCAGGCTATGATGAACTTATATCAAGGCTTAAAACAAAACTGGATGAACAACCGCAAAAATAAGAAACAGGAAAGGAGTTTATATATCATGAAAAATATACCGGCCGTCTTAACGGGGATTATCCTGTTAATGCTTCCGTTAAGCAGTATCTATGCCGGCACAACCACCGGTATTGATAATATTGATAAATCCATTCTGCTTGCACAGGCTGATGCCTCTGCATCAGATTTGTCAGGTGATACCGAGTTATCTGATGAAATGATGGATGACATTGAAGAGATGGATGAACCTCATGCCTCCATCGCAGACCCGTTAGAGCCTGTAAACAGGGTCATTTTTCATTTTAATGACAAACTCTATTTCTGGTTGCTTAAACCCGCTGCAAAGGGTTACAGCGCTGTAGTCCCTGAGCCGGCAAGAAGAGGGGTAAAGAACTTTTTTAATAACATCACTTTTCCTGTAAGGTTTGCAAACTGTGTATTTCAGGGCAAGTTTGAGGGGGCAGGATATGAGTTCGGAAGGTTTATGATCAACTCCACATTGGGGCTCGCTGGCTTCATGGACAGGGCAACCAAACAGTTTGAAATGCCCGAGTGCGATGAAGACCTTGGTCAGACATTTGGCTCATACGGCATAGGCCACGGTTTTTTTCTTAACCTGCCTTTTTTAGGCCCTTCAAGCCTCACTGATACAATAGGATCAGTGGGCGATGCATTTCTTGATCCCCTTAATTACGTGGACATGAAGACCAAGTATGATCTCTCAATAAAGGCATTTGAAACAGTCAACAAGACCTCTTTAAGGATTGGGGAGTATGAAGACCTTAAAAAATCTGCCCTTGATCCCTATGTTGCTTACAGGGATGCCTACTACCAGTACAGACAGGGCCAGATAAAGAAATAAAAAAAGGGCATCAGGGGTTAACCCCTGATGCCCTTTGTATTTTTTATTTGAAGACTAAACCCGGCTCACATTAACAGCCTTGGGACCTTTTTCACCATCTTCAACATCAAAAGTTACTGCCTCCCCCTCTTCAAGACTCCTGTACCCTTCAGTCTTGATTGATGAGAAATGTACAAAAAGATCCGGACCATCTTCCTGCTGAATAAAACCAAAACCTTTTCTGTTGTTAAACCATTTTACTTTTCCCTTTGCCAATTCCTTAATACCTCCTTCTTTGAGCCTTTCTTCGCCCGGGTCTCCCCGGTAGTGAGTGCCGGACTGTTACATTATAAAATGTCCGGCAAAACAATCTAGGGTTTAGTTCAATGTTAAACATTAAGCTAAATCTCTAATAATTAAGCATCAAGGAGTATAATGACTACCTTTTAAAAGGTCAAATAAAATTTATTTACCTGCTTTTTCGGATGGCAAATGTAGAGACAAGGCCCGCCTGAATTCCGGCGGGTAAACATGCCTTATCTCTACAGGGTCAGACTATTTTTTAATCGGCCATTCGCCCCGTTCAACAAGCACCTCTTTATATGCAGCAAGGGCCTCATTAACGGTAGGCATACCGGCGTATGTGGAGAGCTGAAAAAAGACCTCAGCCAGTTTTTCAGGGTCGCACCCTACATTAAGCGCCCCGTTTATGTGAAGCTTAAGTTCATCAGTAGCCCTTAAGGCAGCGAGCATTGCACATGCGGCCATCTGTCTTTCGGGAAGGGTAAGCACTGTGCGCGAATAGAGCTTACCGGTGATATGCAGGGAGAGGTCATTAGCAAGGTCCCTGTCAAACTCCTTCCAGAGCCTATATGGCGGGTCCATCTTTATACCTTTACTGAACAGCTTTGCAGCAGTCTCCTGTGTCTTTTTCTTCAGTTCTTCATCCATTTTATTTCTCCGGTTTTTATTTATTTTATTCAATCGAGGTTATGCCATTTTGTATGAATTAACTCAAGCTGCAGAACGATTTTACTTTCAAAAATAAAAAAGGATGTTTAACAAAATTATTATTGAACCACATCTTCTGGTATGATATATAATACCATATGAAAATAGTCATAGATACAAATGTAACCTTCACGGCTTTGAAATCCCGGATTGGGGCTTCATACAAACTGGTTTCTCTTATTCCAAGTGAATTATTTTCAATAGCAATATCAGTACCATTAATTATTGAGTATGAAGATGTGTTAAGTCGGGGTAGGCTTCCTTCCTCTATCACGGCAAGGGACATAGCGGATTTTATCGATTTTATCTGCCATGAAGGAGTACAACAGGATATCTTTTTTCTATGGCGGCCTTTTCTCCCTGATGCCTCTGATGACCTTGTCCTGGAAGTAGCGGTTGCAGGTGGCTGTGATGCAATTATAACCTATAATAAAGGCCATTTTAAAAATGTAGACAAATTCGGCATAAGAATCCTTGACCCGAAAGAATTCCTTGCCGGTATAGGAGTTATAAAATGAGTACATTAAGCTTGAGAATTCCAAACTCTCTTCATGATAAAATCAGGCAACTTGCAAAACAAGAGGGGATTTCTATTAACCAGTTTTTAGCATCTGCCGCTGCTGAAAAAATGTCTGCATTGTTGACTGAAGAATATATTGAGGAAAGGGCCAAAAAGGCAAGCTTAAAAAAATTCCGGGATGTTCTTAAAAAGGTGCCTGATTCAGAGCCGGAAGAATATGATCGATTATAGATAAATCCATTTAATCAGGAGAATAGTCCCGTACACACCCCGCACCTAACGCAATTACCAGGGTCACAAATATCCGACTCTGTTTCTTTGAGGGCCAGCTTGTATTCTTTGATTAGAAACTCTTTGTTGAGGCCATGATCTATAAAATCCCATGGGAGTATTTCGTTTGGTTCTTTTGGTCTGTGGACAAAAAAATCGGTATTAAGGTCTGAACCCCTGAATGCCTTTGTTAAATCTCCATCATATTCATCTATTTTTGTAAGGAGCGCCCCAACCCTTCTATCACCCATGGATAAGAGCGCCTGAAGGTATGCCCACTTTGGCACATCGAAGTTTACAGTTACTCCACCCTCCTTTGAAAGACTCTTTTTAAGAAACCTCTGTTTTTCCTTTAGGCTATTCATGTCTTCCATAGGAAACCACTGAAAGGGTGTAAAAGGCTTTGGTATAAAGCAGTTGACACTTAATCTGATCTGACCAATCTCCCCCCTTGCCTTTGACTCCGTCACCATCGCATGTTTTATCTTTTTTACAAGGTCGTAAACTGCAGCCACATCATCCATTGTCTCTGTGGGTAAACCAATCAAAAAATAAAGCCTGAGTGAAAATTTCCCCACCCTTGCTATCATGCGCACAGCATCTGTGATCTGTTCTAAAGTAAGATGTTTATTGATTACCTTCCTGAGCCTTTCAGAGCCTGCCTCTGGCGCTATGGCTATATGCCTCTGGCCCGCTTTATTAAGGAGCAAAAGCATCTCTTCATTAAGGAGATCCGCCCTCAGGGAGGAGAGGGAAAATGTTTTACCGCGGGCCAGTATTTTTTCACAGATATTTGCAATGCCAGGCGTATCAAGCACAGAGGCGCTCAGTAATCCGATCTCGCTGCATCCAAAAGGGGATTCATCAATGACTGTTATCACCTTTTTTTCATCCTGATATCTTGGTGGCCTGTACACAAACCCCGCAGCACAGAAACGGCACGACCTGCCGCAACCCCTGCCCAGTTCAACAAGTAGCTTGTCAGCAAACTCCGTTTGATCGGAGAGTAATGTTGACCTGTTTACTGTGAGATTATCCCTGTTGACAGTAACAGTATTTATCCTGTCAGGGATTCCGTGAATCAGCGGGCGCCTTGAAGCTATGGTTCCGCTGGTATTATATTCAACATGATAGAGGGATGGGACATATATGCTCTCCATACCTTTAGCAAGCCCTTGAAGCAACATACTTTTCGAACTGCCTTTACCTGCAACCTCTTTAAAGAGATCAATAAACGGGTTAAGGGTTTCCTCTGCCTCGCCCAGCAGAAAAAAATCAAAAAAATCTGCTATCGGTTCAGGATTTAAAAAGGTTGTTACCCCGCCTGCCATAACAAGTGGACATGATTCATCCCTCTCTTCACTTTTTTTGGGGATGCCTGCAAGATCAAGAATCTTAAGTATGTTGGGGTAGTCATTTTCAAAAGATAGAGAAAATGCAATTAGGTCAAAGCGTGACAGGGGAACTTTTGATTCAATTGAGATCAGGCCCTTTCCTGCCCTCGGGTGGAGGGACAATTCCGTACCCTCAGGCAGGAAGGCCCTTTCTGCTACGACATCATCACGGTCGTTCAACAATTTATACACAACCTGGAATCCCAGGTTTGACATGCCCACATAATAACTGTTGGGGAAAACCAGGGCTACGCTAATCCTCCCTCCCCGGTCTTTTTTTATTGCCCCCAGCTCACGGGCCGGTCTCCCGTTTATTACATGGGAAAAACTACTGGACATCTTCTTATATTAATCCGCCTTTACCCTTAAAAAGGCAGGGTAATCAAGGTCATCCTTGAAAAAGACCTTTTTAAATATCCCCTTTTTGTGGGGCATAACCGGCTCCTCTTCCTGTTTGGCAGCTATCCTCTCCTCAGCTACGGCCTTTCTCTGGAATGCAGGGATATCATACTCATCAACCTCTTCACCATTCACCTTAACAGTCCAGTTATCCTTTGCCTCTTCAGGAGTAATGTCTCTTACTGCGCCCAATCCACCCATTGCTCCCAGTCGTACCACCTTCTTATATGTATCCTTGTCGATACCGGTGGCTATTACCGTTATCTGCACCTCATCGCCCATGTCTTCATCAAAGACTATACCCCAGACTATCTCTGCATCCTCAGCCACTTCGCCCTTGATATAATTGCTTGCGAGGTCTATCTCATCCATTGTGATATCAGGCGGTGCAGTGATATTCATCAGAAGGCCCTTTGCGCCGCTGACAGATATGTCTTCAAGAAGCGGGCTGTTGATAGCCTGCTGCGCGGCTTCCGATGCCCGGTTTTCTCCCCTTGCCCTGCCTGTGCCCATTATTGCAGTGCCCATCTCTGACATGACCTTTTTCACATCCGCGAAGTCAAGGTTAATAAAGCCGTTACTCATGATAAGATCAGATATGCCCCTTACTGCATTCAAAAGGACATCGTCTGCCTTGGCGATCAGCTCTCTGAACATGGCACCTTTTTCACCGATTGCCTTCAGCCTTTCATTGGGGATGATTATAAGGGTATCAACATCTTTTTTTAGTTTATCAATACCCATAAGGGCGCGGTTCATCCTCTTATCCCCTTCAAACTTGAAGGGTTTTGTAACAACCGCCACTGTGAGTGCCCCGCTCTCCTTGCATTCCCTGGCAATTACCGGTGCAGCGCCAGTGCCAGTGCCGCCACCCATGCCAGCAGTGATAAAAATCATATCCGCACCGCTTACCGATTCCCTGATGTCATTAATGCTTTCCTCGGCTGCCTGTTTACCGACCTCCGGGTCAGCCCCTGCGCCCAGCCCTCTTGTAATACCTGCCCCCAACTGGAGCCTGTTAGGGCAAAGAGACCTCTCAAGGTCCTGACTGTCGGTATTGGCGGCAATAAAGTCAACACCCTTCAGTTGGGCGGATATCATATTGTTTATAGCATTTCCGCCACCGCCGCCGATACCGATCACCTTGATTTTGGCATCATAACTTTCCTTCTTGTCAACAAATTCAAATCTCATAGTGTCCCTCCTTTTTGTTGGCCTCAACTGGCCGTTACTAAAACTATTCCACCAGGCTTCATATTGCTGCATATCTCAATCTCTAATTAGATTACTTCCTTGAACCACTTCTTCATTCGATCAACAACCTTCGCAAAAATATTGGTGTCTCTTATCCGGAATTTTTTGTTACTGCTCGTCTGCTTTGCCCCGTATAGAACTAACCCTACTGCCGTTGCATACATGGGCTTATTTACCACCTCAACAAGTCCGCCCACCTTATCAGGATACCCGATCCTGCATGGCACATTGAATATCTGTTCAGCCAGTTCAGTCACACCCTGAAGCTCGGATGAGCCCCCTGTAATAACAACGCCCGAGTTGATTGAATCATCAAAACCTGACCTTATCAGCTCATTCTGTATGAGTGAAAAGATCTCTTCAAGCCTTGGCTCAAGTATCTCCCCCAGAAACTGTCTGGGGAGCGTCCTTGGGCCCCTGCCCCCAACACCGGGGACCTCAATGATCTCATCGCTTCCGATCATGGAGGTAAGCGCACACCCGTATTTCATCTTGATCTTTTCCGCCTCAACCGTAGGGGTCCTGATGCCTATTGAGATATCATATGTCAGGTTGTCGCCGCCGAGTGCAAGCACTGATGTATGCTTTATTGAGCCCCTTGAAAAGACAGCCATGTCCGTAGTTCCACCGCCAAAGTCAATCAATGCTGTGCCAAGGTTGCGCTCTTCATTTGTAAGCACGGCTTCACTCGAAGCTATCGATTGCAACACTATGTCATGAACGTCAAGGCCGGCCCTGTTAGCACATTTGATGATATTCTGCGCAGATGTAACCGCACCGGTAACAATATGTATCTTTGCCTCCATCCTGACGCCTGACATGCCCAGGGGGTCCATGATCCCATCCTGCTCATCAACAATAAACTCCTGCTCAAGGACATGGATAACCTCCCTGTCCATGGGTATTGCAACCGCGCTCGCTGCCTCAATTACCCTTTCGATATCCTTCTTTGTGACCTCACGCTCCTTCAGGGCTATTACCCCGTGGCTGTTGAATCCCTTAATATGCCCGCCGGCTATTCCCGCATATACGGAGGTTATTTCGCACCCGGCCATTGTTTCGGCCTCTTCTATGGCCTCTTTGATGGATTGAACCGTTTTTTCAATGTTTATTACAACACCCTTTCTAAGCCCCTCTGAAGGATGGGTGCCAACACCTATTATCTCAATTACATCATTAACCAGTTCACCGACAACTGCACATATTTTTGTTGTCCCTATGTCCAGACCTACTATTATCTTTCCCGGCATTCTTTTAATTCCTGTAATATTGTTAACCCGCGTCTCTGAAGGATACTACAGCACCCTTTGTATAGTTCAGGTCTATAGCCTTTACCATCTCTATTCGGCCTGTTTCAGTAAGATGTCCGAGTATCTTTTTCAGTTCTCTTTTTTTAACCTCAAATTCACTGCATCCCATCTTCAACACCAGAGGCATTGATATGGAATAGAGCGAAACCTTTTCACCATCTTCAAAATGCAACTCGCTTAATTCTTCCTTTGACCATGAGCCCTTTTCCATTTCAAATGCAGAGAGGATTTCTACTGCAAGTTTCAGGTAATGGTTAAGACTTTCACTCTTGGGACTAATTCCGGTTACTACCGGAAAGTCCTTGTTGTCACTGTACGTAAGCTCCTTGAAAGGAAGTCCCTGTCTGTTTATATAATAGAGCTTATCCAGCGCCACTATCGCATAGGGGTTTTCTTTTTCTGCCCGTACCTGTAAAAGGTTAGGAAAACTCTTTTCAAGTTCAACTCTTCTTACCCAGGGATGGCTTTCCATCTTTCTTTTAATATCCCTGAGATCTATCGTTAAAAGACATAACTCACTATCCAGATTCGATATCTCAATAAGTTCCCGTTTTGTTTTTTCATCCACCCCTGTTATCCTGACCTCCTCAAGCCTTACATAGGGAGAGGTAATCAGATACTGATATAGATAGATAAAAACCACGCTTATGGATGCGACAACCATGCATAAACCAAATATCTTCATGGACAATATAGAGAGCGCCTTGAATGTCCTGAAAATCGCAGAATAGTCCTTGGGCCGTCTTCTTTCAACGGTCTGCCTGGATAATATGGCCCTTTTTTTAGCTCCCAACTACCCTGACCTCTGTTTCAAGTAATATACCTGAATCTTCTTTTACCCTCTTCCTTGTAAAATCTATCAGCGTAAGGATATCCGATGCCTTTGCATCACCCGTGTTCACTATAAAATTTGCATGCTTTGGCGATATCATCGCCCCCCCTATTTTAAACCCCTTTAGCCCGCTTGCCTCTATAAGCCTTGCCGCATATCCGCCCGGCGGGTTTTTAAACACTGACCCGCAGCTTGGCATATCAAGGGGCTGACTCGCCTTGCGCATGCTTAAGTTCTTTTCAACCCTTTCTCTTATCAGCTCGCTCCTGTCATCCTTTAACTTCAGCATGACACTGTGTATTACCGACTTTTCCGCTATCGAACTCTTTCTGTATGAGAAAGATATCTCAGAGCTAATAAGCTCCTCATCATCACCTGATGATGTCACAATACCGATCTTTTCTATCAGGGCGCCAGTCTCTTCACCGTATGCCCCTGCATTCATCATGACAGCGCCCCCTATCGTACCGGGAACACCGGCCAGGAACTCCATGCCTGAAAGCCCTTCGTTAATACAAAATTTTATTAACTCCCTGTTTGATACCCCTCCACCTGCTGTCACCAGATTGCCTCTTCTGCTGCTGATCTCTGCGAGCTCTCTCTTAAGAATAAGTACTGCCCCTTTTATGCCCTGATCCGTGACAAGCAGGTTGCTTCCTTTCCCTATTGCAATCCAGTTGATCGATTCCCTGTTAAGAAAACCGATAATCTCTTTAAGAGAATTCAAACTATCTATAAAACAAACGGCCTCTGCCTTCCCTCCCGTCCTTAGGGTGCAGTATGAGGCCATGTCAGCGTCAAAAATCACAGACTCATTTAAAAATTTCTGAAGCGCTGATTTCTGGCCATCATTCATGATACTGTCTTATCACCTTACCTCATCACTTCAAGCAGCTTCTCACCCACTTTGTATATATCCCCTGCCCCAAGGGTTATTACCCTGTCACCAGCCTTTATCATTTCCTTTACTAATGAAATGGCATGGTCATGGCCGGAAGCAAGGTATACCTCTTTATGTCCATGCTCCTTGATCCCTTTATACAGCCATTCAGAATCAACGCCTTCAATGGGCTTTTCGCTGGCCGCATAAATCGGCTCTATAATGAGCACATCCGAATGATTGAAACTTATCACAAAACGGTCATAGAGCTCCTTTGTTCTTGTATATCTGTGGGGCTGAAATACAACAATGATTCTCTCCTCAGGCCATGAACTTCTTGCTGCCTCAAGGGTCGCCATTATTTCTGTCGGGTGATGGCCGTAATCGTCAATCACCATCACGCCATTTACCTCTCCCTTTTTCTGGAACCTCCTTGCTAGCCCACCAAGATCCGAAAGGCCCTTTTTTATATGATCGAGGTCAATATTCAGCTCCAGCCCCACACCTACCGCAGCAAGTGCATTAAGCACACTGTGGGTTCCGGGCATCCCTACTGTTATCCGGCCAAGACTTTCACCTTTGTTTAACACCTCGAAATCAGAGCTGAATGTCTTTTTGATGATATCCTTTGCGCGCAGGTCTGCCTGAGAAGTCAGGCCATAGGTGATATAGCGTTTTTTAAGCCTCGGGATAATGCTCTGTATCTCCTCATTATCAAGGCACAGGATTGCTGCCCCGTAAAAGGGGATCTTGTTGATGAAGCTTACAAAGGTATCCCTGATGGCATCCATGTTGCCATAATGATCCATGTGTTCACGGTCTATATTAGTGACAACAGCGATCGTAGGCGAAAGGATCATAAATGATCCGTCACTTTCATCTGACTCCGCGACAAGGATATCTCCCTGTCCGAGCTTGGCATTGGAGCCTCCCCATATATCAAGCCTGCCGCCTATCAGAACAGTCGGGTCCAGACCTGCCGCTGTTAAAATTGAGGCAACCATTGAGGTCGTGGTTGTCTTGCCATGTGCGCCTGCAATGGCAACGCCGTATTTAAGCCTCATCAGTTCGGCAAGCATCTCTGCCCTCTGTATAACAGGTATATATCTTTCACCTGCGGCAACTATCTCAGGGTTGTCAGGAGATACGGCGGATGAATAGACCACAACGTCGGCCCCCTCAATATTTTTTGCATCATGGCCCAAAGAGACCATACCCCCAAGTCTTTTAACCCTTTCAGATGCTGCCGAATCTTTTAAATCACTCCCGCTTACCCTGTACCCGAGATTAAGAAGAAGCTCGGCTATACCGCTCATGCCGATTCCGCCTACCCCCACAAAATGTATATGTTTTGTCTTTTCAAATGTTTTCATATTTACTCCAGGCTTCCACCTATGAGTTTACACATCTCATCCACAATAGCCTTTGCAGCATCGACCCTTGCCACTTCCATGCTGCTCAGGCCCATCTTAATAAGCGCGGCCCTGTCATCTTTAAGTTCCATCAGCTTTTGAGCCATTTTTTTACCGTTGAGCTCATGCTGAGACATCATAACTGCTCCGCCGGCCCTTACAAGGGCCATAGCATTTGACTCCTGATGATTATTTGCCGAACCCGGAAGGGGGATCAGTATTGCCGCTCTTCCCATTGCTGCGACCTCAAATATTGTACCTGCACCTGCCCTTCCTATAAAAATATCTGCCTGCTCATATGCATCTCTCATATTATCTATAAAGGGTGTTATTAACCCCTTTAATCCGCGTCTCTCATATTCGTTTTTTACCCTTTCGTAATCCAGATGCCCTGTGTGATGTATGACCTCAGTCATAACACTCTGCTCTTTCATTATATTAAGGGCATCCATAAATAGGGTATTTACCGCAACCGCCCCCTGGCTTCCTCCGGTCACAAATATTGTTAAGGTATCCTTTTCAGTAGCCAGAGGTTTTGCCCCTCCTTTAAAAACATCTCTCACTGGATTACCTGTCAGCACAATAGTC
The DNA here is from genome assembly GCA_964499695.1 of uncultured Desulfatiglans sp. Classification (GTDB taxonomy): domain Bacteria; phylum Desulfobacterota; class DSM-4660; order Desulfatiglandales; family HGW-15; genus JAAZBV01. The sequence continues at coordinate 18,494 of CAZCMD010000015.1, forward strand.
CCTGAAGAAAAATATCTTCTACTCTCTTCAAAGGATATAAACACCCTGTCAGCTACCCTGCTCAGGAGCCTGTTTGTAAGTCCGGGGTAGGAATTCTGTTCATGTATCACAACAGGCACCCCCATCAATCTGCCTGCAAGGCACAAAGGCCCTGAAGAGTACCCTCCTACCCCCAGTATTATGTCAGGAGATACCCTTCTTATAATGCTCATGGACTGAAAAAGGCTCAGGGGCAGTTTGAATAGCGCCATCAATGTTTCTAACATCCCCTTTCCCTTGATGCCTTTGACCGTAAGGCATTTCTGTCTGAAACCCGCCTTTTCAAGTATCTCTGTTTCAAGCTCCCTTCCTGCTGTAACAAAGAGTATATCCGTCCCCGGAAACCTGTGCCTGAACTCATTACCGACTGCAATCCCCGGAAACAGATGCCCGCCGGTAGCTCCGCCGGCTATTATGACCTTAAGCTTTTTCTCTCCTGTTTCTATTTTTTTCTCTCCCCGTCTTCTTAACCTTTAACCGAAGACCTCACACCGAAAACCGTATACCTTTTCATTTTCTTGCCGATATACTCATTAAAATGCCCACTCCTACCATATTGATCAGAAGGGATGACCCCCCATAGCTCAAAAAAGGCAGGGTCAGCCCCTTTGTCGGTAAAAGGCCCATCACGACCCCCATATTTATTATTACCTGAAGCCCCATAAGTATGGTAACACCCAGCGCAAGATAACTGCTGTACAGGTCAGGTGCATCGAGGGCTATTTTTAGCCCTCTCAATATCAGGATTAAAAAGAGCACTATTATTATGACAATACCTATGAGCCCCAGCTCTTCAGCCAGTATGCTTAAAATAAAATCCGTATGTGACTCGGGCAGATAAAGCAGTTTCTGTTTGCTGTTTCCCAGGCCCACACCAAATATGCCCCCTGATCCAAAGGCCAAAAATGAATGTATAATCTGGAAACCGAATCCCTGCGGGTCTTCCCACGGTTTCAGGTAGGCTAAGAGCCGTTGTAGCCTGTACTGCTCATGAGTAATAAGATAATAAAGAGCAGGACATGCAATAAGCACTAACGGGATAAGGTGAAAAATATTCATCCCTGCAACAAATAAGAGGGTCATCAACCAGGCCCCTAATATCACGGTTGTCCCAAGATCAGGCTGGATCAGTATCAAAACCATAAATGCCCCTGTAATAACCAGATGAGGGAATACCCCCCTGGAAAAACTGGACATGTAATCGGCCTTTTTTGACATGGAATAGGCCATGTAAACGGCAAGGGATAATTTGACAAGTTCTGAGGGCTGAAGCACAAGAGGGCCAAGCTTGATCCACCTCTGGGCGCCGCCGACCTTTTTCCCGATACCGGGGATAAAAACCATAAGAAGAAGTATGAAGCTGACAAAGAGGAGCGGATAGGCCAGGCCTTTATATTTCTCAACAGGGATATTCTTTACTATCATAAGGAGGAAGAACCCTATGATCACAAAAAGGCCCTGTTTTGCAAGGTAGTAATTACTGTCCTGATACCTGTGTTCAGCAAGAAATGAGCTTGAGCTGTATATGGCTATAAGCCCGATCCCCAGGAGTATTACTGTTGGAATCAGGACAAAAAAATCATAGCCCCCTGTTATATTTTTTCTTTCAGACATTAATCAGGCCTTCCACCTTTTCTCTGAAAACATTTCCCCTGTGACTGTAGTCAGTAAACATATCAAAACTCGAACATGCAGGGGCAAGAAGTACCACGTCGTCCTTGACTGCTGCATTGAATGCCTTTTTTACAGCATCCGCCATGTCCTCTGCATACTCATAAGGGATTTTATTTTTAAAGGCATCCCCCAGCATGAAGCGTGCCTCGCCGATAAAGATACCTTTTTTCACACCGCGAAGGGACGCCATTACAAGCGGATCATATTCTCCCCCCTTGTGAACACCGCCTGCAATAAGGATGATTGGCCTTTCAAACACTTCAAGAGATTTAACCGCTGCATCAACGTTTGTGGCCTTTGAGTCATCATAGAAATCTATTCCTTCTATCTTTGCCACATGCTCTATCCTGTGATGAAGCCCCGTAAAATCCAGCATGGCCTCCTGGATAGACTCTTTATCAATACCAGCGCACAGGGCAACAAGCACGACCCCCATCAGGTTGCTAAGATTATGCACGCCAGGGAGTTTAAAACCATCAAGACTGAAGGTAGATTCAGTCTTTCCAGGTATAGAGGCCATTAGCCTGTTTCCTGCAATGTATGCATTGCTTCTATCAGTCCTCTTTATTCCATACCGAAGTACTGTCACATTGTTTTCAGGTATGAAATCATGCAGCAGGGGATCATCGTCATTCAGTACGGCATACTGTCCCTTCCCCTGATTTTTTGTGATGCTCTGTTTTGATCTCGCGTATGCATCAAAACTCTCATACCTGTCCAGATGGTCAGGGGTAATGTTAAGTATAAGGGATACAAACGGGTTGAAAGTCTGTGCAGTATCCAGTTGAAAACTGCTGACCTCAACCAGTACATAGTCAACCCTTTTACCTTCTGAAGCAAACTCCATGAGAGGTGTCCCTATGTTTCCGCCGGTAAACATGGATCTTCCTGACCCCCTGATAATTTCTTCAATAAGACTTACGGTTGTGGTCTTTCCGTTTGTACCGGTTACAGCCAGGATGGGGGAATCAACAAGCCTTGAGGCCATCTCAAACTCCCCTGAAATAGGCACACCCTTGTCCCTTGCTGCAGTAAGGGGTTTTATATTTAAAGGGACACCGGGACTCACGATAATCATGTCCGCGTTTAAAAAGGTTGTTAGTTTATGTCCGCCTATCTCAAGTTTAATACCCGAATCCCTGACCTCTTTAAGAATATCAGCATCAAGGGCGCTTTCAGGTTTTATGTCACCTATTGTGACATCTGCACCCCTCTTTATAAGACACCTGGCCGTGGCAAGACCTGATTTGCCAAAACCTACGACCATGATTTTTTTATTCTTAAAGTCCATATTACCTTAGTTTTAATGTACTCATTGATAAAAGAGTCAGTATTATTGCAATTATCCAGAAACGTACTGTCACCTTTGACTCCTGCCACCCTTTAAGTTCAAAATGATGATGAATCGGGGCCATCCTGAATATCCTGCGGCCACCGGACATCTTGAAATACCCCACCTGAAATATTACAGAGAGTGTTTCAACTACAAAAAGCCCTCCAACGATTAAAAGGGTGATCTCCTGTTTTGTTATTACTGCCACTGTCCCCAGGATTGCACCAAGTGGAAGAGAGCCAACATCACCCATGAAGACCTCGGCAGGGTAAGAGTTAAACCATAAAAAACCAAGCCCGGCACCAACAACAGTACCGCACAGGACAGCCAGTTCTCCGCTGCCTGCCACATAGGGTATGAGCAGATAGGATGAGAACTTTATATTTCCTGAGAGGTATGAAAAAACAAGATAACTTATAAACGCTATAATAATAGGGCCAATAGCCAGGCCGTCCAGGCCATCTGTCAGATTCACTGCATTGGAAAAGCCTACGATTATAAATACGGCAAAGGGTATATACCAGACACCAAGGTCAGGGGTGAAATTTTTAAAGAAGGGCACATTAAGCTGTGTGTCAAACCCTGGATGAAAATAGAGGGCAAGTGCAATAGGAAGGGCAATAAGGCACTGTAAAAGGAACTTACCCTTTGCGCTGAGCCCGTCACTGCTTTTTCTTGTTATCTTTAATGCATCATCCCTTAACCCTATCAGACCGAAAGCGAAGGCGGCATAAAGAGTAAGCCACAGATAGATATTGCTTAATTCACCCCATAAGAGGGCAGAGACTATAATTACCGATATAATTATACACCCGCCCATGGTTGGGGTGCCGGCCTTTCCCAGATGGGTCTTGGGGCCGTCATCACGTATATACTGTTTCATCTGTAATGCGCCCAGTTTCCTGATTGCCCATTTTCCAAAAAAGATAAAACAGGCAATCGCTGTGAGTGTGGCAAGGATCGTCCTGAATGAATGATACCTGAAAAGATTCACCCAGGAAAAATCCAAATGTATTAAAAGTAATAGTCTATGCAGCATTTCGCCTTCTTTTCATTTGAGAGCCCTCCGGTTCAAGGGCTGATATTACAGTCTTCAGGAGATGATCCATCCTGAAGGGTTTTATTAATTGCGCAAATACAGGCATGGTCTCTTTATTAAGAAGGTTATCATCTACCGGTTGCCCGCTGATTAAAATAACCTTCTCCCTCCTGCCTCTTTTCTTCATCATCCTTATAAGCTCAAGCCCGTTAAGCTTTGGCATGTTTATATCCGTTATCAAAAGATCAAAACGGTGTTTTGACAACTGCTGCAGGGAATCCATACCGTTTTCCGCAAGCGTTACACTATACCCCTCCTCCATCAGGGCATCGGATAAAAGCGCCCTTATCCCGGCCTCATCATCAACAACCATTATTTCTCTTAACTTTTCCATCATAATAATCCTCCTTCCGCCTGATCTCCTTTAAACCCTGGACCACCTTCTCAAGCCCCATCATACGTGACCCCTTGAGGAGAACAAGGTCACCATTTTTAATGACATCATTAATACCCGTAATCATGTCATGGTGCGACTTGACGATAATGGCCCGGTCTTTCGGAAACCCCGCCTCTAAAGCCCCTTCACGCATGAATTGAGCATGGGCGCCAATAGCAAAAAAATACCTGGCTCCTGTTTCAGCAACAAGTCTGCCCGCCTCAATATGGGCCCTCTCAGTCTCGCTACCCAGCTCAAGCATTTCACCTAAGCCCACTATCACAGGTCGTGTGACTCCCGCCCTTTCCTTTGCAACGAGAAGTGCCGCCTTAAGCGAAGATGGATTTGAGTTGTAGGTATCATCCAGCAATAGAACGTCATCAGGAAGGATATCACTGACCAGTCTGCCTTTAACCCCTTTAAACCTTAAAAGCCCGCGGGCTATATTTTCAAATTCCTCATTCAAACATATTGCGACAGAAGCGGCTGCAAGTGAGTTGATCAGGTTGTGCATACCCGATAACGGAAGCCATATCGGGATGGAATTGTTCTGGTATTTCAACCTGTATGAAAGCCCACCGACCGCTGAGATATCTATCTCTTCTGCTGTCACATCGTTTTCAGGACCAAGCCCGAATGTAGTAAATTTCCTGTTGAACCGGGTTGCCTGCTCCATCAGGATCTTGTCATCACCAAATAGAATTACCTTTGCTTCAGGCCGCATCTCTTCGATCATTTCGGTTTTTGCCCGTGCAACCCCGTATATGTCCCCGACCCCTTCAAAATGGACCGGCCCAACATTGGTAATAAGCCCTATATCCGGGTCTGAAATCTCTGTCAGTCTCCTGATCTCATTGAAATGGTTCATGCCCATCTCAAGCACTGCCCTTTTATGGCCTTTTCTCAATCCTAAAAGGGTAAGGGGAAGCCCAATAAGGTTGTTAAAATTCCCCTGATTTTTAAGGGTTTCGTTTCCCGTTTCAAGGATGCATGCAGTCATCTCCTTTGTTGTTGTCTTCCCCATGCTCCCTGTAATTGAAACTATCTTTACCTCATGCTGATGCCTGATGAAACTGGCAAAATCCCCCAGGGCTGTAAGGGTCTCTCTTACTTTGATTACACTGGCGTTTAATGTTTTCGGGACATTTTTATCATCATCGATTACCACACATTTTGCACCCTTCTGGACCGCATCAGAGAGAAATTTATATCCATCAAAATTATCACCCTTGAGCGCTATAAAGACCTCGCCGTTTTTAATCTCCCTTGTATCAGTGCTGACTCCTGTAATTACAGCATCAGGATTTCCGGAAATGAGCTTCCCCTTTATCGGCGCAATAAATTCTTTAATCGTTATCTCTTTCCAGATCGTTGTCATAGGGCATCCACCGCCTTCCTGGCCTCTTCCCTGTCATCAAAATGCCTTTTTGTCTGTCCTACTATCTGGTAATCCTCATGTCCCTTTCCGGCGATCAGGAGCGTATCATTTATGTCTGCAATGGAGACAGACTTCCTGATGGCCTCGCCACGGTCAGCTTCGATCAGGTATGTACCATTATCAGCATGCGCCCAATCTGATCTCTTCATCCCTGACTCAACTACCCCTTTTTCTATCTGGCTGATAATTGACCCGGGCTCTTCAGTCCTGGGATTATCAGAGGTAATAACCACGATCTCACTCTCTCTGCCTGCGATAAGGCCCATCTCATATCTTTTCCCCTTGTCCCTGTCACCACCGCAGCCGAAAACAGTGATAAGCCTTCGCTTTACAAAAGGGCGCAGGGCGTTCAGTGCCTTTGAAAGTGCATCGGGTTTATGGGAGTAATCAACGATTATGGAAAGGCCGGCCCTGTTTGATACCCTTTCGAGCCTGCCGGGGACTATCTTCAGATTGGCTATACCCTCTTTTATTTTTTCAAGGGTTACCCCTGATGCCAGCGTAGCACCGGCAGCAGCCATGATATTATAGATATTAATCTCTCCTATGAGAGACGATTTTATTGCGATATTACCGCATGGGGTGATGAGTTCCGCACTTAAGCCGTTCATATCCGACCTGATGTTTTCCGCCCTGATATCCCGGTCACCCTTAAGGCCATATGTCATGATAGCCGCCTCTGTTAAGGCGCTTAGCTCCTTTCCGCGGGGGTCATCCATGTTAATTACAGCACAGCATTTTTTGCCACCAACAATTACAGGCAGGTTTTTAAATAGCCCGCTCTTTGCTTCAAAATAGCTCTCTATGGTTTTGTGATAATCAAGATGATCTCTTGATAGGTTTGTGAACACCGCAACCCTGATGGGAATATCTATTGTCCTGTTCTGATGGATGGCATGGGATGATACCTCCATGACAAGACTCGTGACCCCCTTATCAGCCATTTCTCTTGCAGTGTACATCAGGTCAACTGATTCAGGTGTGGTGACTGTCGAAGGAGTTACCCTGTCTGCGAACCTGCTGTTTACGGTTCCGATTACGCCGGTATTTCTACCTGATGCCAACAGTATTGATTCAATGATGTATGTTATTGTTGTCTTTCCGCTTGTCCCTGTAACACCAATAACATCCATATCTTTAAAGGGAGAGGCATAAAAACGGGCTGCGAGTCTCGATAGCTCTCTCCTTGAATCCGCTACTTTTATCAAAGAGATACTTGCGGGCAGCACAACGTCTCTTTCAGCAAAAACAGCTTTTGCCCCTTTTTCTATGGCCTTTTGTATAAAATCATGCCCGTCAAGTGCATTGCCTCTTACAGCAACAAAAAGATTCCCCTCTTTTATTTTTCTTGAATCATAGTTCAGACCGGTAATATCCGGGTCAGGATTCCCGACCAGGTTATAATCTTTAATAGCTTCAAGTAATGCTGAAAGCTTCATGCTCTTTTAGTGACCCCTGACTCACCCACAGTCTGATATATGTCCATCTTCACAACATCATAAACACTAAGCCGGCGGCCTGAAACTGACCTTTACAGAGGTGATCTTGTCTATTGGCACCCCCGGTTCAGGATACTGTTCATAGGCCCTTCCGCTTCCTTCAAAGGTAATATTAATCCCCAGGACACTTATATTTTTAAGCACCTCCCGCATGGTAAGCCCCCGGAAATCCGGCAGACGATTTTCATCTCTGTTTTCACCTGTATCCAGAGCTTCATCATCTCCTGCATCTTCATCTAAATCTCCCTCTTTAAATTTCTTAACCTCTGCAATCGTGACTCTCCTTTTTTCAAAGGGGCTCTTTTTTACCTCCATGGTAGTTTCATTATCCGCAATTATCAGTTGAGGCTGCACCCTGAGATTACTTAAGGCCCACTGGCCAACATCCTTGAAAACAGGTGCTGCAACCCGTCCGCCATAATGGATGCCCCTTGGTTCATCAATCATCGCCAGGATAACAAGTCTTGGCCTGTTTGCCGGGACAAAACCTACAAACATGGAAACATGGGCCTTTTCTGAATAACGCCCGGTTGCAGGGTCTACCTTCTGGGCAGTACTGGTTTTGCCTGCAACACGATATCCATCAATCGCAGCCTCTAATGCTGTGCCTTTCTCGGTTGCCACATCCTCAAGCACCCGTGATACTGTTTTAGCAGTATCAGGCGAGAGGACTCTTCTTATAAACTGGGGCTGATATTCTTTGATAGTCTTTCCTGATTCATCTGTTACTGCCTTGACCACATAGGGCTTCATCAGCCTCCCCCCGTTTGCAATAGCAGCCATTGCTGATGCAAGCTGTATGGATGATGCAGTCAAACCATGTCCGAAATAGGAATTTGCTCTCTCAACCGGTCCCAACCCTTCCGGATTTTTTATAAGACCATCCCTCTCTCCTATCAGGTCAACCCCTGTCTTCTGGCCAAACCCGAATTTACTTAAATATTCATAATAATTTTCATACCCCAGCTCATCCCCTATCTTTATTGCCCCGATATTGCTCGAAACTCTAACAATATCCGCGGCAGTCATGATACCGTGTTTCTTTGTATCATGCATTACCCTGTTGGCTACCCTGTATTCACCGTTTTCACAGTTGAACTTTGTGTTTGGTGTAACAACATGCGCATCAATGGCTGCTGCAAGCAAAAATGCCTTGATTGTTGAGCCTGGCTCAAAACAGTCCGCAATAACCCTGTTCCTCCATGCATTGGGTTTATAATCCCTGAATATATTGGGATTAAATGCCGGAGCTATTGTTTCGGTAGCAAGGTTATATCCCTGGGCTGTTGCCATGGCCAGTATTTCTCCTGTTTCCGGGTTCATTACCAGACATTGTCCGCTTTTTGCCTTTGCCTTTATAACCGCCTTTTCCAGGGCCTGTTCGGCCTTGTATTGAATATCCTTATCAATAGTCAGTATAAGGTTATGGGTATCCCTTTTTTCTTCAGCAGGTTTACTGATATAAAAAGGGCGCCCCACAGCATCCTTCATCTGTACCAGTACCTGGGCCTCTCCCCTCAACAGATCATCATATCTTTTTTCAAGCCCTTCCAGCCCCTGATTTTCATCACCTACAATCCCCAGTAACTGGCTGGCGATCTCCTTACCCGGAAAAAATCTTTTGGTCTCTTTTATGGACCCAATCCCCTGAAGCCTCAACTGGCTTATATCTTCAATTTTATCAGAGGGTATCTTTCTTTTTATGTATACAAAACTCTTGTCCTTCTTCAGTAATTTTAAGATCTTCCCTGCCGGCATATTAAGGTGAGGGGCAAGCTTTCTTGCTGTACCGGCCTTGTCTTCAATCCTCCTTGGTTCGGCATAAACCGACCCCACCTCAAGGCTTACCGCAAGCTCATGACCTTCACGATCCAGGATAGATCCCCGCTTAGGAGGTAAGGGTACAATCTTGCGGTACCCGTCCCTTGCCATCTTCTGCAGCCTGTCTTTTTCAATAACCTGAAGTTGCACAGCCCTGGACAGTACTGTCGACAGGGCAAACAGAAAGAAAACAGCTACAATGTGAATACGGAATCTAATCCACTTTTTTTCATTTACCTTCATGGCAGAAAAACAATCTGTTCGGGAGCAGCATCTTTCAGCCCTAAAGAACGCGCGGCCGCTTCCAGGTTCTGTGGTGATTTCAAAGTGGCCAATTCAACCTTTAATTTTTTATTCAACTCCAGGAGCGCTCTTTCATCCTTCTGCAGACGACTCAGATCAAAACCGATTTGTGTGCCTTCATAATTTGACCAGACATAGCCGATGCCGCTGCTCATGAAGAGGACAAGCAGAAAGGCTATCAATATGATTTGCCTACTGGTAAGATAGAACCTGTATCTTTTTACCCTGGAGTTATTTATATTAATCCCGGTACGGGAATTTCTCTTGCAAGCAACCTCGGATGATTTTAAAGGGCGTACCATTTTCAGATCCTTTCTGCGCCTCTAAGCCTGGCGCTCCTGGCCCGGGGATTTGCCGCTATTTCGTCCTGATCAGGCAGCAACCCCTTTTTATTGAGTCTTTTAAACCTCTGTTTTTTATTACAGACACAAACCGGAAGATCGGGTGGACATGAACATGCGCTTTCCCAATCTGCCATTGCCCTCTTAACAAGCCTGTCTTCAAGTGAGTGATATGTCAGAAAAAGGATCCTCCCCCCTTTGTTTAAAAGATCAGGGGCCTTTTCCAGTATGACACTCAGGTTTTCCATCTCGTTATTAGTCAGAATCCTTAATGCCTGAAATGCCCTTGTTGCCGGGTCCTTTTTCCTGCTCCGCTCAAAAACAGGAAAATGGGAACGGACAATTTCTGCAAACCGGCCTGATGTTACAATCGGGGCCTTGCTGCGCTCCCTTACAATGCTTCTTGCTATTGCCCGAGACATATGCTCTTCCCCGTAACTTTTTAAAACCGATTCTATCTCCTGGGCGGAAAGCTCATTTATTAGCTCCATTGCATTCTTTCCGCTTTCCGCATCCATCCTCATATCAAGGGGTTCATCCCTGTTGAAACTGAAACCCCTGCCTGACTGATCAAGCTGATATGAAGACATGCCTAAGTCTAGCAGTATCCCGTCAACACCACTCACGCCCGCTCTCTCAAGGGCAAGGTCCATATCAGCAAAATTAAACTTTAAAATGCTGTATCTATCTTTATATCCCCCGGAATCCAGCCTTTTCCGGGTTATCTCTATGGCATCAGAGTCCCTGTCAAGGCAGATAAGCCTGCCATTACTATCAAGCCCTTTTAATATCGCCTCACTGTGCCCCCCTGAGCCGGTCGTTCCGTCAACATAAACACCGTCTTTCCTGGTTATAAGGAGTTTTACAACCTCCGCAACCATAACCGGCCTGTGGGGGTATTCCATACCTGTCAAATACCCAGATCAGCAAGGGCCGGACCCGATACCTGGAACTCCTCCCTGGCACGGATAAACTCTTCATCCCAGCGATTCTTATCCCATATTTCAAAATACTTAATTCCACCAACAAGCATAACATCTTTCTGTAAACCGGCTATTTCCCTCAGGTCAGGCGGCAGAGTAATTCTTCCCTGCTTAATAACGCATTCCTTGGCACCACTGATAAAATAGCGCCTCAGACTGCTCAAATTATTATTCATCAGGGGCAATTTTGCCACATGATCCTCTATAATTTGCCATTCATCCTTAGTGAAAGCCCATAGACAATTAATATGATTAGTAACCATAAGGCATGGATTTTCCTTCAAAGAAGGTATATCTTTAAACCGTGCCGGTATGGCTAATCGCCCCTTTTCATCAAGGGTATGGTTGAATCGTCCGTTAAACATGGGTAACTTGGATTTACTCCCACTTTAATGTAATTTTGACCCATTATATTCCACTATGTCCCACTGTCAAGGGAAAAATATATATTTTTCCACTAAAACAGTATGTTGTGACCGTATGAGAGGTAAAATCACAACCTGTAGAAATAGATTTTTACGAATAAATATTGATCTTGATCAGACTTTTAAAAAAAGTGGGATTCCGCAGATAAAAACATGGTTTTCTCATCAGGAAATCCTGTTTTATGAAGTGACGCAGACATCAAAAAGAGGCGCCTTTTAAGGCGCCTTATAAAATCGATATAAAATTAGTTATGCTCGCAATTACTAAGTTTTATTTGCGCTTAATTAACGATATTAATCTTTACTATTTTTTCTTTATACTAACACCGCCATTAACAGTATTTAATTTAATAGCCGCCCCTCCTTCGCCCAGTCTGGTTTCTATATTTTTCGTGATCCATCCTTTGATGGTTACAGGAAAATCAATGTGTATACCGCCATTAACTGCCCCGGCTTTAAGATCTGCGGAGTATTTTTCAGGCACAACAAACTTTATCCCGCCATTGGTTGTGCTTGCGGTAATGCCTTTTCCCTGCCACCTGTCACCATCAAGCTCTGCTGTTATCCCGCCATTTGTGGCACTAACTTCAACATCGCCGGAAATTTTTTCCAGAGCAACTCCCCCATTTACGGTCTTTGCATTTATCTCACCGTTAATATTATCAATGGATATTCCGCCATTCACAGAAGACAAATCAAGATTTGATTTTGCTGGGACCATAATGTGATAACTTACTGACCAGGATTGATTTGAATTGAAACCTGTTGGTCCATCTGCATGGATTCTACCTCTCTCTGCATCTATTTCTATTTCTGATATTATTGCCTCTGCTTTTTTCTTTGACCTGGCACTTGCCTGGACCCTTGCCTCTATCATGATGCTGTCCTTTTCCCATCCCTCAACCTTGATACTCCCATTGGGACTGGCATCTACCTTAATCTTATCCCATGTTTCGTTAATTTTTATTTGCCTCACCTCGCAAACTGAATCGGTAAAAAAAGAAAATTTTTCACTACACCATGAACTGCCATCAACCTTTTCCCAGTTGCCCGCGAATACCTCTCCGGATAGAATTAAAATAGAAATGAAAAAAAAGATGTATACATGAATCTGTTTTCTAAATTTGTCTATCATATTGGTCTCCATTTGATGAACCCTTCTTAGAATTATGGTTTATATTCTTTCATCTGTCCTATATATCTTGTTTGTCGATAACCCTTGCAGCTATTACCTTTCCTGACACCTTTCCCCCGTTATAAAGATACACGGTAACATCAGTTTCCGGGTCCTCATTTATAATATCGCCTTTAACAGTAGAGTTATCTATTTCTATTGCGAGCTTATGATGATCAGTATCCATGCCGTGTCTTTCCTTTATGATAATATCACCATCTATAACCGTTTTATCATATATCTCTATGTTTCCGTTATAAGTGGAGAGACCATTTTGAACTTTAGTTTGCTCAAACTTCATCCTGCCATTTATTGTCTCCACTGACCCTTTAACCTTAACACCCGGTTCACAATGGATATTTCCATTAATCAGGTGTACATCACCCCTGACAGTAGAACCCTTACCAACATTGATGTTTCCATTTACCGTTGATAGTTCCTTCACACTTGAATTACCCCCGACATCAATAGTTCCGTTTACGCTCATGCAATCACCATTCACTGCTGCATTCTCGCCGACATGGATCATTCCATTTATGGTATTAGCGCCTTCGTCTAACATCTCTCCGTCACTAACAATGTAGCTCTCATTGATGCTTGTTTTACAAGCAGTCAAAGATAAAGCTGCTGCTATTATAAGAAAAACAATGTTTAATTTTTTCATCTCTTTCTCCATTTTTATTTATTTTGAAATACTAATACGCCTTATTAAAGCATAAACCGTACCATATAAATTACATCAATTTTTTCAGTTGGTTACAAATATTGTGCAGATGATAGAATGGTTAATAAAACCGCATGATGGCTTTCACCGCTATTTACATGCGCTATCATAAGCCATCTAATTGTATTACAATATTTTTAAGGAAAAACCTTTCAGTCTCTGTTATAGTAACTGCCAATCTACACCCAAAATTGGAGGAAATGATGGCTGAGAAATTGTCTGTTTCAGGTATTTTCGGGCAGGACAAAAAAAATATTGTCTGCGTGATTGCTATTATTGTTCTGGTGTTATTTTTGTTTATCCTTTTTGTGATGTTCAGTAACTCTCTTAAACCTGACCCAATTGATTTGACAAATATAACTGAAGGCAAGAAAGGTGCATACTTTGTAAAAGCAAATCAGGCCCTTGTTAAAGAGATGAAGGATAGTTGGTTGCCAAATGATTTATTCTGGCCCACCATATTTCTTGATAATATGCCCAATTTCCAGCTCGGCGAACTTGAGGTGGTGCGCTACAACACAAGGGTACTTAGAGACAACCTTACCCGCATGAGAACAACAGACAAACTTGACCCTTACGCGGAGCAGGCATTCACCTCTTTTTCTAATGATCCATACAAATGGCTGTTTCCCTCTTCCGAAAGTAAATGGCAGGATGGCTATGACAGCCTTGAGAAGTATTATGAAAACCTGATTTCTGGTAAATCCACATTTTACCCGAGGGCTGATAACCTTGTTCAACTGCTTGACCAGTACCTCTCACTTATGGGAGGGGTAAACACCAAACTGGTCAGCGCAGCCAGACGAAGCAATGCTGTAATCTCAACATCAAATGATGATAAAAATGTTGCAAGTGAAGATGCAACAAACATAGTGATTCCGTGGCATGAGATTGATGATAACTTTTATTATGCCCAGGGAGTAGCACATTCACTGTTCCTCTCATTCAAGGCAATCAAAAAGGATTTCTATTCTGTGCTTCAGGATAAAAACTGTCTTGTAATGGTGGACAGAATTATTGAAGATCTTGAGAGGTGCAATTTTGAACCCATGATTGTCTTTAATGGTGACCCTGACAGCGTCTTCGCAAATCATTCACTCAACCTGTC